>JAGWBU010000076.1:0-21625 GCA_021295735.1 Candidatus Poribacteria bacterium | reverse complement strand
TTGATTTGGCTGAATCATGCGGAATACCAAAAGCGTATTCCGCCAAAAGGCATTCATAGCGTTGATTTATGGGTTTCGCTTCGCTCTACCCAACCTACTATATTCAATTTAATTATTAAACTCACGTTAAAATAGATAAGTAAGCACTTTTTCGATACAACTATCCCATTTATTTTGGAAAAGAAATTGACTATCAAAACAGATGAACAAAACAGTGATAATGGTAAAATCTTGCTGCGCCAACTCCCGGCGATTGAAAAACTTCTATCGCTGCCGGAGATACAGGCACTGCAAAATTCTTACGCTCGATCACTTGTAACAGCAGCACTACGGTCAATCGTTTCTGACATTCGAGACCAAATACTTCAGGGAAATACGAAACCGGAACTGCCCAAATTAGAAGAATACGCCGCGTTGGCGCGCCGACGAATTGAGGAGAAGACCTGTTCTTCACTCTGTACCGTCGTTAACGCAACTGGAACTGTTACGCACACAAACCTTGGTCGCGCCTTGCTATCGCCTACTGCGTGTGAAAGTCTTCAAGAAGCAGCACAGAATTACGTCAACTTGGAGTATGACATTGAAACAGGCAAGCGTGGGCACAGAGATAGGATTACGGAACCCCTCCTTCAACAATTAACAGGATGTGAAGCATCAACAGTCGTTAATAACAATGCAGCAGCTGTGTTAATTGCTCTGCAGACCGTAGCACAAGGCAGAGAAGTAATCGTATCACGCGGCGAATTAATTGAAATAGGCGGTGCCTTTCGAATCCCTGACGTAATGATAGCCAGTGGGGCTATTCTCAGGGAGGTAGGAACGACAAATCGGACGCATCTTCGCGATTATGCGGATGCAATTAACGAAAATACAGCACTCATATTAAAGGTTCATCCAAGCAATTATAAGATTGTCGGTTTTACAACAACACCTGAAATGAACGAATTGACACAACTTGGCACCGAACACGGTATCCCAACGATGGAGGATTTAGGCAGCGGTGCGCTAATAGATCTTTCTACCTATGGACTTCCCCATGAACCCGTTGTTGCTGATAGAATAACTTGGGGGGTAGACATTGTAACTTTTAGCGGTGACAAGTTACTGGGCGGGCCACAAGCAGGCATTATAGCCGGAAAAGCCGAATGGATTCAGCAAATCCGTAAGAATCCGCTGATGCGTGCACTACGCGTAGATAAACTGACTATCGCAGCATTATCGGCAACCTTGCAGGCTTACTTTAATCCAGATACCCTTTTAACACAGTTCCCAATGCTTCAGCGTTATACTCGACCCATTGACGATCTGCACATTACTGCAAACGAAATTGTAGGCAGACTCAAAAAAATTTTTGCAGAAACCGTTGCGGTTGATATTGCAGAGACACATTCGCAAATCGGAAGTGGCTCACTGCCGGTTGAAACACTACCGAGTGTCGCCATAGTGTTAAATCCGTTGAAGATTTCTGTTGGGAAACTTGCGGAATATTTCAGGCACGGCAGCACACCTATCATAGGGCGGGTTCAAGATGAGCAGTTATGGTTTGATGTGCGAACGGTTTTCGAAAAAGAACAAAAACAATTGATTGAAACAGCAGCAGAGGTTGCCTCTAAATTTGGAAGGACACCTAATAAATTAGTATGAAGGGCATTTTTCTCCTTTCAATCTGTTTCTTTTGTGCATGTATGGAGACTTCTCAAAATGCTGTCCCGTCAAAGGAGATAACTGAAATAATCGTCTCTCCGATTGATGGTGCGCAAATGCGTCTGATCCCATCCGGAACTTTTCAGATGGGTAATCCGAAGGAAGGCACGGGGGACTCAGATGAATATCCAGTCCATGAGGTTTTTGTTGATGCCTTCTATATGGACATACACGAAGTTACAAATGCACGCTACCAACAGTTCGTATTAGCGACCGGATATCCGACACCACCTTTGTGGCACGACCCAAAGTTCAACAAGCCTGACGGTCCAGTCGTTAATGTGACATGGCGTGATGCTGTTGCTTATGCAAACTGGGCAAGTAAAAGGCTACCGACTGAGGCTGAATGGGAGTATGCAGCACGCGGTAATCTCATTGGAAAAAAGTACCCATCCGGTGATATAATTACCCATGATGATGCGAATTTTGGTGGTGTAGGTGGTGTAGATAAGTGGAAATGGACAGCACCTGTCGGGAGTTTTCTGCCAAACGGTTTCGATTTATACGATACGGCAGGAAACGTCTGGGAATGGTGTTTTGATGAGTATAACGGTGAATTCTATGAAACGTCTCCCAAAAACAATCCGCGTTACGGCAGAAAATTCGCTCCTGATAATGAAAATTTTCGTATTTTACGTGGTGGTGGTTGGGGTGGAAGTCCTGACGATCTGCGTGTTGCCGACCGATGGTATCACCTCACGACAGGAAGCACTATCGGTTTCCGATGCGTCAAGGATATAAATGAATAAGCCAGGATTATTTAGTTTTCTACATTCTGACACATTTTATCACATACGTTAAGGATATATCTTCTTGTAGGAGGGGTTTTCAACCCGATTTCTTCTGTAGGAGCGAGCTCCAGCTCGCGATCGTTCGTAATATGTCGCGACCAGGAGTTCGCTCCTACAAGAAAAAGGGAAAAATCCGAGATTCAACAGAAAGAGGCGCTATGAATTGCGCGACTACGAACGCTTGTCTTCTTATATTGACGTCTATGGGTTTCGCAAACTCTACCCAACGGACAATATAAACTTCTGATGCGTCAGGAACATAGATGAACAAGCAGTACATCATTCTATTTATACAATCCTACGCTGTAGTAGTGAGTCTCGTCTAAGTTAGGTTGAGGTATCTGTTATATGTCAATTAGTGTCGAATTAAACCAAATAACAAAAGCATTTGATACCACCGTGGCTGTCAATAATATATCCTTGACTATTGCCCCTGGTGAATTGTTTTTTCTGCTTGGACCCTCAGGTTGTGGTAAATCAACGTTGCTCCGCGTTCTGGCAGGATTCTATCGTCCAGATGCTGGAGAGCTTAGATTCGACGGTGATGTGATGAATAACATTCCACCACACCAACGCAACACCGGCATGGTGTTTCAAAACTATGCGCTTTGGCCACACATGACCGTCGCTGAAAACATTGAATATGGTCTCAGACTCCGCAAACTTGATAAACCTACCCGACATAAAAAAATTACAGACGCGCTTGAGATGGTCCAGATGTCCGAATACCGCGATCGCCCTGTTAACACGCTTTCCGGTGGGCAACAGCAACGCATAGCACTTGCACGGGCATTAGTAATTGAACCGAGCGTCCTACTACTTGACGAACCACTGAGCAATTTGGACGCTGCACTCCGCCAAAACCTACGAGACGAAATCAAAGACATCCACAACCGCACACAAATCACGACTCTCTATGTAACACATGATCAAGTTGAAGCAATTTCTATGGCAGACCGAATGGCAATCATGAAAGATGGTGTTTTTGTCCAAGTCGGCACCCCGCGCGAAATTTATCAATATCCCGCTGATCCTTTTGTAGCAAGTTTTGTGGGAGAAACAAACTTCATAACAGGTAATATTAAAGAAATAGACAACGGTAAAGCCACGATTGAAACATCAGTCGGTTTGCTTCACTCCGAAAGTGTACATCATAATTTCATCCCTGGACAAGAGGTAAGCTGTTCCATTCGTCCAGAGACGATTCACCTAAATGGAAACGCTACTCTAAACCGATTAGCCGCGAAAGTCGGTGCAGTGACCTATCTCGGTAGAGTTGAGGAATACGAATTGAAAATAGCAGACACGCTGAAACTCAAAGCCATCATTCATAACCCGGGCACTAAAACAAAAAAATCAGGAGATACCGTAAACATTTCAATGTCCCCAAAAGCAATCGTTCCTTTACCTATAAACAATTAGCAATTTACTGAATAATCAGCGACCACAATGAAAAAAATGAACCTTACACCTAACCAGCGAGAAGCTCTCAGTATTAAACAACATATTTGCGTCACAGCAGGGGCAGGATCGGGAAAAACCACTGTGTTGGTTGACCGCTATCTCGAAATTTTGCGGACGGCAGACGTTAGTCCAGAAAAGATCGTCGCCATCACATTTACAGATAAAGCTGCTGCCGAGATGAAAGGACGTATTATCCAAAAACTGAATGAACCTCAAAATTCAGATATACGGGAAAAGTATATTGAGCAGATGAACACAGCACCTATTTCAACTGTTCACGCATTCTGCTCACGTATCTTGAGAGAATTCCCCTTTCAAGCGTATGCACCTGCCAACTTCAGTATTCTACAAGGCATAGACCAAAAACTTTTACTTCAACAAATTATAAAAAATACTCTCAAAGAGATAGCAACGAACCCAAATGATATACATCACTCAGAACTCCGTAATTCTTTGCAACGCTATGGAAACCGTAAAAAATTGGTAGACCTGTTTTCGAATATGGTTGAAAAACGAGAGTTAATTGAAAATCTGATAGAAAATGTTTATCCTAATCCTACCGATCAACAGATTCCAGATGTATGGAAAAACGCTTTTCAAGATGGACTACCGTCAGAAACTGATATAGAAGAATTCAGCCAATGTCTAACAGTTGTTTTACAGGTTGCCAGAGGTAAGAATGTATCAGAGGTCAATATATTAAACGCAAAATTAGAAATATTACCGGATCGAAATCCAAGATCGCCCGATGTGCTAAAATTGCTTAAAGAGATTGCGGATTTAATTACTATTAAAAATGGTAGCATTGCAACAACCAATTTTCTTAAAAAAGGTGTTGATACAACCGCCATTGAGACTGAAATCAAATTTCTTGAATCAGTTGCAGCGAAGATTAAAGAAGTGCCATCACCTGATATGCAAGCGGACAAAACAGATGATGAATTTCTGCTTAGTACTACGCGAGACTTACTCACCCTTTATACCCAAATCTTTGAGAAATACCAAAATGACAAACTCGCTCAAGGTAAACTTGACTTTGCCGACCTACAAATAAAAACGCGCGATCTACTCCGTAATAACGAAAAAATCCGCAGGGAATTAGTAAATCGCCACAAATACTACATGATAGACGAATATCAGGACACAAACGAATTACAGTATCAATTAGTAATGCTACTTACAAACGAATTGAATGATGCGAATCTATTTATCGTAGGGGACCCCAAACAAAGCATTTATGGATTCCGCGGTGCTGATGTACGCGTTTTTGATAAAACAAAGCAAAAAATAATTAACAACGATGGAATGGATATTCAACTCAAAGAAAATTTCCGTTCCCTACGCGATGCGGTAGGGTTTGTTAATCACTTTTTTGAACGTTTGATGAAGGATGGAAGCGAAACTGAATTTGAGGTGTCGTATGACTCTCTTACCAAAGCGCGCGCTGTTGATGCAAACGGTGCCATAGAAATCATTCTCGGACAATATGACAACGAGGAAGCCAACGAATGCACACTCATAGCACAACACATTAAAAAAATGATAGAAAACGAGGAAAAGGTATGGGTGCGAGGTGAAGATAGAGATGAAGAACCACGACCTATTAAGTATGGCGACATTGCCATCCTCATCCGCAGTAGAAGACACCTCCCTGATATTGAACAGGCGCTACTTTCCGCAGACATCCCTTATCTCACGACAGGAGGTGTCGGTTTCTATCAACGACAAGAGATTTACGATGTTTGGAACTACCTCAACTTTCTTAACGCGCCATCAGAATATGGGACATCTCTTGTTGGAATCCTGCGCGGTCCTGCTTTCGGTATATCCGACACCGAACTGTACGAAATTTCGCTGCAAAACGGAAAAAGTTTCTGGGAAAAAGTGTTAAACTACCAAACACCTACAGAATATCTCCAAAACGCAATTGATACCTTAAAAAATCACATGCATGTTGTCCACCGCATGCCAGTAAACCAACTCATTCTAACGATTGTTAATCAAACAGGAATGATCGGAACACTAAAATTAGGTAAACAAGGGCAGCAACGGTGGGCAAACTACCAAAAACTTTTAGAACTCGCAAGAAATTTTGATAGCGATGAAAACGAACAAACGCTAACTAATTTCATTGATTTCTTAGACACCCTAATTACCGAAGAACCCCTGGAGGGACAAGCACCAATTGAAGATACCAGCGGATCAGTTCAAATTATGACTATCCATTCCGCTAAAGGCAAACAATTTCCTGTGGTTATACTGCCTTGTCTAAATCGTATAGGGCAATTCGCAAAAGAACCGTTCATTGATGAAAGACTCGGTATCGGTTTCAGTCCACTTGATCCAAAGAAGGGTTACGAGAAAACTGCGCCAGAGATTGTTGAACTGATGAAAGAACGTGCTAATGCTAAAGATGAAGCCGAAATGAAGCGTTTGTTTTATGTTGGCGCAACCCGAGCGGAAGATCGACTTATCCTATCGGGTTCACTCAATCATTTCAACAACCTCCAAAACATGCTTAAATGGTTATACGAACACATTGGAATCAGTAAAGAAAACGATTCTGTTAGCCTACCTGTTATGTTGGAAATATATTCAAATAACACTGGTGATAGTGAATCTTTTCAACTAAACATTCCGATTATCGAACAAGTATATGACACTGGTGATGCAAATAAAATATCCTATGAAATATTTTCAGATGATTTTCCAGAGAAACCGTTTCTACCTCTGAGACCATCAAATTTTGATGCCTCTTTTTCTGTTACTGAACTTGCTAACTACGCGCTTTGTCCATTACGGCACCAGTTGGAAAATGTGTTAAGAATTCCACCGATTGATGAAGTACAAAGAGATTTGGGTAAAACTGAAGTGGAGGTAGCAATCCGCCACATCTTTGCAAGAATCAAACACCCACCACACGCAGAAAATCTTGACAACCTGATTGAGACAACATTCGAGAATTATCTCAAGACTATAAATCAATCAACAGCGGAGGATTTAAAAATTACACTTGAAACACACATCAATAATTTTCTGAATTCTGAACTTGCAGCAACAGCGTTCTCCGCAACCGAATCCTATACCAACCAGCAACTCCATGCCGATATTAATGGACATATCATATCAAGTCGGTTTGATAGGCTTTTTAAAGATCAAACTGGGCAATGGCAGATTATCAATTTCAAAATTTTTGAAACACAAAATTTAGAATGTTGTAAACCAGAAATGGGTTTATATGCGTTACTCTTCCATAAAGCCTATCCAAATGAACAGAATGTGGGTATTGCCTTTTATTTTACGGAACAAAACGATTCTGAACAGATGTGCTTCAACAACGATGATTTTGCGGAGATTTCTAAGCAGTTGCAAAATCAAATTACATCACTGCAGCAGGGCATCTTTACAAAAAACCTTGAGCATTGTTGTTCTTGTCCTTATGCAGATTCACATGCACAATGCATCGTAAAAGGACTTTAGGAGGATATTATGAAAAAATCTATGGTAACAATTATTTTCACCGTTATTGTCTGTCTATCAATTTATACGGTTTTACCTACTTTTGCAGGCACGTGGCGAGATGATTTTGAAGACAATGACACGCGCGAATGGAAAATCTATAACCTCAATCGCCAAGCCGAAAAATGGTGGATTAATAACAACGAGGCTGTTGGTGAAATCTTTGAACCGGGTTTTATGAGTCTCTGGCTGACAGGAGACCTGAAGTGGGAAAACTATAGTGTCTCCTGCAGCGCAAAGTTAGTTGACGATAGAAACGAACCACCAACCATTGGACTGACGCTTCACGATAGAGGTGAGGAAGATAGTCGCTATTTATTTTTTATTGATTATGTCTATGACTCTGTCAGAATTGTGAAATCCGTTCACGATGACTGGTCAACCGTGCGACACTTTTTTGCCCCAGAAGAAGATACATGGTATCAACTTAAAGCTACTGTTTATGAAGAAGGAGATCTTGAGTTTAGTATACAAAATTTGGATGCAGAGCCTGATGCTGAGCCCCAAGTTTTCACAGCATTTGATCCTGAGCCATTAGATGGCGGTCAAGCTGGTCTCGTGGTCGCAGATGCGCGGGTAAGGTTTGATGATGTTGAAATTACTGGAGACAATATACCAAATGGTGGTCCCGGCAGACGAACACCTCAGGTTGTCTCATCGCGCTCTAAACTTGCAACGACTTGGGCAAAACTTAAAATGAAGTGAGGTATAATACCATATCATACCTGTTTTCTGTATAAATCACATAGAAATGGTATAAACCCTTTCATCTACTTAAACAGGGCTTACGCACAGACGGTAGGCGGGGAATGCCTAAATGGCATTCATACCCGGGGAACGCCTAAATGGCGTTCATACCGTTGAACTCTGAATTCTGCTGAAAATTACATCATTTGAGTCATAATTATTGGAAAAACCGTGAAAATTGCGTAAGTCCTATTAAAATAACCGTTTTCAGAGTCCTTAATGAAAAAATTGAAAGTTATACCAATTCCAATAAAGAAACTCCCATTTATGAGATTGTGTAACAAATTTTTAGATGAATGTCCGAGGCGCAATAAATTGCGCGACTACAAACGCATTTTTGTTAATGAGAAGCTATTATTTAGAAATGGTATTATAGTGCTGCTTTATTGTTTTCTTACAATTGCGAGCGTATCTGCAAATCCACTGCCCAAATTCACTGAAATCACTCAAGCAGCGGGGATAGACTTCGTCCATAATAATGGAGCATTCGGGAAGAAATATTTACCAGAAACAATGGGATCAGGTTGTGCATTCTTTGACTACAATGCAGATGGGTGGCAGGACATCCTTCTCGTTAATGGAAAAGACTGGAAAGGACACTCAACTGGAAAGCGACAAACCTTAGCACTCTATCGCAACAATCAGGATGGTAGCTTCAGCGATGTTACCGAAGATGCAGGCTTAGATATTCCACTCTACGGTATGGGCGTTGCAATAGCGGATTACGATAACGATGGAGATAATGACATTTATCTGAGTTGCCTGAATGCTGACAAATTATTTCAAAATAAGGGAGATGGCACATTTCTGGATGTGACTGAAACCGCAGGAATTGATAATCAAGGTTTTGGAACAAGTTGTGCATGGTTCGATTATGATCTGGATGGACACCTCGACATATATGTGGCAAACTACGTTGAGTGGAGTATAGAGACAGACATTTTCTGCACTCTTGATGGTAAAAACAAATCCTATTGTACGCCCGAATCATATACTGGTCAAGCGAGTAAACTTTTTCGAAATCGCGGCGATGGCACATTTCTGGATGTCTCTGGTATATCAGGTATAAGCGACTCCTCAAGTAAATCATTAGGTGTTTGCATCTTGGACCACAACCAAGATGGACTCCCTGACATTTTTGAAGCAAATGACACACAGCCGAATAAACTTTATCAAAACAATGGTGATGGCACTTTCATTGAAGTCGGGATGCTGGCAGGCGTAGCGTATAATGAAAGCGGCGTTGCCACCGGTGCAATGGGTGTTGATGCCGCTGACTACAACCGTAGTGGTAGAGAAAGCCTCATCGTCGGTAATTTTTCCAATGAAATGTTGAATCTTTACCACGACGAAGGTGATTTTTTTCTTGACGATGCACCAGTTGCCCAACTCGGAAAGGCAACTTTATTGACGCTTACCTTTGGCTGCTTTTTTTTCGATTTTGACTTAGATGGACATTTGGATATCTTTACGGCAAACGGGCATGTCGAAACTGACATAAACATCGTCCAGAGTGAAGTTACATACGCACAACGACCACACCTATTTCACAATATCTCCGATGGAAAGTTCACTGATGTTCTTCACGAGGTAGGGCCAGATTTAGCAAAACCGATTGTCGGGAGAGGTGCAGCCTACGGTGACATAGATAATGACGGGGATTTAGATATACTTGTTACCACATCCAATGGGCAAGTGCATCTATACCGTAATGATGGTGGCAACCGCAACAGTTGGATTAAAATACAACTTCTTGGACGATTGAGTAACCGTAACGGTATAGGCGCACGCATCCGAATTACTTCCGCCACTGGCACACAAACGCAAACTGTTAAAAGTGGTTCAAGTTACTGTTCTCAAAGCGAACTGACAGCAATCTTCGGAATAAAAAAAGACGAGATTATTGAAACTATTGAGGTGTTTTGGCCCAGTGGAAAAATAAATAAATTTGAAGATGTCAAACCGAATCAGGTGATTCTCGTAAAAGAAAAGTTGTAAAACCTAATGTGTTATTTGCTTTCCACAAGATCAATTATAAATCAAAAATAACTTGCGCTTCCCAAATACCGTTGGGATTTTGAATTACATATAACTGATGATAGGTTACAGCCTTAATTTCTGTATAAACGATATGTTTGTCGAAATTTGTGGGTTCGCCAAACACCTGAGCAGACAGTTCTGTAGTACTGATACTCCGAATATTCGATCGCTTAAAGAAAATCTCATCTGTTTCGTGTCTGAAAATTAATTCATCTAACCATTTAACAAATAACATTTCAACAGATTCAGCCACAATGTCAACGTCAATTGATAAGGTTTCATCAATTGTGTCCACAACAGCAATCATTTCAAATACCCCCTGTGCGGCATGATTAAAGAGAGAGTGTAACGTTTTTCCACTAACACGCATTCCCGCATCTGCAGTATGTTCAATGTATTCAAAAGGTTTCATAGTTTTATATATTTGATCATAGCTAAAACAAGAAAAAAATAATACCCATTATAAGGAATTTGGGCTCCTAATGTCAAAAGCTTTATACACTCACCCCTTAATACGACGAAATTTTGCGATAGCCTGTATAATTTCTTTTCTTGCATGGTTCTGTAGTTTTGCTTCCGTTCTTCACGCGGATCCTTGGAAGTGCGGTACTCCGTTGTTAATTGAAAACTCACCGTTAATTCAAGATTTTAAGTCGACAAACGCTGAGAGGGTTTTGGCAGCACCCGCAGCACCTGCAAAATTAGGACAAATAGACCGATTTTTTATTCACATTCCTGAAACGTCTGTCAAAGCCACCTGTGTTGCAGTAGGCGTGCACTGTTATATTTACATCGAAAACACTGTTTCGGATATGCTTACTAAAAACGAGGCAGTTGCAGTTGCCAATACGTTTGACACGAATATTTATCCTAAAGTACATCACTGGATTGGTTCAGAACTTCAACCCGGTTTAGACCGCGACAACAGAATAACTATCTTATTCCACGATGTCGGCATGAACGCTTCAGGACGGGATTACGGTGGCTATTTCTCTCCTACCGACCAGCATCCCACATACCCAACGAGTAATCGCCGCGATATGCTCTATATGGATATATTCCAGTTCAAAGAACGTTCTCGGCATACCTTCTATAGTAGTCTTACACACGAATTTGCACATCTTATTAATTGGTATCAGAATGGTGGCACAAGTGATCAGCGTTGGTTAGAGGAAGGCATTGCGTCCTTTACAGAATGGGGTATCTATGGGACAGTCCACACACTATTCGTTGATAATTACCTCGCTAACCCTACTATGTCACTAACGACTGCCAATAATACGGATATCTATTATGGCGCGGCGTTTATGCTTCTCCTTTACCTCTATGAAAACTACGGAGGTATTAACTTTATTCGCCAACTTGCCGCGGAAGATACACTTGGTCTGTCCGCTATTGACGTAACTTTAGGGGAAAACAGACATTTCGTTGATGCATTCTTCAATTGGGGAATTGCAAATTGGTTAAACGATCCCAGGCGAGGAAAACCCTTTAGTTATCTGAACCTGCCCAATCGAAAAATTACAGCACAGACCCCACGCATTACACGTTATCCAACAACTTCTGACGAAGTTACAATTGATAGTTGGGGAACACAGTATGTTCTCTTTCAAAATCTGCCTGAAAACATTGAACTCATGCTACAAGCAGACTCACAAGCACGCCTGTACGCCAACATAGCATATCTTGCACCGAATACGAACCTTTCAGTTATCAAACCCATTCCGCCCGTATCAGAACCGAATGCTGCAGCTACACCTCATACGCACAAGATCGAAATTGATAATTTAAATCGTGATGCACAGATTCTGTTAATCGTCACCTCCGAATATCCCCAAACGTTTCAATATATTGCTAAGTCTGGCACAGGAGATGCAGGAATTGATATAGGAGAATCGACAAACATATCCCAAAGGAATATAGAACAATCTCGATACCTTTTGTATCCTAACTCAGTAACGCATCTCTCTGGTAATAATTCGCAACCGATAAGTTTAGGACGCCGTTTGGGAACTTCCTTAATCCCATCGAATCACTCCACAAAATTAGAACCGATGACCCAAATCCATCTCTCAAGCAACTATAACAAGATTGTTATTCAAGAAGAAAATGCTTTTGCTACAAGCGATTGGGGACTTGAAATTTTTACATTAAACCCTTCACCGACACGGATAGGTGAAATTGCGACACCGGGGAACGCGCAAGCCATCGCCATTGATGGAGATGTTGTTTATATTGCAGATGGTGAATCAGGAGTACATCTTATTGAAGTCAATCCACCAACTTTGCCCCGCATTGTCAAAACACTTGGAGGGTTTCAAGATGCACGCGATGTACATTTAGCAAACGGAAACCTATACGCACTTGATGCAGTTCGTGGACTCTTGGTCTTCACAGAACAGGATGTACTCAACAGTGAAAATCCACATCCGCGAAGAACTTTTAAAACAGCAGGAACCCCTTTTAAAGTCTCAACAAATGATGAAGGAACCATCTATTTAAGCGATAATGCACGGGGATTATACATTTTGACTCCGGACCCGCTTGGCGGATTTACGGTTACGGGCACTGTTCCATTGCTTGCACTTGATTTTGAGATTTTTGGAAAATATGCGCTCACCATTTCCAGTGATCTACGCATTCTGAATATCGGTCCCCTTATAATACCAGAACCAATTTCGCAGGTGAATACACCGGGTTTGACTTCAGGGGTGAAGTTCTACGAAGGGGCACTTTACCTGACAGATGAGCAGTCCGGTCTTCACATTATTAATGTGAATAATCCAAATACTCCACGCTTGATTTCATCGCATCCTACTGTTGGCAATGCACAAGATATCGCACTACGGTATTCGGCTGCAGAGAAGACAACTTATGCATATATTGCAGATGGAAAAGGGGGTATACAAACTCTTGATGTTACAAAGCCTGACATTCCAATCTGGATAAATCACTATAATGCAAGCGGCATTGCTTATGGGCTTGATGTAAGCAGCGACGGTGATAAAACTACCATTGCTATAGCAAACGGCACCAGCGGATTAAAAATAGCTGAAATGACTGATTCTTACAACGGTAAAATTACGCAAGATATCCGCGCTTTTTCAAGTGATCAAGGAGTGCTAAGTGTTCAGATTGAGAAGGAACACGCCTTCGTTGGCACGGATGTGGGAATGGAAATTGTTGAGCTGGAAACAGGAAAAACTCTCACACATATAAACACTACAAACCCTGTTTGGGGAATTGCGATAATTGACGATTATGCTTATCTATGTGCGAAGTCTCTTATTGTAGTTGACATTAGCGAACCGAAACGCAGTCAAATTGTTTCCCAACGCGAGTTCATAGGTAGTGCATATAAAATTGATTTTAACACCTCAAACGCTTATGTTGCTGCACTTGAAGGTGGCGTCCACATTTTAGATATTTCTGAACCAGCACTTCCCCATCCAATTGCTCACTTCACTACAGAAGGCACAGCAACAAATGTATGTCTTGCTGGTGAATTTGTATATGTCTTGGATAGCCATCAAGGTGTTTTAAAATTAGATGGGAAAGACCCTCAGCAGCTTACGCTGTTAGCAAGCTATGTTGAAACGCAACTGCCTATTGCTGCAGCGATTCAGGGACATTATCTCTATTTGCTTGATAGTGATACGCTTCAAATTATCGACTCGCGCACGATGCGTCTCAGCGCACGCTATTCACGACTACAGGCACCAACTGACATTGCAGTCTCTGGCTCTGCACTATATGTCACCGATCTATACCAACTCAGTGTCTTTCGTGTCAACACACACCTTTTGAACCTTGCAGTAGAAGAACCAAAACACAATGAACTATATCAACCAACACTTTCCACAATAGTTGTCCAAAATCAACTTTTCCAAAACTTCCCCAACCCGTTTAACCCCGAAACTTGGATTCCCTACTCACTTGCTAAAGACACGCAAGTCACGCTCTCAATCCATGATGCAAATGGCCGTTTAGTGTCCAATCAACTTCTCGGTTATAAACGATCAGGGAAACATACTGTCCATTGGAATGGACGAAATGAATTGGGTGAACCTGTTGCGAGCGGTATCTATTTTTATACGCTCACTGCGGGCAATTTTTCAGCCACTCGGAAAATGGTTATACAGCATTAATGCCCCTTGCTGAGATTAAAAGGATAAAGACACCCTTCACTTCACTTTTTCTACTTCAAAAACTCTAATAAATATATTTCTTATAAAAGCGTTTCTGTAACCCATAATTAATTGCAAACGTTAAAATGTATAAATAGAGATGGAATGCGATACGCAAATGTTCTGTTTCCATAATGTATTCTCAGCGTAAGTTGCCAACATGATATGGGCACTTATAGCGTTTGTATTCCTTAATGTCCGAACGGCTCTATAGCACACACTTGGGTAGGTTAGTACACCGTTCGGACCCCTCTTAAAATCGCATATAGTAATAGGTAGATACCAAATTCATTTTGCGAATGCAGTTCTTGCAAAAGGAGACTTAGGGATGGCAGCAAGCAGTGTAACTGGTAGTTTTCGGGATATTGAGGTAAGTTTTACATATAACGGCCCCCATATTGTCATGAGTGTTTTAAATAAAGCTGAAGACGGTAGACGTTTACGCGTGATGTTCCAACAGCAGCCACTCAGTGGACGCGTAAATTGGACCGCTTTTCAACTATCGAGACAAACACAAGAGGTTGTAGTCCCTGTTGAGGTAATTCAGTCACACAAATTGGCATTTTACGTTGACAATCATGAACCAATTTCAACTTATACTGAAAAAATATTAGAAGAATTAAAGCAGATTCAAAACCAACGATTGATGGATAATCAGCCAAAAAGTTCGGCATACGAGGCAGAACTACAGACGCCTCTATATCCCGAAGTTGAACAAGTGCAAAAAGACGAGTTTAACCATCAAACCTACGAACAAGAAAATGGGTTGTATGATAAAACATCACAACAAAAATCTGAAGTAGCAACGACACTATCAAACCTGCAGACCCCTGAAAATCCGGACTTTGAGGAAAATATTGATGTTGAACACAATACAATACCAGAGTTTCATGAGCCCACATCATTAGAACTACAAGACATAGATGTGACTCCAAACGGAGATGGAAACCACAGAGTACAACAGGAATATATACCGGGTGAAACGACACTGGAAGAAAAGCCTGAGGTAGCACCTATCCCACCAAAATCCGGCTCCAGTAATGAACATGTTAAGAATCCAAAACGAAAAACACAATATATAGGTCATTACATTCCGAGCGTAAATTCCGAACTACAATTTAAAATCAAAGTGCCATCATTACCAAAAAGTGCATCTAAGAAGCAAGCGACTTTTATACCGCCGCGTGCTACCTCTACATCAAAATCTAATGGGAAAAAAGATGGATTATTTGGACAATTAGCGGGTACATTCGGATTCACTCTCCCTAAGAAAAAGGAATATTATGTGCAGCAAAACCGACACTTATATGACAAATTTCATGCTACTTTGGAAAAATTAGAAAGCGACTACAACAATGGATGTGGGATTTCACTTGAAAATTGGGACATAGAAGCGCTGAATGAACAACAGACTGCTGTTCTACTCCTGAATCTAATGGTCAATGAGGTAAATGAATGGAAAAAGGCTGCAAAAAAAGGAAACACAACTAAAGACACTCTCGCCAAATCTCTTGAGACTATTGAGAATGAACTCAAGCAAACTCTAAAACACACAAGAGGTATTAAGGCGCCAGCACCTACCCTCTTTCCCGATAGAACTGCATCAACCGACAAAGATTTGATGGATATTCAGAAAGACTGTGATACTTACCTCCAACGTTTTTCTGAAAAGTTGGCTGCCTTGGAACAGAAGCATGCCGAAAAAGTTAAAATCCCAGCATTCAAAAAGTTTTTGGTTGAGTTTATACGAGATAAAGTCTTTCCAAATGTTGCTGAGTTCAGCTCGCTCAACATGGTACAATCAAGGTTAAACTGGTTTCTTGATTTGGTTGATTATGAGTTAATGTCGATTGAGCCGGGTAAAACGAAATTCTCTCCTCAGTATCATGAACTCAAAGAGAAACGCAGCAGCGAATTTGAATCCGATACAATCGTTGAGGTTGTCTCACCAGGTTTGCAATCAAAAGACGGAGAACGGGTTATCCAAAATGCTGTCGTGGTTCAAGCGGAGTAGGATGTGATAACCAGACAAAACCTCCTTCAACGTATCGCCCAAATCCCACAAGTTAATATAGGGCATTTTCCCACTCCTTTTGAAGAATGTCCGCGCCTATCTGAAGCACTTGGTGGTCCACGCATCTTCATAAAACGTGAAGATTGTTCTGGATTAGCGTTTGGTGGAAATAAGGTTAGACAATTGACTTTTACAATCGGTGAAGGTGTGGATCAAGGGGCGGATACGATTATACAGGGAGCCGCTTCGCAATCAAACCATTGTCGACAAGCTGCCGCAGCTTGTAGTAAGCTTGGGTTGAACTGCTATCTACGCCTCGCACGCGATCATAAAAGTATCGTGCAAGGTAATCTTTTGTTAGACCATTTGGCAGGTGCGGATGTTGAAGTTGTCGATATTCCGTTTGGTCCAGAATTAGAGGAGTTCAAATTCGAACTTGCTGAGAAATTGAAAGCAGACGGATTAAAACCTTATGTTATTGCCTCGCCTCGCTCCACTGCACTCGCAGCAGTTGCATTTACATGGTGCATCGCTGAAATTCATGAACAGCAAACACAAATCGGGATTGATGCTGATTGGATCTATACCGCTTCGGTAGGTGGAACTCAAGCAGGTTTGGTGCTTGGTACTAAAGCACTTGGAATAAAATTAAAACCTTTTGCCTGCGCGCCTATCCATTGGGAAGGTAAGATCGATCGGATACGCGATGCTGCAAATCTTGCGGCTTCTATCTTAAAACTTAATATCCAAATCAACGATTCTGATATCCAAAATACCGATGATTACATTGGGGACGCTTATGGATATCTAACTCCTGAGTGTATCTCCGCTCTCAAATTGGTAGCAAGCACGGAAGGTATAATTCTTGATCCAGTTTATACTGCTAAGGCAATGGCATGCCTAATAGACCATATCAAACAAGGTAAATTTGATTCAAGCGATACTGTTATATTCCTACATACTGGCGGAACGCCTGCTTTGTTTGCCTATAATGAAGAGTTGATTACAGATGGTGTATGACTGCTTTTTTCTCAAGCAGATATATTCGGTTTTCTGGAATGTAGTATCGCTATATCGTGAAGTATAAAGATAAGTTGACATTTTCTTTTTTTGATACGTTTGTAGTCGCGCAATTCATTGCCAAATCAACGCAGCATGCGCGTGTGGCATGCTGCGCCTCTTTGAATTTGGTTACGGCACGCGGCGCGTGCCTACTACCTTTAAGCATAAATTTGACATTGAATTATTTATGCACACCCCTCAGCTATATGACCCTTTGTGAACACCGAATCACCATGTCCAGTTAATTGTAAAATCTACCATAAATCGGGCGGACAAAGTCTCCCTCCTACAAGAGCAGTTCCTAATTCGAAATCTTCTCATGATGAACAAACTCTGAAGGTTTTAACCTGACAGAACTTCCACCCTCCGAACTTACGTAACCTATCCTTAATAGCGTGATTACCTCATTATAGTCAGGAATATTGAAAAGTTGGCGGATATTTTCGCGATCCGCTTCGCTTTCTAAAGGCGCACTGACAAATTGCACACCGATACCACGCGATGTCGCAGCGAGAAGCATATTCTGTATTAACATGCCCATGCTCAGCCACATCCATCGGGTTGCCCCTTCACCCGGTGGACACCTTTCGGTATTCATCGTAACCAATACTAACAATGGCGCTTCGCGTACTTGTGTAGCAATTTCCTTTGCAGGCATTTTACCTGCGCCTAAATGCCCCACAATCGCCAACGACTTCGCATTTTTTAACAACCCTTTCAATATGCTGCCTGTCAGTTTCTCAGGGCAATTTTGAAGCAATTTCGGTAGGGTAACATGGTCTTTCAGTAGAACACCATCGCCACGGTCTTGCCATTCTGTTTCGTTTAGACACATCCATCGGCTATTGTCGTCCAAAAACTTGGAATCTTTGAACTGTTCAATAATTGCTTGTTGAGTTATATCGGCCAGTATCTCTTTTCCCTCAGCCTCTTGAATGATCACTAACTCCCATGGTTGAACGTTAAAAGGGGAAGGTGTCCATCGCGCCGCCTCAATCAACCGATTCTGGTCAGCTTCATCAATTGGACGATTCTGAAATTCACCACGATAGCTGCGACGTTGGGTTATTGCTTCAAATACGTTCATTTAGACTCCGATATCTTTCCAGTACTTCCTCTGGTGTGGCTGTGCCTGTTGTGCCTATCTTAGTTACAGTAATGGACGCAATCAGATTCCCAAGATATGCTGCTTGAACTGCAGCCTCACTGCCTAAACTACAGAGCGTAGGAACTATCCCTGCTGAAACGCTATCTCCGGCCCCAACAGGATCAGTTTTGTCAGCATTCGGGATACCGGGAATATGGGTAAGTTGATCGTTATGATAAACGAGAATACCTTCCTCACCGAGTGTGACGAATACCATGTTTTGCGTCTGTTCTGCAAGCGCGACTGCACACCTTTTTGCTGATTCAGTGTCAACAGATTTTCCGTCCCAATTTGGAACAAGTACGCGTTGTGCTTCAAAGCGATTAGGTTTTATAATTACGTTTTGATATGTTCCGATCCGCGTACGGGAGTCAGCAAAGAAAATCTTATCGGGATATATCACCGCAAGATCACACAGTTCTTCGCGCACGCGGTTAGTGATAACGCCTAAATTCTGATGAGGCATCTGATCTCCAATGATTATTCCATCAACCTGTGAAATACACGTTTGAAGCGCATCCAAAACCGATTTTTCAACACTATCATCCATCGGTGCTTGATTTTCAATATCAAAACGCGATCCTTCTGTTTCAACATCTTCATAGCCACGGTGAATAGGTTTTAGATATGTAGGGGTAACCCACTTCGGTGCGCTCACCATAAAATCTGTCCGACATCCTTTTTCTTCTAAACATGCCTGAAGTGTTCCTCCGAATCCGTCTTCACCAATAACACCTAAAGTATAGACTGTTCCCACTCCCAATGCCTTGAGATTATTTGTGACGGTTCCTGCTGCCCCTGGACTATAACGTTGTTCAACCACAGGATTGGTATGCCACGGTGTTTCCAACGATAATGTTGAACGTGTTTTGTCAATATACCAGTAGGCATCCAGATAGAAATCCCCAATCACGAGGATTCGCAGGTCTTGAAATTGGAATAGGAGTGCCTTTAGATCCCTTTCGTTAATCAACGCCATTCTCCATAATCTTATACTAATCCTGAAATCATTATACCATAATCCGACTTTAGGGAGCGCAAAAAATAATAATTGATTCGTTTAAACCAAATTATGTTCTTCCACTACACGATTGGTCTTAATGCTTTGCAAGTAAATGGGTGTGTAAATATTTGGCATTAACTATATCATCTCTTGTAAGAAGGTTTTCAACCCCGATATAACGGTTTGAGTCTCAAAAATCGGGCTTTCAAAGCCCTCCCACAAGAGATAAGCCAGCATTTTTTTCTTAAGTTGACACCTATGTGTTCGGGATCGGCTTGACATCAATTTACCTCTTATGATACAATGCAAATATGATGAAAGTTGCTACATATCTGTTCATTTGCGTTATGTTAGTAAGTGTTATAAGCCTTGCAGAGGATAAACCGCCCAAAGTAGGCGATGTCGCGCCAGATTTTACCCTTCAAGATGCTGAGGAGAAACAGCACAATTTGAAGAAGCTGCGTGGAAAACTTGTTCTTCTGATTATGGGCAATCGAAAGATTCGGAAAGAAGATGACAAATGGGCAGAAGCGTTCCAGAAAGATTATAAGGATAACGAACAGGTCACCGCTTATATTATTGCGGATATGCGGAGCGTACCAGGATTTATACCAAAAGGATTTATTCGGTCCCGAATAAAGAGAAAGCCTCCACCCGTGACGTTCCTAATGGATTGGAAAGGGCAAGTACATCAACGCTATCGGACAGAAAAAAAGAAGCCTAATCTGTATCTGATTTCATCGCAGGGAAAAATTGTCTTTCATCGCAAAGCGAATTTCAAACCAGAAATTTACATGGAACTCAAGAAACAAATTGATACTTTATTAGCTGAAAAACCTTAAGCTGCGTTTGCCCATAATGGGTTGAGATATTATGCTACACATAGGAGATAAATATGGATTCCAAAGCCAAAGATGAAATAAAAAAATATTTGTCCTTTCCAATGGTTCTCATAGGCAGTGGTTCATTTGTTGGTGTAATAGGTTGGTTGGGATTGGCTCAAGCGGCGGAAAGTATCCTATTTTTTGTTGGTTCAATGCTTCTCTCATTTTCAGGTTCAATGGCAACTCTATGCGGTCTGATGAGTCTTGAAAGAACCGCTCCAAGTCCAACTAAATTACGAAATCTCAAGTTTGAAATATCAAAGAATCTTAAAATTCAATATCCATCTTATATTTTAAAAGTTGAAAAACTGAAGCAGAAACATCAAGAACTCCATGGAAAATTTCCAGAATTTCGTAATTTTTGCGATGAATTTAAAAAAGATATTAGAAATCTACGATCAATGTTAAGGGACTTGGAAAAACAACTTCAAGAAAATCTTAGGAATCACGCACCGATAATCGACAACGATAGTGCTGATGGCATCGCTAAAAAGATACTTTGGTCTGAAAAACAGATTCAGCTGACCGAATTGAATGAAGCCTTAGAGAAACTTTCTGGCTTCTTTACAGGAGCAAACTTAGAGCAGTATCGCGTTGAACTAATACATATTAACGGTGGATTGGCTCAATTAGACCAAGGCATAAAATACTATCGCGAGTTAATGATACTTTGTAACCGCTCAGACACAAATTATGATAATATTAATAATGCGAAGCAGAAAGTTGATAAGGTTGACAATTTGATAATCCTTCAGGAAAAGCGACTACAAGAACTTGAAATAGAAATAGATACAAAATGTGAAGAAGCTAAAATGGAGTTATCGCTTTTTAAACAGCAGCTTGATGATTCGCAGATAGATAGTGAGTGAGCGTAATTCTTGAAGATAGCAGAAACCGAAACGTTAACCAGAACGTATCTCATTAATACTCATTTGTTTCATTAGCATTTTTGCTCAAACCACCTTACCTATTTAACTCAAGTTGTTACCTACAAGATAATTGACATAAAAAACACCTTTTTAATCGGATAGTTCACTATTAGCATAGATTTTGTAGCACGGGG
>JAGWBU010000002.1:93787-124424 GCA_021295735.1 Candidatus Poribacteria bacterium | reverse complement strand
TCTTTTAATCGCACCAATGTGGAATAGAAACATAGTTAGCACGGATAACTTGTTCAAGATAAGACGTAGACTTTTAATCGCACCAATGTGGAATAGAAACGTAGGACAGCCAGAATTGTTGGGGGGTATCCGCAGTACTTTTAATCGCACCAATGTGGAATAGAAACAGGTTGGTTGGGAGGTTAATAATATCTATATGCGCTTTTAATCGCACCAATGTGGAATAGAAACATGACTGATGGGGGCACAACGTATAGTGAGGACGATACTTTTAATCGCACCAATGTGGAATAGAAACTTCTCCCTCATTTCGTCCTTGGTCATGGTCTCAGCCAGTCGCTTTTAATCGCACCAATGTGGAATAGAAACATTTTAGTATACCTTGTAAAATCTTGTTCAATATGCACTTTTAATCGCACCAATGTGGAATAGAAACGGCTTGTTCTGTCTGTCATGCTGAAGCCAGAGAACCACTTTTAATCGCACCAATGTGGAATAGAAACTCAACCCAGCACGCTAATTCCATGATACTCTTAATCTTCCAATTTAGTTCTTCTTTGTAAGAGTGCCAACCAGCGTCAACCCCGAACTCCACTGTAGGAACAACCTACCAGTGGTTCCCTCCCGACAAAACAGCAACCGAAAACTAAAATGACCCAAATAAATACTTGACACAATTGGGTAAATTATAGTATCATAATAGAGTGAATGCGCGTTGTCACCACATAATAATTCTGACGTAACACACATCAGTAAATCTGACGAAAACATGGAACAGTTCCACTTCAACTATAAGGATATCTCCAGAATTAACCGGTATGGATTCAGTGGTCGAAGGATAGGAATTCACCTGGTGGGAATACTGATCGGCTACCTAATTTATGAAATATTGGTTTATCTCAGTATCTTCATTACGGATGGGACAAAAGCACAAACGTTTTGGGAAAACTTTGGACTCATACCGGTTCTGCCATTCGCTGCTACCAATTTAAACCCTCTTACAACTGGAGCAATGTGGGTGGGTGTAGTTGTTTTTGCAGCTATCTTTTTCCTTGTCAGTACAATGGTTTCCAAGATTACCATTGAACAATTACGCGGTGATGATTTCTTTTCAGTTGGAAACGCTTTAAGTTTCGTAAAACAGAATTGGAAAACAGTTTTTGGTTCATTTTTCGGATTAGTTTTTATCATATTTTTCTTATTCTTAATACATGGTAGCGTTGCGTTGCTCGGCAAAATCCCATTTCTTGGCAAACCTATCCTCATATTAGCTTCACTTTTTACACCTATTGCTTTTTTACTCGGTTTGCTCATCGCATTTATAATTACTGTTTTTATTTCAGGTCTGTTTTTTGTGCCTGCTATTGTTTCTACGACCAATACGGATGCGTTTGAAACTATATATCAACTTTTTGCGATTGTATGGAATCAACCTTGGCGTATTGTAGGTTATGGTATCTTCTTACTGGTTCTAAAACTAATCTTTGTGCCGATTTGGGCAATCTTCTGCCTCGCTGGGTTTGCAATAATCCTATTACCAACGTCCTATCTACATAAAACATACATGCAAGAATCCCTGGGATTTGCTAATGAATGGTTAGGCGGAACACTCCAGAAATTTGCAAGCCTGTTTTTTCAAGATAACACTATTATCTTTGGCATCAACCCATCCCAACTTTCTGCCACAACTTTTTCAACTACGATCTGTGCCATTTTCATAACGTTAACGTTAATATGTATTGCAGGCGGTGTGGTAGCCTATCTCTTTTCACTCGCATCTGTTGGCACAACACTAATTTACACGATTCTACGAAAACATATTGATGGACAAAATCTATTAGATACAATCGGAACGGTTGGGCAAACAGAACCCGCCCCACTGCCTATAGGAGACAAATAATATAAAACTACGGCAACCTGCTGATAAGTAAAACTCTATTTATGCAAAATAATAGGAGGGGTTTCTAACCCCGATTTAAAAAAGAAAGCATAAGAATTAGCTGGAAATCCTTGTTTTTCAGTAAAAAGCAAGGTCTACAAGCTTGAAATCTTGTCCGTAGCAACTTAGGTAAAATAATCAAAAGCAGGGCCCTATTGGTAATGCAAAAGTTTGATGCAGTTTGAGGAAAATTATGTTTGAAAAAGTAATGAACAAAGTCTTTGGTACAAAGGAAGACCGTGATGTCAAACGCTTTCGCGAAGTTGTTGAAGCTGTCAACCAACGCGAGTCGGAAATCAAAAGACTCACTGACTCACAACTCCAAGCCAAAACCCCGTGGTTCCGAAAGCAATTAGATGCTGGGGCATCTCTTGAAGAGTTGTTACCAGAAGCTTTTGCCGTTGTTCGAGAAACAGCAGTGCGAACATTAAAACAGCGGCACTACGATGTTCAAATAATCGGTGGTGCAGCACTCCATCAGGGTGGAATCGCTGAAATGAGAACGGGGGAAGGCAAAACGTTAACTTCAACCCTCGCTGTCTATTTGAACGCACTCACCGGAAATGGCGTTCATCTCGCAACAGTCAATGATTATCTTGCACGCCGGGATGCCGAATGGATGGGAAAAATATACAATTTCCTCGGATTGTCTGTCGGATTGACACTGAGCCAGATGCCACACGAACAGAAAAAACTCGCATATAAAAATGATATCACCTACGGAGTCCACAGTGAGTTTGGGTTTGACTATCTGAATGATAACCGAGCACTTACCATTGATATGAAAGTACAGCGTGGGCATCCTTATGCCATCCTTGACGAAGTTGATAGTATCCTCATTGATGAAGCACGCACACCTCTCATTATTTCGGACCCATCCGACAAACCCGCTGAACTTTACCGGAGAATTAATAGTGTTGTTACGCAGCTCCGTAACGAGGAACATTACGAAATTGACAAGAAAGGCAAATCCCGCGGAAGTGTTACGCTTACAGATGATGGGATAGAAGAGGTCCAACGTCGTCTGGGAATAGAAAATTTGTATGAACAAAATAACATCATGTTGGTTCACCATGTCAAACAAGCATTGACCGCGCATCACCTCTACAATCGTGATATACACTATTTGGTAGAAAACGGCGAAGTTATACTTATTGACGAATTCACTGGCAGAAAACAAATAGGGCGACGGTTGAGTGAAGGGCTCCACCAAGCCATTGAGGCAAAGGAACGTGTAAAAATCGCGCAAGAAAACGAAACCTTTGCAAAAATTACATACCAAAACTATTTCCGGATGTATGAGAAACTCGCTGGGATGACTGGTACAGCTGCAACAGAAGCAAACGAATTCGCGCATATCTATGGACTGGATGTCGTTGTTGTGCCTACAAATGAACCGATGATTCGGATTGATAATCCCGACCAAATCTATGCAACCGAAGAAGCAAAATATGATGCTGTCCTGAACGACATTGCAGAGCAGCACGAAAAAGGTCGCCCTGTCCTTGTGGGAACAATTTCCATCGAAAATTCGGAAAAATTAAGTAAACTGCTTAGAGCCAGACAGCGGAATATTAAGCACCAAGTATTGAATGCTAAGGAGCATACTCGTGAGGCAGACATCATCGCCCAAGCGGGAATGCCGGGTGCCGTAACAATTGCTACCAACATGGCAGGAAGAGGTGTTGATATCTTGCTTGGTGGTAATCCCGAAGGTTTAGCAAAAGATACGCTGCGAAAAAAGAAAATCAATTTAAATGCTTTATCTCCGGATTCTGAGGAACGAGAAACGGCACTCGCCGAAGCAGAAGAAATTTGTGAAAAGAATCGAGAACATGTGTTGAACGCTGGCGGATTGCATATTGTTGGAACAGAAAGACACGATTCCCGCCGGATTGATAACCAATTGCGTGGTCGCGCTGGAAGACAAGGAGACCCTGGTTCATCAACATTCTATCTCTCACTTGAAGATGACCTTATGAAAAAATTTGGACCTGAACGTCTGATCGAAGGCCTAAAAGGGATTATGATCCGAGCTGCAACGGACGAACCTATTCCACTTGCAGACCCGCGGGTCTCAAAAGCAATAGAAAAGTCACAAACACGCGTTGAACAGATAAATTTTGATATCCGCAAAAATATACTCAAATTTGACGATGTGATGGAAGCGCAACGCGATACCGTTTACACATTAAGAGATACTATTCTCTCAGATGAAGACTCCAAAGAAACTGTGTGGGAGATGATCGAGAACGTCGTCGATGATGAAATTGATATGATCATTCCTGAAAAAGGCCCGCGTGAAACAGAAGACCTGGAACAGTTTACAAAATGGTTGACAACTACTTTTCCGATTAACCCCACTTGGAAAACCCCGCTAACCGAAATATCCGCAGATGATCTACACGCACAGATCATTGCAGAACTTAAAACTGCATATCAACAACGGGAAACTGAAATGGGATCGGAGACCATGCGTCTCCTTGAACGACTCCTCGTGTTAGATAGAATTGACAACCATTGGAAAGACCACCTTTATAATATTGATTTTATTGAAGAAGGTATCAGGTTCGGAGCAGGCTATGGCGGCAAAGACCCAATTGTTGTTTTTAAAAGCGAGGCACTCGGTGTCTTTGAATCCATGTATCAAAACGTAGAGAAAGAAGTAAGCGAGTTTATCTTCAAATCGCGTATTAATACTGAAGCACCCCGCCGAGTGCCTAACAGAAAGGCAAGCAGCTCCCGCCGAACGCCGCCGCGCCGCGCTGCCAACGATAGCTCTCAAACTTCAGCAGAATTTGCTTCACAGCAGGCAATGGGAACTATGCCAAAAGTTGGACGAAATGCACCGTGTCCATGCGGCAGTGGAAAAAAATATAAAAAATGCCATGGACGCTAAGGGTATTAAATATCTATTACACACGATCTCTACTCAACCCGTTAACTTTTTTGGAGAACTGTTTTGAATACTGAAAAACCCTATACATTATCGCAAACCTTACTTGATATTTTGGCGTGTCCTGCATGTAAAGGTAAAATAGAACACGTAGAAGAAGAGCAAAAATTAGTATGTCAAGGTGAATGTAAAAGGCGTTATCCGATTCGCGATGGAATTCCGGTCATGTTGATTGATGAAGCAGAATCGCCTTCTACATAAAATTGGCAAAACCGACGCTTGATATGAGTCGTTATACGAAATGCGAATCTTATTTTTGAGTTTGCGATCCCCTTATCCACCACAGCGAGGGGACCGCATTCGATCATACCATTTTATCAAACAACTATCCAAACGGCACGATGTCACCCTCGTTTTCTTTGCCGAGTCAGACACTGACATTGAAGGAGTAGAACATCTAAGCACTTTCTGTGAGCGGGTGGAATGGGTTCGGTTTCGTCCCGCGTTCGCATCAATGAATACCGCAATACACTGCCTTTCACGGCTGCCTTTGCAAGTACACTATTGGTATTCACCACAAATGCAACGTAAAATTAACCAACTTCTGGCAGCGGAAAATTTTGAACTAATTCACGCACAACTTTTTCGGATGGGACAATATGTAGCACATACTAAAGGAACTGCAAAAGTTTTGGATTTGTGTGATTCATTAGCATTAAACTTGAGACGTCGTGCAGATTTAGATCGCACCCCAAAACGTTTTTTGGTAAAATTGGAAGAAAAACGGGTCCGCCGTTATGAAATTGATATTATGAAAGCTTTTGACCGTGGCACCGTTGTCGCAAACTTTGATCGTGATTACTTGCTGAATCAGGATGAGACGCTAAATTTATCCGTTGTTCCTATGGGAGTTGATCTCAAATATTTCCATCCGCATCAAGTCAACGGGAAAAAAAGTGTTGATATAGACCAATTGACACCTACTGTCGCAGAGGATCAAGCAATAAACTTGCTGTTTACTGGAACTATGAACTATTTTCCGAATGCAGATGCAGTCATCTACTTCTGCAATAGTATTTTTCCATTGATACAGAAACGGCACCCAGATACTACTTTTTTTATTGTTGGTAACCATCCGACTGAGCAGGTGCGCAGGCTTGCTGCACGGAAAGGGGTCGTTGTTACAGGCTATGTTCCTGATGTTCGTCCCTATTTTGACAAGGCATCCATCTTTGTTGCCCCGCTACGTGCTGGTTCGGGGATTCAAACAAAAAACTTAGAGGCAATGGCAATGGGGACCCCCATTGTTACGACTTCAATTGGTGCTATGGGGATGGAGGCGGAAATTGACAAAGAACTTCTTATCGCCGATACTCCTGAAATTTTTGCTGAACGTGTCATTCATTTAATTGAAAACCCCGATATTCGGCAAAACCTTGCTGACGCAGGCAGAAAGCGAGTTGAAGCAAGCTATGATTGGCCTGTACTTGTTGAACGCCTGGAGCAAGTTTACGCCCAAATCTAACTTGCGGAACTGATTTTGAGATTGAGCGGAATTTGTAGCAGGAGCGTGTTATGTCAGAATCTATAGATCAAAACACAGAAAACTACAAAGAAAAAATTAGTATAATTCAAACAGATCTGAAGGGATTCAATACGCAAGTGACGGAAGTTGATAAAGAGGTTGATCCTGTTGAATGGCGTTTAACTAATCAGATCAAGGATGTAAAGCACGACATCAATGTGGTTAAGGACGATCTAACAGACTACATAAATGTGGTTAAGGACGATCTAACAGATTACATCAGGGAGGTCAAAGATGATCTAACAAACGACATCCAAAAAGTAGAAAGCGACCTCAAGAGTGAAATCCAGAACGTTAGAAGCGACCTTAAGAGTGAAATCCAGAACGTTAGAAGCGACCTCAAGAGTGAAATCCAGAACGTTAGAAGCGACCTTAAGAGTAACATGAAAGAGCAGCAATCGAGTTTGAAGTGGTTTATTGGGATCTTTATCACTGCTGGTGTTGCTGTTATCGGTGTAGTTGTAACCCTAATCACCTTATTCGTCAAGTAGTGGAGAGAAACGATGGCAAAGAAAGAATTAGGAGCAAAGGAATATAATCCAACCCGTTTGGAGTGGTTAGCTGTTATGGTAAACTCTGTTTTACCACGCGTGAACGATGAAAAATTCCATGCATATTGTTTAGCAGCGAAAGATGGAAAAAGTATCATAATAAACATCAAGCATGATCGGCGTGCCCCCAAAGAACTTATCAATAAACTTGAAACAGACATTAAAGAACTTGTTTTAGCCGGAGCCCAAATGTATGAATGGGATTCATGGCTTAAAATTCAAACAGTTATTTCGGTTAAAGATTAGTAAAAACTTGATTACGAGAACAGTTCCCCATGCACGAAAACCGAACCCTTATCCGCGACGATAACCTCACCGAGATGCGAAACTTCCCAGACGCCCTACATCGACCTCATCGCCACCGACCCACATGGTTTTGAAGATTGGGTTATTACCTACGTGCTTGGATTCAGATCTAATGCAAGACGCGGGGCAGATTTATGAGCTTCAGGATTATTTTAATGATAATTTACCGAAATTACCTTTTGGGAAAGGGCGTTGTTATAGACGCGGAAACAGACACCGCATTTTTATTGACAACAGAGTGCAAATATGATTTACTATACGCGAGGGAATACACAATGAAATCCCTATCTCGAATCGTAGCGTTGATTCACAGGTCAAAGTGAGTTTCTCATACAATGTATTCGCTAAAGGTATTATACATATAAATTTATACGTTGATTATAGTAAATCTTAGAAATAAATACACCCTTTCGCCCTCCCGCGGCAGGCACGGTTTCCTAACCGTGCTGGTGCAAAGTGCCTCATTAATTCTAAGATCCACCATAATTAAAATCACCCAATTAGAGGAGGTAATATGGAAAAATCCAAAATAAAATGGAGTTCTTCAATTGTTATTGACATATTGCTTGTTAATTTTGCATTCCTATTAACCTATTTTATTTGCAGACAACTCAAATTTAATATATTAACAGAGTTCCAGCAAATATCAATTCTTTCTGAGATTTCGTCTTCTCAACTCTTATTTTGTATTGCTGCCGTTGTAACATCAGTACGAATCATTACCTTCTTATGCTTCCGAATTTATAAGCCTATTTGGCAATATGCAGGTGTAAAAGAATTTCGCACCTTAATAACTGCTATTGGAATCTCAAGTTTTGTCCTTATCTGTCTATCGGTATTTCTGAAGCAGATTGATACTTGGATTTTCTTTTTAATTGATGGATTATTTAACGCGTCCTTAATCGGTTTCGCAAAATTTTCCTACCGTATTTTTCAAGAAGGTAGGCAAAAAGACGTCGCATCACCACGAACTAAAATCCTAATTGTTGGCGCGGGAATCGCTGGAATTGGAGTCTTAAGAGAATTACGGAACCATCCTGAAAAAGGATATATACCTCTTGGATTCATTGATGATAATTTACGAAAAGTCGGTAAAAGTATTGCTGGGCTTGAAGTATTAGGCACTACGCGTGACCTTACCTACATTGCCCGTAAGCGTGAAATTGATGAAGTTATCATCGCAATGCCATCAGCACCAGGCGGAAAAATTCGGGATATAATCCGACAGTGTGAATACCGAAAATGTCAATTCAAGATCGTCCCAAATATATACGCTATACTTGAAGGGCGGGTTAGTATCAATCACATCCGTGAAGTAAAATTTGAAGACCTGCTTAACCGTCCTACTACGCCAGTTGATTTAGCGGAAATCTCAAAATATCTTTCTGGAAAACGGGTCATGGTAACAGGTGCGGGAGGTTCTATCGGTTCTGAACTCTGTAGACAAGTAGCAAAACTTGATCCTGAGTTGCTAATTCTCTTCGGAAGAGGCGAAAATAGTTTGTATCATATTGATATGGAACTACGTGAATCTGACCCACAACTTAATCGTGAATTAATTATTGGTGATATTCGAGATAATTCCAAAGTTTTTCAGATTACAAAACGGTACCGTCCGCATATCATTTTCCATGCCGCTGCGCATAAACATGTCAAATTCATGGAGATTCATCCGGATGAGGCGGTAAAGAATAACATACTTGGCACCCAAAATCTAATTGATGCTGCGATAAAACATCAAGTTGAAGCATTTATCCTCGTGTCTTCGGACAAATCAGTCAATCCAACGAGTGTCTACGGTGCTTCTAAACGGGTAACAGAAAAACTCATCCAATGTAAAGCGAATCGAAATGGAACGAAATTTATTGCAGTACGATTCGGCAATGTCATCGGTAGCCGTGCAAGCGTTTTACCAAATTTCATACGACAAATTGCAAAAGGGGGTCCTGTCACTGTTACACATCGTGAAGCAACTCGTTATTTCATGACGATTCCTGAAGCAGTCCAACTCTTAATTCAAGCAGGGGCTATGGGAAATGGTGGCGAAATTTTGATGTTGGATATGGGAGAACCTATCAAAATACTTGACCTTGCTCGTGACCTGATTAGACTTTCTGGCTTAGAACTTGACAAGGACATTAAGATTGACTTTACTGGCTTGGAACCAGGGGAAAAACTCTATGAAGAACTTCTTACACCCCAAGAAGGTGTCACAGCAACCAAACATCAACGTATCTTCGTCGCGCAAATGGAAAACATTGCGGAAGAACAACTACTATTTCAAATTGAGGAACTTTCCGAATTGGCTGATGCGCTTGATACAGATGGAATTATAGCAAAATTCCAAGAATTAGTACCTACTTATGAACCAAATCGCGCATTCATAACAAATAGGAATAGAGATAATCAATCCGATATCAGAAGCCATCTTATCAATTCTCCCAAAGACGCTGAAACATCCGAACCTAAAACAACAGATAGGAGTGTATAGCCAATAAAAATATTAAGGTGAATTTTGGCCTGTTGACACGCTTTCAAAACCCGCTGTTCAACGTTGATTCGTTAATCGTAAATCTACTGTAAAATGCAAAATCCATCGCCTGATAAACCTTCTCAAAATGCAAACACAGCCTTGACCATGGATAGTTCATCTGTCCGTGAAGGTCTACGTATTCGTTCAAATTGGGCGAAACGTTGTTTTGACATTCTCTTCACAGTCACTACCTTATTGCTTTTTTCTCCCTTATTCTTACTTGGATGCCTACTTGCCAAAGTTCAATCCACCGGCCCTGTGTTTTATAAAGCGAAGCGCGTAGGTAAAGGTAAAACGATTTTTGAAATGTATAAATTTAGAACAATGGTTATCAATGCTGATAAAATTGGAATCGGTCTTACAATGCATAGGGATTCACGTGTAACACCGATTGGTCGTTTTTTACGGGTAACAAAATTAGACGAACTGCCGAACCTAATCAATGTTATCAAGGGAGAGATGAGTCTAATTGGACCTCGTCCTGAAGCTCCGAATTACGTCAAATATTATACTGAAACACAAAGGCAAGTACTGCTTGTGAAACCCGGTATTACCGGACCTTCTCAAATTGCTAACCGAAATGAAGAAAAAAAATTAGCTGCACAGACCGATCCAGAACATTATTACATTACAGAATTAATGCCGAAAAAGTTAGAACTTGACCTTCGCTACGTGGCAACGCAGGGCTTCATTTCCGATATAGGTTGGCTGCTCAAAACCGTTTGGGTAGTTGTTTTTCCGCTTAAGAAAAAGAAACATATCAATGAATCGGGCAACCTACCCAACATTTAGAACTACTTTTTGGATGTATATCACAACCGTCAAACTACACAAAAATGAAACAGAAACGTGTCTTGATAATCATATTCGCTATTGTTGTTCTTTTTTTATTATCTGTCATTGTCCGTATTATGATGGTCGGGACATCACCCATCGGTCAAAAAGTCGCTGTGCTTGATATTTCTGGCATCATATCCAAATCAGATGCTCCCATAAAACTGATCCACGCCTATCGAGATGATCCAAACGTGAAGGCACTCGTACTCCGCATAAATACACCGGGTGGGAGCGTAGCTCCTGTTCAAGAGATTCATCGTGAATTAACAAAGTTGGACAAACCTATAGTTGCATCAATGGGCGGAACAGCCGCTTCTGGTGGTTATTATATTGCATCTGCAGCAGATACTATTGTCGCCAACCCAGGAACTTTGACCGGCAGTATCGGTGTAATCATGCAGTTCACTAAGATGAAGGGTTTATACGAAAAAATCGGGTTAGAGCAACAAGTCATTAAAAGCGGTCAATTCAAGGACACAGGATCAATTTTCCGCGATCTCACCGAAGAGGAAAAAGACGTTCTGCAAGGAACTGTTGACGATGTTTACAATCAATTTGTAGATGCAATCTTTAAATCACGTGAAGAACACCTAACTCGAGACGAAATCGTTCAACTCGCTGATGGGCGAATCTTTTCTGGAAAACAAGCACTCACACACAAATTAGTTGATAAATTAGGTAACCTGCAAGATGCTATCCAAATTGCTGGGGAGCTCGGTAACATTGAAGGCACTCCTAAAGTCGTCCGAAAACAAAGAAAATCATCCTTACTTGAACAACTCATCGGTATAAAACACAATCCTCAATTAGACGACATCCTTAACTTCCCTGGTGTTACATTTCGATATGAACTTAGCCTTGGAAATTAGAGGCTATCTGTCATGAATCACAAATACCGAATTAATCTCGATTGGAAACGGCTTGCAAGCCGCATTGTAATGCCGAACCAACGTGTACTCGTCCTTGGTCCTTCAGATGCAGGCAAATCAACATTCTGTCGTTATCTGATTGATTACGCTTGCGCAGCGTCGTTGAAAGTTGCACTTGTTGACGCTGATGTTGGACAATCTCAAATCGGTCCCCCAACTACTATTGGTATGAAACTTTTTGATCCCGGACCGGACGGTGCTGCACCGCATTTACCTTTTGGTGGTCACGAAAATGGCACTGCTACCAATCAGAAAAATTCTGATACGAAAACCGAACAAATTGAGGACAGAAAGAAAAACCGAAGTAGTGAATTATACCACAAAGCAGATGCGCTTTACTTTGTCGGAGCAGTATCACCACAGCGCAATCTACTTCCGATTTTAACTGGAACCCGATTGATGGTAGACGCTGGATTGAATGCCGGTGCAGACTTCACTGTAATTGATACAACAGGATATGTTCACGACGGCGCAGCTATAACGCTAAAGCAGCAAAAAATTGATCTCATTCGTCCACATCACTTGGTCTGCATTGGGCGTTCAAGAGACTTGGAAAGGATTGTTGCGTGCTACAGCGATTTAAATCATCCAACAATTCACTATCTACTCCCACATAAGTTGGTACGCACAAAAAGCAGTGAAGCGCGTAAGCGCAATCGCAAAGCGAAGTTTGAAGCATATTTTTCAGAGAGTGAACTTCAAACAATTTCGTATGAACAAATTAGAGGTGCACGCACCTCATTTTTCAACGGCAGAATCGCAAATCAGAAAGAAATTGAAATTCTTACCCGCCTTACCGAAGAAGAGATAATATATGCTGAGTGGAGACAACGCACTTTAAGTCTAATTGCGCGAAGAAACCTGCCTCAATCTGCAACTAAAAATCTAAAAAACTATCTGAGTTTATCGTTTACCGCAGTAGAAACACCTGCTTACTTTAAACAACGTCTTGTGGGAATGGTAAACGAGGAAGGTGAAACTTTAGCAATCGGAATTATTGAAAAGATGGACTTCCAAAATCAAAACCTTAATATCCGCTGTGAACCCGGAATTGCTGCAAAAATTAAGGTGCTTCAGTTTGGAGATTATAAGTTTACCGGTAAACAGTAATACTATTTTCTATCGTTGTCTCAGAACAAAATATAAATATGAAGATTGAGCCTTCTGGTCAAAGTGATGACACCTTGCAACAAAAAAATCACCTTTTTCGGTTTTTACGTTATCTCACTCCCTACAAAGGCTCTATTATATTGGCGATGGGGTGTGCTTTAGTTGTTTCTGTTTGTGATTATGGGCCAATTCAGATTTTAGCAGATACGCTTGATTCGCTAAAACTATTAGAGGGCTTCAGTCAATCTATCGAACCTGTTACTATCCGGTTTTTTAACATAAAAAACATCTTTGAAGGTTTCGAAATTACATTGACAGATGCGGCGGACGCGTTCCGCTTCTTTTTTTGGCTTTTAGTAGGATTACTCGGTCTGGTTTTTGTAAAAGGATTTTTTGTTTATGGCAGCGATTTTATAATGGAATGTGTCGGAAATAAATTGAGTTTTCGCATACGAAATGACCTATATGAAAAAATTGTTTCAGCCCCACTGGGTACCCTCTCAGAACACCACACTGGCGACGTAATGACACGCGTTACCGATGATGTGCGAATGTTGCAGCAAGCTGTCGCCGCAACAGCATCAATAATGCGTGCTATTATCAAGGTCACTTTTTTTCTCGCCGTGATGTTCTACCAGAATATCCAAATGACAATCTTCTCCATGTTGGTTCTTCCAATGATTGCGTATTCCATCTCACGCATAGGAACACGTGTCCGTAGAGCAAGCACGGAAATCCAACAACGTAGTTCGGACATCTATTCACAACTCAAGGAGACTCTTTCCGGAATCAACATAATAAAAAGTTTTACCGCTGAAAAAATTGAGATGAAAAGATTTCAATTGATCACATCTGGCCAATACAACTCCGCAATTCGTCGCGCACGATTTGCTTCACTCCTCCCACCACTTATTGAATGGATGGCGGCTATCGGAACCGCAACCGTTTTGGGACTTGGGTGTTGGAACGTCATAGAAGGCAAGCTGACTATCGGCTGGTTCGCAGGTTATATTCTTATGGTTGCACTGATGTACAAACCGATTAAGACGATAGGTAGCGTCAATAATGTATTACAGCAAAGCCTTGCTTCCGCAGAACGCATTTTTCCACTACTTGATTTAGAAAGAGAGTCGGGTACTAAATCAGAGGAAAAAGGTGTACTTCCCAACGTAAGAGGAACTGTCCAATTTCAACACGTTTCGTTTGCATATCAACAACGTCCTGTGATTAAAAATGTTAGTTTTACAGCAGAGCCGGGAGAGATAATCGCGCTTGTCGGTCCAAGCGGCAGCGGAAAAACCACACTTCTCAATCTACTGCTACGGTTCTATATAGTTGATAGTGGAACAATTTTAATTGACGATTTTTCTGTTGATGAAGTCACTTTACCATCGTTAAGGCAAAATATTGCTCTTGTTCCACAAGATACATTTCTTTTTGACGGCACCGTTTTAGAAAATATCGGATACGGTTCCCCGGGAGCAACAAGAGAATCAATCATTGCAGCAGCAGAAAAGGCGAACGCCCACGGTTTTATTTCTGAAATGCCTAATGGCTACGATACTCCAATAGGAGAAGCAGGAGGTAACCTCTCAGGAGGAGAACAACAACGTATTTCTATTGCTCGCGCGATTCTGAAGGATGCACCAATTCTTATCCTTGATGAAGCCACTTCAGCCCTTGATACACAATCAGAAGCAATTATCCAAAAGTCGTTAACGAATCTCATGGAAGGCAGAACCAGTTTTATTATCGCCCATCGACTTTCCACGGTAATGCGTGCCGACAATATTTTGGTTATTAACTATGGTGAAATAGTAGAAAGCGGTAACCATACAAAGTTATTGGAAAAAGGCGGACTTTACCATAAGTTGTGCCAACAGCAGATTTTCGGATAATTTGTGGAAGAATTTAGACAGTTTGTAAAGCAAACGACTGCTACGGTTCAGGACCAACATAAAAATGTAAAAAATTTAGGCACTTGTAAACTAATTGGATTTAAAAACGTCTCAATACTATGCAGGCTAAATTAACGTTTCAACAAATTTATATCGGCTTTATTCTTTTACAGTATAACTGGTCCTATTCTGAAGAGAATTTTCATACGAAGAAACACAAGCCCCGACCTTTGGCAGATCAGGGCTGTTGTGAACGACTTATGTTAAAACCTTGTTCTAAAGTTAATTATATTATAACGATATAAACGCAAAATTCCGCTATGACTATGGCAGCAACAGAATTATACCTTAATTTCGTCCTTGTTTAGTGATAGCACCCTCCAGATCGGATTCACGGTAGATCGCTTCAGATAAATCTACCTCGTAAAGATAAGCACCTTTGAAATTCGCACCGAGTAAGACGATACCGTCTAATTTGATTTCACCAAAAATCGCTTCTTCCAGGTTAGCGTTTTCAAAAGTCGTAAGATTGCCGAAGGGAGCAGTAGGAACGCAGTGGGGACATCCAAGCGTAGCTCGGCGTAGATCAGCACCGCGAAAATTTGTGCCAGACAGGAGACTTCCACTCAAAAACGCTCCAAATAGGTTAGCATTCTCCAATGTTGTCTCTGTTAGGTTTGCTCCTACTAAATAGGTTCGTAGTAGAATTGCACCGGATAGGTCTGCTCCAGTGAGGTTTGCGTCATTTAGATTCGCGTCCGTCAAGTCAGCATTTTTAAGGTTTGCACTGCTTAAATTTGCTGCTGAAAAATCAGCACTGACAAGCGATTGGTTTGCCAGGTCTATATTGGTTAGGTCTTCGTTAGCGAAAGATTCGCCTGCTAATAAACGTTGAACTACATCTTTTTGCGGTTTTTTATGCATAAATTGCCTCCATTTTGTTTCGTTTTTCAATAAGTTCCTCAGGCAATAGATACCATCGAAAACTTTTGAAACAAACAGTAACGTTAGACGTTTTTTGAACGTAAGTTTAAATTTTTAAAATATTATTACGGAATTCGGCGACAAATATTCTATTATCGGTTATCCTTACGAAATGATTGGAATACAAAAGGTTAATTAGTGTATATGCAAAGTAGACAAATTCTGCATAGATATGAGGAAAATACTAAAATGAAAAACTTTTACCCTACAGATTCAGTCGATTTTGACCTGTTTCCTATTGAGGAGAAAAAAGAGGTGAACACTACTCCCGTAAAGGATGAAACCTTCGCTTATCTCCAGACTATTGCTAAGACCCCGTTATTGGATGCGGAACAAGAAAAAACGCTCTTTGAGATATACCAAGAGGGCATAGTAAATTTTGCGTCAAACTTCAAAAAACTTCCCAAGTGGGTAATAAATACGTTAGATATTCCAATAAAAACCCGCAGCATTCCTGAACAAAATCTAAAACCGGTTCAAACAGATCATAAACTAATTATTGATCAAATTTCGACATATATTCTACCAATAGAAGACATACTGAAAAAACTGAACAAGAAACAAAAAAAGTTAGAAAATGTGAAGTCGAAAATTCTTTTGGGTAATCTGCATCTCCTAAAAAAATATGTAAATGATCCAGAATTCGCTGTTGCCGTGTCTCCAGAATTAATGCAGGTAGGATACCTCAGTCTTATAAAAGCAATAGAAAGTTGGATACCTGAACGCGGTCAAAAGTTCCGAGCATACGCACGAGGTTTAATCCGCGCCAGTATTGAAACAGCGTACAAAAATCCTGAAAAAATTGGGTTGTCAACCACAGAACAAGAACAAAATCCGTTTTCTCATAGCATAGAATGTAATTCTCTTTCCGAAGCAATGCCGCTTGAAAAGGAAGAAGAATTACGTTTGCTTGAAATTTTTTCTGTGACACAATATGAAATAGCGCAACTTTTGAACAAACTGCCCCCAAATTTGTTAGATGAAATGGCATATACAAAGATCGGTCAAACCTTAGAATTACAGTGGACTACGGGCACACTAAATCCGTTTTTGGAAAAACTTCAAACTGAATTGGAATTTCTAAAAGTTTTGTTATCAAAACTTACAGAAGCGGACAAACTTGCCCACGGCACAAAAATGAAAATTGTTGAGGCAAACCTACGATTAGTCGCGAGTATTGCTAAACAACACCATTTCAACAAAACAGCTTTGACCTTCCTTGATCTTATGCAGGAAGGAAGCATTGGACTCATGAAGGCGGTTGAGAAATTCGACCACACACTCAGATACCGCTTCAGCACTTATGCCACTTGGTGGGTAATGCAATCGATTAAACGTGCATTAGACCAGCAAGGACAGATCATTCGTGTGCCGTGTTATATCGGTGAAACACGCAGGCTGATTAAACAGGTGCAGTCCAATCTTACTGCAAAACTTGGTCGTGAACCGACAACTAAAGAGGTCGCACAAGAGGTTAAACTCCCGGAGAAAAAGGTTGATGAAATCCTGCAAGCGACGAAAGACCCTATTTCGTTGGATGCACCGATTAATGAGACAGCACCAGAAGTGCCAATCCGGGACATAATTCCAGATGATTCTCAAATCACACCTGAAACAGAATTAGTTAACTTCTCCAAAATTGAAGCGTTAGAAGAAGTCCTCAACAGGACGCTCAACCCACGCGAAACTCACGTTATTGTCCTGCGCTACGGATTAATTGATGGCACCGAATATACGCTTGCTGATATCGGTACAAAACTCGAAATTAGTCGTGAACGGGTTAGGCAAATCGAAGTTGAGGCGCTCAATAAACTTAGGCGGCACGAACCGAAAGAGTTATTGAAAGAATTGTTTCAAAAATATTAAAATTTGCCCCATCATTAACATCTAAAAAACAAACCAAGCATGTTGCAGGACTTAGCAAGTTCTGCAACAACTTATAGACACATCACCTCAATTCCAACCACTCAACTAAAGGAATCCCGATTGAAAATCGTATATTTTGACTGCTTCTCAGGTATTAGTGGTGACATGGTTCTCGGTGCTGTCATTGATGCGGGAGTTGACCCAGAGGTACTAACAACCGAACTCGCGAAACTAAATGTAGATGCTGAATTCAGTCTCCATTTCCAAAAAGCAACGAAACACGGTATCACTGGAACGCAAGTAGTAGTTGAAACTTCCGAGAATTCACACGAAGGACATAATCATAAACACACCCACGGCCCCAGCAGACACCTCTCTGAGATTTTTGCCCTACTTGATGCAAGTGACCTCAAAACGAACATTCGTGATACTGCTAAACACATATTTGACAGACTTGCTGAAGCCGAAGCCAAAGTACATAACACTGATAAAGCCAAAGTACATCTCCACGAAGTCAGCGGGATTGATTCTATCGTGGACATTGTTGGTGCTGTCATCGGTTTAGCAGAACTTGGCGTTGAAGATGTTTACGCTTCACCTCTTTCGCTTGGGCGTGGTTTTGTTAAATGTGCCCACGGTATGATGCCTGTGCCTGTGCCGGGCACAATGGAACTTTTACACGGAGTACCAATCCGCCAAACCGACATACCCAAAGAATTAGTTACACCTACAGGTGCTGCCATCATCACTACTCTTGCTAAAGCCTTTGGGGTTATGCCTAATATGACCATCAACCAAATCGGTTACGGTGCTGGCACCAGAGACCTTGATATGCAACCAAATCTCCTGCGTATTTGTATCGGTGAAAAATCTTCTTTGAACAGCATTAAACATGGACATGACCATTCAGTTTCAACCGAAGACTCATCACCGGCCTCAAACGACTCTGCCCTCGGTTTTAGCGATAGTATACAAATCATTGAAACGAATGTGGATGACATGTCTCCCGAAATTTCCGGCTATGTGATGGACAAACTTTTTGAGCAAGGTGCATTAGATGTATTTTTCGTTCCTATTCTTATGAAGAAAGGCAGACCCGCAATCCAAATAAACGTACTTTGCCCATCCAACATACGGGATCTGTTGACAAAAGTTCTTCTAACAGAAACAACTACTTTCGGTGTTCGATTTTATGCTGCCGACCGTGTCATACTCAATCGTGATTATATGGAAATCAATACCCAATGGGGTCCCGTCCGAGCTAAACGCGGCTATTTAAACGGCGATCTAATCAAAACAGTGCCGGAGTATGAGGATTGCAGATCTCTTGCCGAACAAAATGGTGTTTCTCTTCAATCTGTCTTTCAAGAAGCACTTCGCAAAATTTAAACCCATCCAAGCCAATCACAATAACTCATCGTTAGTTAACCTAAGTTGCCACGCACAAGATTTTAGACAGACAGATGCTGTTTTAATCAAGAAAAGTTCATTATTCGCGAATATCGTAGCGCAAACTTTCAGTTTGCGTCCTCACAGGCACAAACTAAAAGTTCGTGCTACAAGGTAGCAACTTGGGTTAGTTAATAGAAACAATGTCCGCACAACAGATTATATCGCGGCATTTGTTGAGCAGTTATCGCACGTCCCACACCGATAATCCTCTGACACTTCCTCCCCGAAATAATCGCGAATAACTTTTATCCTACACTCATCAGTTGCAGCATAGCGAACCATTCTGTCAATTCTACTACGTTTGTATTTCACATAGTCCCCAAGCCCCATCTGTTCTTCAGAAAGAGTTGACAAAAGTTCACTCTCCTTTAGCAATTCAATCAGCATTAGATCATTCTTACCCCAATACTGAAGGTGTCCCTCACTTTGAAGTTCTGCGAGTTGTTCCATAACCCGCCGTGGACTCAGTTCAAGGTCTCGGCAAAAACTCAAAATATCTGTCATTCGCCGCTGACGCAGATGTGTATAAAGTTCAGACTGGATTGATGTCCCGTCTGTCGGTCGCGTTCTCAACCGGACAGAGATTTGAGACGGAACGTTATGCCATCTTTTAAGAAAACCGAGTTTTTCCAGATAGGCAAGTCCAACCTGTATTTTTGCTATCTTATCGCCAACCTCCAACTCCAACTCATCCATTGCTACCAAGCGATATTGTCCTGTCCCTTTCAAATTTTCCAGTGTTCGTAGCAGTTTTAGGAGTGAAGGTTTGTCGGGAGCACTCTCTTTGATGAACCATTCGTGTAACTCGCGGTCTTCATGAAAATAGAATAAAAGACAATCTGAATCTTTTTCATCTCTACCAGCACGTCCGACCTCTTGACAGTATTCCTCCAGGGTGCCGGTCATTGTCCAATGAATAATATACCGAATATTCGCTTTATCAATACCCATACCAAAAGCATTCGTAGCAACAACAATGTCTAACCCATTCCGGCTATCATCAAAAAACGCTTCCTGTATCTGTTTGCGTTCGTGCAGATCGCGCCCCGCATGGTAATACTCAGTACGATATCCTTGCTCTTGGAGAAACTTCGCAATTTCTTCAGTTTCGATTCGGCGCCCGGCATAGATAATACCATTTCCTTTGAGCGAACTTATACTTTTCTCAAGTAACGTATATTTCTGTTCCTCGTCTTCGCTTTTGTGAACAGCAAGTCTCAGGTTAGGTCGTTCAATTCCCTGCACCAGGACTCGCGGTTCTGGGATCTTCAGAATTTCCAGAATATCTTCTCGGATGTCTGGCGGTGCAGTTGCTGTGAAAAGGGCAATTGCACGCGGATAAAGTGTGTCAATGGCATCACAGATTGAAAGATAAGCAGGACGAAAATCGTGCCCCCATTGGGAAATACAGTGTGCCTCATCAATGACAAATAGAGAGATAAGTACAGAATTCAGTATATCTAAAAACCTACGACTGCGCAAACGTTCTGGAGAAATATAGAGTAGTTTTATCTTATTTTGTTTTAATCTATTCAATTCAAGGCGATATTCTTCCCAGCTTAGTGTGCTATTTATTAGCGATGCAGACTCTATTCCCCGCTCTTTTAGCGCATCTACTTGGTCTTTCATTAACGAAATGAGCGGCGATACAACAACTGTTGTTCCAGGTAACATTAATGCAGGTAACTGATAACACAAAGATTTTCCATGTCCAGTTGGAAATACTGCAAAAACATTCTCCTCATTCAAAATCGCTTCAATTATTTCCCGTTGCCCATGTCGAAAAGTATCATATTGAAAGTATTGACTCAATGCTTTTAGAATTTCATCATCTTGTTCTTCTGGTTGTGCTAAAGGTATCTGTGTTTGCAAGCCATCAGATGAATTGAGGATATCGTCAACCTCTTTTAGTAAATCCTGCAAATTTCCCATAGACTCTCAACCTTTAGTACGGTCTGTTAATTGATGCTCCTTGTAAATGGTGGATTTAAGAAAAAAAACGGAACCTTAGAATGTGAAAAACCGCTGCAACACCATCTTTCCAACTTACAGTTTTTCCTTCATGATAATCTCTACCGCGATAACTAATTGGGACATCAACAATTTTGCATTTGCGTTTCGCTAATTTCGCAGTAATTTCTGGTTCAAAACCAAATCTGTCTGAACATAACGATATATCTTTCAAAATATCAGTTTTAATGACCTTATAACAGGTTTCCATGTCTGTTAATTTTGTGCCATTAACAAAGTTTGACAGAGAAGTAAGAAATCGGTTCGCAAGGTAACTCCGTAATAAACCTTCTTGCCGTCCCGCCATAAATCGTGAGCCATACACAACATCCGCTTTGTTTGTCAAAATAGGTTCAAGCAATTTCGGGTAATCTTGCGGATCATATTCTAAATCCGCATCCTGTATAAGGGTAATTTCTCCTGTAATATGTTGAAAACCGGTCCGCAAGGTCGCGCCTTTACCCCGGTTTATTTCATGATAAAATATTTTAGCAGAATTTTTAGCAGAATTTTGGAGTTTTTCTAAAATCTTGCGCGTCCCGTCCGTTGAACAATCATCGACCAGAATAAGTTCTTTTTCCATGCCGATTTCGACCGCATTTATTTGTCGTAAAATTTCCTCTAAATGCTCAGCCTCATTGTAAATCGGAATCACAATGGATAGTGTATGCGCCATCCAGATTCCTCCAGTCTATCAAGGTTATGATTAATCCTCTTATCTTGTAGAGGATGTTGCAAGACACAACCAATTTTAAAAAGGATACCTTATTATGGAATTTTATGCAAGTTTTTTTACGTGGATCACAGAACCGTTCAATCCTCCAGAAGTTTGATCTTTATCCCAAACTTCTTACTGTAGGAGATACCACCTGGTCGCTATTCTCACTAAAATATAGATCAAATTTGAAAATCGACGACTTTGTGATTATGAAGAAAGAGATTGATTTTTTTTCGGAATAGCGTTAATATCTTATAGAGTATACATCATATCTATCTCTTGAATTCTTATTAACAAGAATATTGAAGGAAAATTGAGTAATCAAATGCGAAATCAGTTGAAAATCTTGGTCATACTTTATCTGTGTTTACCACTATCTGCACTCACCGCTGAAAAAGACGATCATGCCAGATATGTGCAGCATGTGGAACAAGGGTTTGTTTTTCTATTCCAAGGAAACAATCAAGGAGCAATAGAAGCATTTGAATCAGCACTTGCTGCTGAACCGAAACACTATGAAATTCTGCACTATTTAGGCGTAGCGTATGCACAAGAAAAATTTTGGAACAAAGCAGTTGAAGTTTACCAACGCTCTTTGGAACTAAAGCCAGATAATATTGAAGGGTTACATTCGTTAAGCCTTGTCTATTTTAAACTCAATCAGTGGACAGATGCAGTTGAACCTTTACGAAAACTGATAACACTATCTCCGCAACATGCACGCGGGCATGAACTCCTTGGAAAAGTCTACCTCAAGCAGCGTCAATTTTCGGAGGCTGTTGATGTTTTAACACGCGCTATTGCGCTAAAACCCGATGCCGCAGGAAGCTATAATGATCTTGGAACTGCCTATCTCAGTTTGAAGGATTATCCTCAAGCGATAGAAAACTTTACGAAAGCAATAAAGTTTGGACCGTCTCGCTACGCAGAACCTCATTATGGACTCGGTACAGCGTATCTCCGTATGGGTGATAGAGAGAAAAGCAAAAAAGAGATGCAAATATATCAGCAGTTACAAAAAGAATATGCTGAATACGAACGTTTCACTCGCCTAACTCGTACTGAGCCGAATAACCTTCAAGCATGGCGGGGTTTGGCAAATGTGTTAATGCAACAAAAAAAATATAATGATGTGGTACCAGTCTTCCAGAAATGTATTGAGATTGCCAACAAACAAAAAATGTCTGCAGATGTTATTGCAAGTTTTTATCACGGACTCAGCCAAGCATTTCTCAACCTAAATTATCCTAAACATGCCCAAGAATCAGTTCGCAAGGCTATTCAATTAGCCCCTAATATAGCGGTTTTGTATAATACGCTTGGTAGCACTTACGCAAGGTTGGGAGATGTTCGAAATGCAATCCCAGCATTTCGCAAAGCAATTGAATTAGATGGAGAACAACCCTACTATCATCTCAACCTTTCAAAGCTGTATGAAAGTATCGGAAATCATCAACTTGCCAAGGAACATCATCAAGCGTATGAATATTTCTTGTCAAAACAGAAGAAAAATCGATAACCGTATCACACTAAAAACCGGACAGATATGTTGAATATTAGGTTATTTTCTACAACTGCCCTAATTCTTCTATTGAATGTTGTCTTTTCTATAAGCGTGTCTGCGGAGAAAAAAGAAAATCAGATGATATTGGTCCCCGCAGGAACATTTACAATGGGAAATGACAAACGCGCCCCAGATGAAAGACCAGTACATAAGGTATATCTTGATGCTTATTATATCAGTAAATATGAGGTTACCAACACGGAGTATTACGAATTTTGGCGCAGTTTGCAGAACAATCATCCTGAATCTTCACCTGAAGCAACCCAACACACACCAGAAAATTTCACCCATCTTCCCCATATTGGCGATTGGCCTGAACGCGCTACAAAACTACCTAATCACCCAGTTGTTGGTGTATCGTGGGATGATGCAAAGGCTTACGCTGAATGGAAAGGCATGCGACTCCCAACAGAAGCAGAATGGGAAAAGGCAGCTCGTGGTTATACAGACAGAACCTGGCCCTGGGGCAATGCTATAAAACCTTATGCGAATACTGCTGACAAAAATGATGGATATGAAAACCTTATCGCGCCGGTCGGTAGTTTTCCAAAGGGAAAGAGTTATTATGGCGTTATGGATATGGCAGGTAACGTGTGGGAATGGACAGCAGACTGGTACAGCGACGTCTACTATTTTCATAGTCCAAAGAAGAATCCTACAGGACCAACTGTAGGTAGTTGGCGTGTAATTCGAGGCGGTTCATGGATTGATTCACTTCCACGATGTAGTACAACCTTTCGATATTATTTCTACCCTACCTTGAAAACATCCTCCGTTGGTTTTCGGGTGGCAAAAACAGCAGAAAAAACCCAAAAATAGGTCTCTCCCTTCAACGAGTTCCCTAATGTTAAAATCTATTTTAATCCCCTTGTTTGCTCCCATTATATTTGTAATTTGCAGTTCTGCTGAACAACTACCTGTCTTCGTGGATGTTACCAAAGAAGTTGGAATAGATTTCAAACATAACAACGGTAAAACCGAACATAAGCACATCATAGAAACAATGGGTTCAGGTGCAGTCTTTTTTGACTATGACATGGACGGTGATGCTGACCTCTATTTCGTGAACAGTGGGCCGGTCCCAGAGAAAAACGTTCCTAAGAGCGAATTCCAAGCTGCCAGAAACGCGCTCTTTCAGAACGAAGGAAACGGACGCTTCACAGATGTTACCGATCCTTCTGGAACAGGAGACACAGGCTACGGCATGGCTGCATCCGCAGGAGACATTGATAACGACGGTGACCTCGATCTCTATGTTTGTAACTTTGGTCAGGATACCCTCTACCAAAACAATGGTGATGGCACTTTTACGGATATAACAAAGGCAGCAGGTATTGATAATTCGCTCTGGGGTATTGCAGCGGTTTTTCTCGATTATGATTTGGACGGTGATTTGGATATTTTTGTTGTCAACTATCTCATTTATCAATTGTCAATGCCCGTAACGACTTATAAGGGGATAGTCGGTTATGGACACCCGCGAAGTTATGAGGGAACAGCAGATGTCCTCTATAGAAACAATGGTGATGGCACCTTTACAAACGTTGCCGACATAGCCGGTTTAGTAAATCCGAGTGAAGGGCGAGGCATGGCGGCAGTTGTTTGTGATTACGACAATGATCGGTTTCCAGACATCTACGTTGCGAATGACACAGGGCGTAATTTCTTATATCATAATAACAGAGATGGCACTTTTACGGATGAAAGCTTATTCCTCGGCGTAGGATATGATGAAAATGGGGTTGCAGAAGGTTCTATGGGAGTAGACGTTGGAGATTATAATCGTGACGGTTGGTTTGACATCATCGTTGCGAATTCCGAGAAAGCGACACTCTATAAACTACAAAATCTTGGTGATGGTGATTTTTTCTTTGAGGAGGCTACTGTGGAGAGTTTATTACAAAAACCAACCTTGCCATTTGTTGGTTTTAGCCCACTTTTCTTGGATTACGATAACGATGGACACTTGGATATATTCTGTGCAAATGGACACCCACAAGAGGTAATTGAACAACTAACGGACTATGAAACTTTCGCACAACGCGATCAGCTGTTTCACAACAACGGTGACGGCACCTATACAGATGTATCACAAACTTCTGGTGCTTATTTTTTAGAGAAACTCGTCGGTAGGGCAGCCGCTTCAGCAGACTACGACAACGATGGTGACATTGATATAGTCGTAATGAATTCAAATCAACGTGCTGTCCTGCTCAAAAACGAAGGCGGAAATCGGAAAAACTGGCTCGGTGTTAAACTTGTTGGAACGCAGAGCAATCGTGATGGTATTGGTGCAAAGGTGAAACTCATATCAGGTAACATCACACAGGTATCTGAAGTAAAAAGCGGTTCAAGTTATGCTTCGGGAAGCGATTTGCGGTTGCTGTTTGGTTTGAATATGGCCGAGGAAGTAAATAGTATTGTTATTGAGTGGCCAAGTGGGACAGTACAAAAATTAGAGAATATACCTATCAATCAAACAATAACGATTTCAGAATCGGAATAACTGTTTATTTTGACATCTATTATAAACCTAAGTTGTCATCTATGTAGCACAAACTTTTAGTTTGTGCATATTATAGCTGGTTCGTAGTCGCGCAATTTATTGCGCCTCTTATATTCTAATTTAAAAGGGAAATTCATTTATAGAATTGGTATTAGGACGCAAACTGAAAGTTTGCGCTACAATATTCACCAATAACGAACTGTTTTCTATTAGAAATGACGTCTTTGTGTCTAAAATCTTATAGGTATTAACTTGGATTATTAAACAAAAAACCCGTATCCTCTCCGGATACGGGTTTTTTGTTATTCAAAAAATATTATCAATTATTTTCGCTTGAGATCTGCCCAAGTTGTTGTCACTTTGCCTCTTGGTTCAACAGGAGTCAGAACATCAAGGAATTGGCCATCCAGTGTTGGTGCAATCTTAAGATCGTCGTCGGATTCATCAAAACGAAGATTGACGTAATCCCCACCACCGCCTTCGCCGCACTTGAAGTGCAGGAAGTTTTCACCTTTAATGAGTTCAATTTCTGTGGGTTGGGACGCTACTTGAGCACCACCAGTCCAGTCCGGGTTGTTATAAACCTTTTCTCCATTGAGCCAAATTTCCGCATGATCATCGTGAGCAGGGTACATAGTCGTTGTCCTGTCATCCGGAGACAAGACGAGGATAATACCATGCCAAGTGATATTATTGAGATCATTAATGCCACGACTCGTTGACATATTGTTTTGGCTTTCAATGTCAATTGACACTACTCCCCATGCAAGAACGCCTCCGTTCTCAGGGGGCAGGTGTACAGCACGTCTGCCAGTCTGTCCAGCACCGTAGCGAGTTGAAGCATTCACATTTGTAATGTCACCATTGGTCCCATCAGCGAGATAGTCGCGCTCAGCAGATGGACCAAAGCCACCGGTGTTCATCACTAAATCAAGAGCCCACCATTTTTCAATCCATTGGTCACCAGCCGGTTGCCAGTTTTGCGCAAATGCCGTTGGTACAACGACGATACACGCAAAAGCAATTGTAAGAAAAATTGTCATTTTTTTCATAGCTATGAAATCTCCTTATTCAGTATGCCCAAATTTGAATATTTTCGAGTAAGAAGCGCGCTTCCCAAATCACAAATTGAGCAACATAAAAATAAAACTATTATTTATTAATTCGGCTTGCTAGCTGTGCCGAAATTATACTTTATTATTGTGATAGCAAAAATACATGCAAATCACACAATTAACTAATTACAGAAATTATAGCATTTTTGAATTCAAAATGCAAGAAAAATGTAAATTGTCATACAATAATTATCAGGTTTATTCTGCCAACTCAATCACGCCGCACCCAATTCTTGCACCTGCGTTTCCCGAAGGTTGAGACATAAAATCGTCAGCACCTGCATGAACGATGATGCCTTTCCCAACAACATCTTGAATAGAACCCATGCCAATTTCCCAAAGTTCTGTTGACAATTCAATAGAACCTGTACCGTCATCGCCAACAGTTATATTTCCTATGTCCCCCAAGTGGAATTCACCTTCGCCCCACTTTCCATGTGCGACTTCAGTAGGATTCCAATGCCCGCCAGCAGATTTCCCGTCTGGAGAACTGCAATCCCCGTTTTCGTGGATATGAACTGCGTGGACACCAGGAGGTGTATTCTTAATCTCAATACTTAGCATGATTGTCGTACCAGTCAGGGTAAAAACTGCCATGCCGGTTACTGTACTTCCACTTGTTGGATTAATTATCGCAATCGCCTGCTTCGATGGAGTCGGAGTAGTTAATGTTTTTTGGACTTTTTCACAACCGATCAAAGCAATTAAACCACAAATTAGAAAACAAGTTGTCATACGAAATGCAACGAAACTCTTTTTCACAATTAAACTCCCCTATCTGAAAAAATAGAATTTGATGAATAAACTTTGCTACTATGCTACTATGCCGCAACTTCTTCATTCGCACGTTTTACAAGGGCGTTCATGTATGCAATGGTATATGCTGTGCCAACACGATGGTCGCCTGCCATGCTCGGAATATGGTCTGGAATTAGGACACCATTGAAGTCAACCTCGCGGAGCACTTTTGCCACGTGATACATATCTTGATACCCATTATCCACAAATGTCTCAACAAAATGCGGTAGCGGTTGATCAACGTTTCGGAAATGGACTTTGAAAATCTTGCTACGTTCCCCAAAGTAGCGGATAGATTCAAGTACATCTTTACCCATCAAGTCGCCACCTTCAAGCCAACATCCTACACAGAAACACATTCCAACATTCGGACTGTCAGCAATTTCAAGCGCACGTTTGTAGCCCTCAAAACTGCTGAAGATGCATCTGGGAATTCCAGCAAGATGTAGAGCGGGCGGGTCATCAGGATGGATACCGATCATCACACCTGCTTCTTCAGCAACCGGCGCAGCCTGTTTGATGAAGTAGGTATAGTTATCCCAAATTTCCTCCTCACTATATTCACGTCCGTGCGAAAGCGGCATCCCAAATTTTTGACCACCCCAATGTCCTTCCTGTGCAGTCTTAAGATTGAATGCGCGTGCGCTTGCACCACCACGGGTTGTCTCGCGTTCAGTACTCCAGATACCGTTGCCCATGTGAGCATACGTTGTATACGGAATCCCTGCTCTACCCAAATCACGGATGTACTTTTTATACTGTTCAATCTTAGCATCACGATTTTCTAAGTTTAGCACAATCCCATCCTGATTATGGACATCGCTATTGCCAAAACCATAAATCTTTAAGCCCGCATTCTCAAAAATTTCACGGCGGCTCATGAAGTAATCGTAATTGGCATTTGCACCGTTCGTCCAGAGAACAACATACTCCACATCCATCTGTTTTGCGAACTGTAAGTCTGCTTCGCTCGGTTCAGGGGACATCTGTGCCGTAACTTTCATTCCGGGTTCAATATTTTTCAGTGGATTGCCATTTTTCATTTTATGCCTCCTTTTGTAATCTTTTAACAGACACAAGAAAACAATTACCTACTCGTCGTCCATAGCCTCTTCTTTAAGGCGGTATAACTCCGCAGTCAATTCCTTGACGACATCAGCATAAGCAGGATCGTCATAAACACTGCACATTTCGTTAGGGTCTTTTTCAAGGTCAAAAAGTTCCCATTCTGGTTCTGTTGACTGGTTAACGGAGCCGGATGTACCGAGAGCTTCTCCGTAATAATAGATCAGTTTGTAACGATGTGTCCGAATACCGTAGTGAGCGGGAACATGGTGATGAGAGAGGTGCATCCAGTAACGATAATACATAGACTCTCGCCAATCGTCCGGCGTTTCACCCTCAAATATTGGACGCAGACTACTTCCCTGCATATCATCAGGAATTTGCAATCCTGCATAATCAAGCCATGTTTCAGCAAAATCAATATTCAGAGCCATCGCATGTGTGGAACTACCAGCACCAACGGCACGCGGATAACGGACAATAAACGGCATACGTAGCGATTCTTCATACATAAATCGTTTGTCGTACCAACCGTGGTCGCCTAAGAAGAAACCTTGGTCGGACGTATAAATGACCATTGTATCGTCAGCAACGCCATCTGCATCAAGATAATCAAGCAACCTTCCAACATTGTCATCAATTGACGCTACACATCGCAAATATTCCTTGATGTAACGTTGATACTGCCAGTTTGCTAACTCTTCATCAGATAAGCCTTCGGGCGGCGGCCCCAGTTTTTCAATCTTCAGATCTCTGTCATTCATGTGACCGAAAACCCGCATTTTCGCTTCCTTTGCGGCGTTTGAACGATTAGCATAATCGTCAAAGAAGTTATCTGGCATCGGAACATCACCATCTTCAAACATGTGTGCATGTTTTTCGTCTGAATCCCACGGACGGTGTGGTGCTTTGTGATGACACATCAGGAAAAACGGTTGATCTTTATCCCGATTCTGCAGCCATTCCAATGAGAAATCTGTGATGATGTCGGTAGCATACCCTTCATGCTGTTTTCTACCATCCTCTTCTATCATCACTGGATCATAATAACTCCCTTGTCCGGGAAGGACGTTCCAATAGTCAAATCCAGTTGGATCAGCATTGCCACCATGACCGAGATGCCATTTCCCGACCATAGCCGTTTGATAACCGCTCGCTTGAAGCATCTTCGCCACATTCGGTTTTCTACCATCAAGTGGGTCACCTAATGTCTTGACACCGTTGAGATGACTATGCAAACCAGTCAAGATGTTTGCACGACTCGGTGTACAGATCGAGTTTACGCAGAAGCAGTTTTGGAAAATCATACCGCCATCTGCAATTCGGTCAAGGTGTGGGGTTTTGTTAATACGACTCCCGTAGCAACTCATCGCGTGAGATGCATGGTCGTCTGACATTACAAATAGTATATTCGGTCTACTCAATTGTTCCTCCTTTAGATTTACCGAGAATTAATCGTGGTTCCCTCCACAATGAGGGCACTGCAACATTGATGACGATGGTGTCTCAAATGTAATTCCATGTGATTTTACTTCTTCTTGATGTTGTTTATACCAATCTCTCCACGTCTTCCGCTCCGTGGCAATGCCATCTAAAATGCCCTGCATTTTGCCTTTGAGTAGGTGCAAAAGAAAGCAACTAAACCAATAATAGTAAGACTCTCGCTAAGTGCAAAAATCATATTAGAAATACCTGACCAACCCTCTATAAGTTCAGATAGAATGGTTACAATTAGTGCACCGGAAATCCATACTGTAACACCAAAAATAATATCCTTCACTGAAATGTTGTGCATCATAAAAAGCAGTGTTTTTTTTATGGGTTTGCTTCCTCAGAATTAGTTGAGAGGTGTGCATAAATAATTGGCGCATCAACACAGACAGGGACAGACGCCAAGTGCCGCTTGATTTATAGAAATGCGTTTGTAGTCGCGCAATTCATTGCCAAATCAACGCAGCATGCGCCAAATCAAGAA
>JAGWBU010000002.1:5093-93687 GCA_021295735.1 Candidatus Poribacteria bacterium | reverse complement strand
TGTGGACGGAAACCCACGGCGTGTGCGGACTACCTTTAAGCGCATATTTAACATCGGAATTATTTATGCACACCCCTCAATTAGTTATAACATTCATATATTACCTATTTTCGATTTTGTAGTCAATCATTTTTAGCTTTAGTTCAAAAACAAAACGCACCAGTTTTTATTCTGGTGCGTAAACAAACAAGAATATTATATATCATTATGTCTATTGTCGCGGGTGTTAAAAAACCCCTAACATTGGCGGAGACTCAGTAGGTTGTAAACCGTCTTCTGCTTGCTGCTGTCGGTTATACCAGTCCATCCATGCCCGCCGCTGTGAATTAGTTCCATTCATATTGCCTTTTATCCTTTGGTAGCATGAGATGAATGCAAGTGTTATGACAAGCAGAATCTGCACAGTATCAGGCATTTCTTCAATAACGAACAGGTCTGTGATTCCATATACTACCACAAAACCGGATATCCAACAAATTAAGTGAAGGATAAATTGCTGTGGTTTGCGGAGCATAGATAGCAATGTCCTTTCAGCAGTCAAAAAATATGTATCAGGCTGCTTGTTTGCAAATGAAGACAATTCTTCAAAAGGATTATCCTGCGGAACTGCTTGTTGCCGTGTATACCACCTATTCCACACCTGCTGTTCAGACACAACGCCTTTTAAATTTCCTTTCGCCTCTTGATAACTGATGATAACAGCAAAAATTGTAAGAGGTATACAAAATTCGAAATAAATTTCCACAACTTCCTGCAGTGATGGAATAGTCAAATTTTCGTAAAAATTAAAAATGATTGCAAAGAAAATGAATAACATAGGCACGGCAAAGACCCAAGACATAAAATGTATGAAAAACGATCTCGGGTTTCGTAGCATGAATACGACTGTTTCTGCTAACGTCTTGGAATATGATTCAACCCTCATTTTTGGGATGATGGTGGTTCCTCAAAATCAACACCAAGTTTTATAGCAGCCCACTGTCGATTATACCACTCAATCCACATTCGGCTTTCAGCAGCAATCCCTTTCAAAAATCCCCTTGTCTCAAAGTAACATGAGATGGGCGCAAGTATTGCCGCAAGTATAACCAATACATGAAGGTCCTTTATAATGTATTGAACGGTCACTACAATTCCATCGTTGATAAACAGAATGACGGCTACGAAAAGCAAAAAAGCAGCCCAGTATCCAAAATGGACAAATAGACGTTTGGGGGAACGAAGTCTAAATAGAATTACTTTATGGGCTTTAATGAAATAGGATTCATCCTGATCGTTATTCATTACGGGTGGCACTTCATAACTGTTCCCTAATTCCTTTGCTTTTTGTTGCTGACCGTACCAATTCATCCACTCCTTTCTTTCGTTGGCTATACCGTTTACATTTCCCCTTGCTTCTATGTAAACCAAGATTAGAGCAGGAACTAAGGCAATCCAACTTCTTTCAATAGGTGACAAATCACTTACGATTTCCTCAATGATAAGAGATAGTGCAGAAAGTAGTTTCCATAGCGACCAAGGTAAGTGGTTTGTGGAATTCTTTACCTCCTCATCTACATCAGGTAAGGTCCCATATATGAAAGGGTCGTCTGTTAAGGTGTGTAAAGCAGAAAAGAAAATCCAGCATATTAAATAACATAGGAAAAATGTGGACGGATTTTGAACCATGAATTTCAACGTTTTTCGGAATTTCATGACTTTTTCTCCTTAATTCTATTTACAAAGCAAGAATAACTGCAAAAGAGAGATACCTAACGAAAAAATTTGGATTTTCAACGATACCTAACCAACTAAGCAGTGTAGTGCATAGTGTAAATGCTAAAATCCAACATACAGATTCAAAGATAACACGTTCTGGCAAACGAAACGTGAATATAGCCACACTTTGATCTGTCATGAGAACTGGAGGTTCCACAGTTCCTCCTTCCTCATGATCTGTTTTGATATAGCGGTTATGCCAGTTTGTCCATTCCATCTGCGTTTTGAAAGTTCCATTTACATAACCTTTTATTTCCAGGGACCCCGTAATTAGAGTTAAAATCGCTGCTATTGGAAGCCTTTCCAAATATTCAGATAGAAACTCGTTAAATAGTTGGTCAGAACTGGCTCCATCCATAATGGATATTTGCATAGGATCATCCAAGAATATGCCTGCAGCAAAAACAAAGTTCCAAAACGTAAAGTGAATTAAAAGTGGCATTGGTACACGAACCATTGACACCAATAGATATTTTACTTTCTGAAAATAAGAATCAATTTGCGGGATATCTGATAAGGGTAGAGCTTCAAGAGATCTCTCCGACATTTCAGTTGCAAATTGTCTGTTATACCAATTCATCCAAACATGTTGTCTTTTGGCAATACCTTTTAGTTTACCTCTCACCTCTCGGTAACTGGTAATGAAACCGAGGACAGCAATTATTGGTAATGCATCCTTGAGACTACTAAAAAAATCCGGTGAACGTTCAATTAAAACTATGAGTAACACAAAAAACAAACACCAACACAAAAGATGACCAATTGGGATCATCGGATGACGAAACATATACACCATCGTGTCTCTAACTTTCATGATATTTCCTCATATTTAGAAATAACGTGAACTTGATAATTAGAATGAATATAGATGTCCGTTGGGTAGAGCGAAGCGAAACCCAACAATTCAACCGTCTTGACAGTCCTAAAGAGTTGGGTTTCACTTATCTTTTCGGAAATATCGACCTCAAATAGGTCAACAACCTCTCTTTACGGTCTGTTTTTATTGTCCATTTCCGTTCTACCCCACCGAATGTGCCTATGGCATTCGGTGTTGATTCCCTACGGGATTTATCAAACTCACGTTAGAAATAAATTTGGTGGGATTTCGTTATGTCAATTGAAGAATTGTGGTGATCTATAAACTTTCTAATTATAGTTGCATTTAGATTGGGTTTTCTTCAATTTTCAAGCAGCTATAAACACATTATAGGTAAGTGTAAGGAGGGAAAGAAGTTCTTAAAGATTATTTTAGAGATTGAATGAAAAGTAAAATATATCTGCAACCTGTCTCAATATCATTGCAGGAGCGGGTCTCAACAATGGTCTTGAGATAAGGTTCTTTATTTCGCCTTAATTTCGTCCCATGCGCGGCTGTATTGTTGTGTAAACTCACCTTGGTCTTTCAACCATTCAAGGGACTCCATAACTTCTGCTGGCGGATAGATAAATTTATGTTTCTGCAGATCTTCTGGCAAGTGTTCTTTGGCAGCTGGGACACAAGTACCATATTTGGTAAAAGCAGTAATTTTGGCATTGACCTCTGGACGGAGGAGATAATTAATAAACTTTTCGGCAAGATCTTTATGTGGGGCGGATTTTGGAATACAGACGGTGTCAATAAATTGGCTTGACCCTTCTTTTGGAATCACATAGCGGATGGAAGGACGCTCCGCTGCAGCGCGAAACGCGTCGCCACTCCAGCAATGCGCCATAATGACATCGCCCGCAATAAGCAGCTCTTCAGCTTCGCTCTTGTACTGTTTAACGATCGGTCTCTGTTCAATTAATTTCTCTTTTGCTTGTCTAAGTTGTTCAGGATCGGTTGTATTGATGCTATATCCGAGAAGTTTAAAGGCGACACCAAGTGTCTCACGTTGGTCATCAAGCATACTGAATTGATTCTTATATTTTTCATCCCAAAGTACCGACCAACTTTCAGGATCAGATGAAACCTTAGATGAATCGTAGGCGATACCTGCAGTGCCGAAGGTATATGGCACAGAATAGCGGTTTTCTGGATCGTAGTACTTACCAAGAAAAAGTGGACTGATGTTCTGAAAGTTAGGAATGTTCTCGCGATTCAACTCTGCTAATAAGTTTTCCTTTATCATGATAGAAACCATATAATCTGATGGCATAATAATGTCATAACCTGTTGCACCAGCAGATAACTTAGCAAGTAGATCTTCATTGGCACCAAAAGTATCTACAATGACATTCACACCGAACTCATCCTCAAATCCTGAACGTATCTCTTCACTGACGTACCCTGACCAAGTAAAGATGTTTAGCTGCTGCTTTTTCATCCCATCACAACCACAAATAAAGAAAGCGAGAATGAAAAACCCCAATGGGATATATTTCTTTAACACATTCAACAAGCTGAAACGATTCATAGAGACATGTAGCATCCTTTTCTCCATTCGTATCTGTTTTTGTGTTGAAGGCGAATACGTTGCGAAACGAATCGCCTTAACTACAAGAAACTCAGAAATTGACAAGGTATCCTAATTATGCTAACTTAATATGTGATGGTTTACTGATCGGATTTTTCAGTCGTCAGACCTGCTGCTTTCCAACCGCGGAAACCACCTGTTAAGACTGAAACGTTTTCATAACCCATGTTTTTTAAGGTGTGTGCCGAAAGCGTAGCACGGGTACCACCGCCGCAGTACGTTACGATGTGTGTATCTCCATCAGGAGCGACCTCGTCTATATCAAGTTCAAGGTAACCGCGAGGGAGTGAAACTGCATTTGGTAAGTGTTCTTCGTCATAGTCCGGTTCGTCACGAACATCTAATAAGATGACAGAATCACCTGCTTCTGTAAGCTCATCAGGTGAAATATGTCCAACATTCGCTTTTGCTTCAGCGACAAGTTCTTTTAGGGTTTTTAATGGCATAGTTGTCCTCCAAAGAGTTAAGATGTCTATTGACTTAAGGAAATTTGGCGTAGTTTGTAAACCAGTCAATATGTAAAAATATATCATAAAGTGCCAGAACCGTCAAATTTTTTCTATTATCAAATTTAGAAGGAGAATAAATGGAATCGCTTAAAAAATCAATTGATTCTGTAATCAAGCAGAATCGGATTGGGAGTCCAGTGTTTTTAAGATGTGTACTTAATATTGCAAGTGAAACAAGCAGCCTACTGCAGCCTACTGCAGAAATGGTTGCGCTATCAAACGGATGGATACCATCCCAACCGCAGCGCGTCTATGCCCAAGGGGATACTGACGCAATACAGGTCACGGTAATGGTGGAATATGTAGATGGTCAGATGGCAGTGCTGAGTATCAATCGAGTTGATACTGAAACTGCCATTGACATTATGTTGGTTGGAAATAAAGGCGTTATTTACCATGAAACGCCAATTGGCAGGCATCATCTGAGTGCTACCCCGCCTCGACTCGGTAGTACAGGAGAACTTACTGAGACTATCTCTAACGCACTTGCAACTGGTCAGCCTATAGTGGTGGAGGGATAAACATGGAAAAAAACAGAAAATACGGTGTCCTACTGCTCGGTGGACATCGCACACATCAAGAAAATTATGCACAACTTTTTGCGAATGATTCCCGATGTCAACTTATTGCCTTTGCTGATGAGCAAGATGCGCCTGCGGAACGGGTTGCATTGGCACGTTCCCTCGCAGAAGAATTAAACTTGCCCTTCATTCCTGACCTTGATGAGGCGTTAGCGCGTGATGATGTGCATATTGTAAGTCTCTGCACAGAAGTTGAAAGGCGTGGTCGTGTTGGAACGAAATGTGCAGAAGCAGGAAAGCACGTCTACCTTGATAAACCAATGGCACTCAACGCTGAACAGGCACAACAGATTGTTGATGCTGTTACAAAAAGCGGTGTTCGCACACAGATGTTCAGTAACATACATAGCACATGGGCACGGACGGTCAAACAAGGATTAGACAGTGGACACATCGGTAAACTACAAGCGATTCATTGCGATGTCATGTTTGCGAAAGGACATCCAGGAACTGCACCTGTCGGTAAAAAACGGATACAGAAACCGAATTTGGAACAGTATAGTTTTGTGGAAGCAAAACCAGAAATGTTTGATATTGGTGTTTATGCTGTGTCAATGGTGAATTGGTTGACACAGAAACGAGTGCAGCGCGTGTTTGGTGGAACGGCAAATTACTTTTTTAAAGAACATCACGGCTGTGACTTAGAGGATTTCGGCGCGTTGGTCTTAACATTAGAAAATGATATTACCGCAACGGTAGCTGCGGGCCGTTACGGTTGGCAAAGCCATGCGCAAGGAGGCTTACGAAAGGTTCACCTCGTCGGCACTGAGGCTACACTGACATTTGACGCTTCGGTGAATAGGTTAGAAGTGTTTGCCGCAGAACCAGCATTTGAGCCGCCGACACCGCACCCGCTTGACCCGATGGGTATGTGGAGTAGCACACAGGCAGAAATTAAAATGCAACCAAAGCAGCACTGGATTGATGTCGGCAGTGGAAATGATGGACCAAGTGAATTTAGCGCGTTTATAGATTGTATTGAAAATGGAGTTGAGAGTGAGATGAACGCTGAATTTGCTGCACATTCCGTTGAAATTATTTGTGCTGGATACCGTTCTGCTGCAAGTGGGAAGGTTATCAGTATAAGTTAATGGAGACTGTCTGTGTATTTTGTATTGGCTGTATTCCTGTCAGCCTCTAATTCCCATAGCTTCTAACTGCGCTATTTGTTCTAACCACGATTCACGTGTTTCTGGGGAGTAGTCCACCGGAAGTAAGGATTTGCGGGTACAATTCAGAAAAGCTTGTAAGGTTTGATAGCGCCGAATTGGACCGATATTTGGCAGAATTCTATCGGAAATCACATCAATTATTTCGTCTATAGATAACTTTCCTTCGCGGTTTTTGGCAGCTTCAAGGTCAGCACGGAGAGATGCGAAACTCGCTGCTGAATAGCCTTCAGTCAGCGATAGAAGGAGTTTAAACGCCTCATCTGGAATATCGCCACTGAAAACGTTGCTCAATGTCCAACGTAAAAATGTCTCACGGTCTTCACCTGTTGGGTCGAGGACTGGAATTACGATGTCTCCAACCCTACCCTCCCTGCGTAAGTCAGGGGAAAGATTATAGATGCGCGCTGTCATCAGCAGCCATGTGATATTGCCGCGTAACTGTGGGTCAGACATCATCGCTTGTATTTTTCCTGTAAGTCTACGTTCAGTTGCGTGTGCGTCCCTTCCGACATCCCCGAACTGCGTATCCGCTTCATCAACAAAAATTAGCACATTCACGAGTGCCATCAGTAAACGTCTGAGACGTTCAAAGATGACATCCGTCTGTCCAAACCACATGCTCCGAATGTTCTTAAGCACAAGCACAGGGATGTCAAGTTCTCCTGCGAGTCCTTCAAAGATAAAAGTTTTTCCGCTGCCGATAGGTCCGCAAACGCTCAGTCCTGAGATAGAATCTTTTCCAGTAGATGTGATACGCGGAATTATCTGTGTCCTCAAGAACTCAATCAATTTCTGGTTGCCTATAATATCTTTGAGGGAATGTGCAGGTTTTTTGAATTCTACGACATCCTCTCCCAACTGCGCTTGGATAAATTCAGATACTTTTTCTATTACGTTGTCTGGACGCAGTTTTTCTCCTGAATAACAGGCTGAAACAAGCAATTGGCGCAAAGCTTGAATGGATAATCCTGCCGTTAACACCGCAAGCTGAGATTGGCTACCCCATAAATTTAACTCCTTTTTGGCAGGTTTTTGGGTTCTATTAAACCATGAAATAAAATGTCTTCGCTCTTCTACTTGTGGGGATTGAATTTCTACATCAACAACTTGCGGCAAGCGCATAATACGTGAGTTTATCAGGCTTTTTGATTCAGCAATGAAGACAACCGTATCAGTAGCCTTCATGAAATCGGAATCAGAAATCCAATCCTGCACGATGCTAACCCTTTGTCTGTCAGCTAAACTCAAACTGCGGATTTCCCCTTCAGGGAGTAACATATCTGTTGCTTCTATAAAGATGAGTAACTTTTCCTGTAAAAACTTTTCTCCGCGAGCATTAGTAGATCGCGAAATCAGACAGAATTGTCGTAGCAGTTCATGTGCTAATGTCGGACTACCGATTGCATCGTTCAGATACTGCTCAAATAAGCCATCAGACGCATCTAAGGATTTATTTGGTTTATTGTTGGGGTCTTCCTCCCTACTGGGAAGCGCGAAAATACTGGTCGTTTTTTTCTGTGAAGGTTCGCTATCCCCTCGCCATAAGTTGAAAGCGTTTTTCACCTTTTCTCGGTCGCTTGCATGCAGAAAACGGAGCGGTCCATTGAGTTCATATACTATGAGGATAAAACCCGAAATATCCCAACTTCGTGTAAGGAACGGAACAAGCGGTATGTAATCCTCCTCTCCTGATTCTTCAACGAAAAAGAGATCGTGGATATTCCCGTGAAGCACAATGCTTCGCGACGTGCCAGAATTAATAAGCATTCCAGCTTCTGTGCGGAATTTGTAAGTTGGATCTTTAACGGCTATGGTTCTTCCCTCCGTTCTTCTAAGGTTGCATGTTTGCAAACATTAACCTGCTTCAGCCAACTTTTTCCATCGTGGCAGAAAACCTTCAGTTAAAAACTGTTCGAGATGCCATATATTCCTTTGTGGTTCCACTTCAAAAAATGTTCCCATTGCTAAAACAAGCGTGTCTTTGAAACTATATTTTGTCTCAATTTGTGAAAGTGTTTCATAAGTTTGGAGAAATGCAGTATGAATTCGGAGAAAATTTAGCGCGGCAAAACTAAACGCGTTGAGTTTTAGGCAATCATCTGCTGTTTTCTCCCAAAACCATTCCGGTTTATAAAAAAGGTCAAGCCGTTCTTTACAAAGCTGCACCGCTTTTTCAAGGACATCATCTAATTCTTGGCGATTCATCTCTTTATCTGGAATATCGAGTTGTTCACAAACCTCAGCATGTATTCGGTGTTTTGCTTCATCAGAATCCACCCACGTTTGAAATGCTTCAGAGGCTCGTTCAAAACAATTGCGAAGGTCTGCAAGTGTCAAGTCAAGTTTGCTCGGAAAAGCCTTAAGCAAAGAAGAACTCGGCAAAAGATGTGCTTGCTCAGGATGTAGTTGCAAGAATTTATATTCCACGACATCTGCTAACATCTCTGCCAGAATAGGTGTAAAGGCTATGATTGAACGTTCATAAAGTTCGGCATCAATGAATTTCGTAATTTTTTCAGTATCAAGGTGAATTTCTCCAGAAGTCGTTTTAACGAATGCTTCAGCGAATGTAGTCTGTTCACCTAAAACTGAGGCAGATTCAGTCAAGGATAACGGCCGATTAAAGAGGGATAATTCGGTATAAAGGTCCTCAAAATCGAGTAAACTCTCTTGCCACTGGTGTCCCCATGTATCATGAATGAGATATTTATCAAGTTCTTCCAATGGGAGAACACCGACCATTCGTGTGAGCGTAGTCGTAACCAATTCAACAGACAGTGCAGCATCTTTGGCAATTTCTTCTCGGAGCTTTAAATCTAAGCCTTCTGCATTAAAAGTGCCAAAAACAGGAAAATGTGCAAACGGTTCAACTTGCCAAATTCTTCGTAGAAATTGTGCGTAACTAAAATTTTTACCAGATTGTTTTTTAAGAGTTCTATCTGTTGTAATGGGTATTTGTTCATTGAGCGTATTGGCAGGATCTTCCTTTATTTCAGAAGGTAGGCAAAAATAGAGTGCAGAACAGGTTTTTATCAATCGGACTTCGCCAACTTCAAAAGGCGCGCCTGGATATAAACACTGAAAGAGACGAAGGATGTCGGCATCAAGTTGGGGGTTATCGGACACTAAATTAAAGCGATTCTGTAAACATCGCATAATTTGATGTCGATGCATGAGAGGGGCAGTTCGAATGGCGAGGTTTTTCGTCAGTTTGTCTAATGCTTTAGAATCTATATGGAATATATCTTGGAGCAGCGCCTTCAGGTCTTCCTGTTCTGATTTTTGTGTTGGGGCATCTGCTGTAAAGAGGGTGAAGATTTTAGAACCAGCCGTGTCAATATTTTCAATATTGGAATGGTTGACAATTGCAGGATACTGGTCAAGGGATAACCAAATCGCTTCGATAAAAATATTGTCCAAGACACCGGATGAAATATCTATTGAGGCGTTTTGTTCAGATGAATGGGATACTTTGTCTGTTTCCACTACTAACGTATTATGGAGATCAAAAAACTTTTTAAGCGTTTCAGTTGGAATCGGAGCGCTCTTTTTTTTCTCATTAATTTCTGTTACATGGGATTCAAAATCCTTTAAACCTTCCAAGATAACTTCCCAACTATTCGGTGTATTTTCCTGATGCCACGTGTTAACGTTCACATCACCCTCCTTTTTCCCACTTCCCTCCGTAGGACGCGGACATCTATACTTCACATTCACGGTGAAATACAAAAATATATAACACCTATTGGTCGGCGTGCTTACAAAAACGCGCCGACCAACGGTGTATCGTTATTTGAAAAATTTACAATAATTAAGTTAACAAGAGGCACAAAGTCCGCGAATCTTCGCCAATCCACGATGAGTACTTTTATAAAGGCAGTTCAGAATTACTTTCTTTTTCTTCTTCGGAATCATCAGTTTTCTTCTCGGTATCCGTTTGTTGCGCTCCGAAGATTAAGGAATCAAATTCATCAGTAGCAGAAGTAGAACGTGCCGCGGCAAGAAATTCTTCTTCTTCAGCGCGCGAATCAGTACCAGCGAGTTCTTGTGCGACTTTGGAACGTCCCTTTGCTTTTTCCCGAATTTCTCGCATCCGTGTCAATTCTGCTGAAGTGCCATCCGTACTAATACCTGATAGCATATCCGCGACTTCCTCTTGCTCACGTGCAGTAATAAGATCGGCAACCGCTTCAGATTGCTCTGTCTTAATTTTTTCCAGATCACGATGGAGGCCGGTAATCTGAAGTTTATGGGATTCAATGTCTTCTTGGGCGCGTTCAATATCCTGCTCAAGTTCATCAATACGAGCGTTTTTCTCCTCCAAAGTGGAGTGAAAATCGTTGTAAGAGGTAACACATCGGACGTAGTCTGGATCCTGTTTGATCTCCTCGTCCGGTGTTCCTGAATTTTTTAGTTCTGCGGCTGTGCTTTTCGCCTTAGCGATTGCCCCCGCCTTCATCTGTTCAAGTTTGTCTATGTCATCTGTGAGACCCTTGAGTGAATTCTTTTTCTGTTCAACAAGTGCAATCAGTTGCCCAATCGCATTTTTGTAGCGTTGGATATTCCCCTGTTTGTCACGGATAATATCTTCATAAGCACCGCGCACTGCTTCGGGGTTTTCCATAAGCTTATCAGCCTGCTCGTGTGCACGACCAGTTAGTGAATACCAGATTGCTTTGAAAAAACGAGTAAAACCGTTTGCCATTAGTAAATCCTCCTGAGTGTGAGATTAAATTTGATTTGAAATCTATTCCTGAATTTTACAATAATTACAACCTTAAAACAAGTTATGGTGTTTATCCATACAAAGCCATTCAATTTTCCAATAAATTTCCTTCTTTAAAAAAGCCTCTTCCTGTAGGAGCGAACTCCAGCTCGCGACCTTTTAGATTAAAACAGGTAATAAGTCGACAATTGAATACCACTGTTTATCCATATTTTATACTTCAAGAGTTAGGTGAAAATGCTGTGTTCAATTTTGGCATAAAATGTGTAAAGAATTTGACTGCTTGTTCATCTTGATGGTTAGGTGAAAATCTATATCTGCCTTTGCCAAATTCAGAATTAGATAATGTATAAATCCCCCAAGCATGTGGACCGATAGCAATAACTCCATAAGCATTTATACCGAGCGCTATAATACCACCAGCATTAACCCCAATTGCGATAATACCGCATGCATTTATACCACCGATTGCTATAATTCCTAATGCTTGGCCAGGACTCATAGCAAGAATCGCAAAAGCATATACAACAGCAATACCGATCAAACCATAACCCGTTAGGATCCCTAGGGCGATACGGTCAATCACGAAAAGACCTGTTGCAATAATTTGAGACTCGGAGTTTATGGTATATGATGTTACAATCAATGCAACAAGTAAAACCATTATAACACCCCATGCAACGCACCATTTTCGATAATAGGACATGTAGGTCTTTTTGAAGATGTCAGGTTCAAACGTTTCAAGCATTTATTTTCCTGATTGTCTTGCTGTCGCTTGCCATTATTTGAAGCAACACATTATTGGAGTTTTCCTTCTTCCGCAGACATTTATTTTATTGCTGTTATAGATTGACTCAGGGTACGAATTCTTACTGCAACTACTTCGGTTTTTTGTCTCCATCCGTTTCTGATTGTTCATTAACACCTTCAGCCTCTTTCTGCCGAATTTCTTCCTGTATCTTTATCAAATCCGCTGAAATATCATTCATACTAATACCTGATAACATATCACTGATTTCCCTTTGGTTCACGTGCAGCGTCAGATTGTTGTGTCTTAAGCTTATTCAGATCACGATGGAGACTGGTTATCTGAAGTTTATGCGTTTCAATGTCTTCCTGCGCGCGTCCAATATCCTGCTTAAGTTCATCAATGCGCGCGTTTTTCTCCTCCAATGTGGAGTGATAATCATTATAAGAAGTAATATGTCGGACATAGTCTGGATGCTGTTCGATTTCTTCTGCTGATGCACCTGAATCTCGTAGTTCAGCGGCTGTGTTTTTCGCCTTTGCGATTGCACCTGCCTTCATCTGTTCCAACTTCTCAATGTCATTTGTGACACCCCTAAGGGCATTTTTCTTTTGTTCAATCAGCGCGATTGTTTGCCCAATCACCTGTTTGTAATTCTGGACATCCTCCTGCTTAACACGGATTAGGACTTCATAGGCAGCTCGTACTGCTTTTAGATTATGCGTGTGTCTATTGCTCTGCCTCTGTGCCTGACCAATAAGCGCATACCAGATTCCTTTGAAATAACGGGTAATGCCGTTTAACATTGGAATTCTTCCTTATTATGAGATTAAGTTCGCCTACAATTAACAACTTATTGAAACTTGCTTTCTTCCGTAGATTCTACTTTCGGGTGCACAGTCACAGTATGGGCGTCTTCTAATGAATGACTCGTTTGACGTATCTCTTTATCAATATTTGGCGTAAACTCCCGTATCTGTTCATCAACCTTCTTCGCAAAAGCGAGGCTTTCGTCAAGTTCCGTGCGTAGTCGTGAGAGTTCTGTCTCATTACTTTCAGGACTAAGCGTAAGCACACGTGCATAGAGATGTGAAAGTTGAACAATTGTTTGCTGAACGTCTGCTATCTGCTGTTCTCGGTGTTGTTGCAGAACTTGCTTGACAGTTGCTAATTGCGAATCTTTTGATTTCTCATGCATTTTCAACGTATCTTTCAAACACTGAACGGCTTGCGTAAAAAGTTCAGTGACCTTACCGGTAATTTCTGCACTTACCGTAATAGGAAGGGTTGCCATCCAACCAGCGTCCCGTGCTTCCTCCTGAAAAGATTGGTGTAAGGCACGAAGTTCCTCCAGCATCTGTTCTGTTCTTTTGTCTCCATCCTTTTCTAACTGTTCATGTAACGCATTCAGTTCCTGTTCCTGTCTTTGCTGTGCTTCGTGGAGTATCTCTTCATGAACGCGTTTTGCGATGTCGTCCGTGCCAGTTGTCCACTTTGTTATCAGCGCACCAATAGGAAGACCGATACCGATGACAGTACTTGCGAATAAGTAGAGAATCTTCGGTTCTAAATTAAACACCCATGACGCGAAAACGCCAAGCACACCCGCCGCAAATGGGTAAATGACGTAAGGGTTACTAATAAGATGGAGAAAGAATTTCTCTCGAAACAGTTTCTTATCAATCAACGTTTTCACCAAATTGCATGCGTCAATATTTGCTGACAATTACAACTACTATCTATAAAACCTTTCCTTAATTTTAACACATCATTCAGAAGTTTGTAAAGAAAATTAACATATCTAATCTATCTGTTTATGTCATGCAAGTATAACAGAAGCAAGTGAAATAAGCAACTGAATACTAGGGTTATTCAGTTCTCCATATTTTCGGTTATTCTTGAATGCCCCTCTTGCTGTAGGAGCGAGCTCCAGCTCGCGACTTTTTGACGAAAATGTGCAAAAACCCTAAAACTAAATAACCCTGAACTGAATATAGACAGTATTGAATGGATCACTGGAATATGTTATAATTCAACCATTATTCAAAGACAGGTCAAAACGTATTTCTTCTACACTTTTCGGATTGAAGAATAGTACTATTATAATCTAAGTTGCTACCTATAAGATTTTGAGCCGGCAGCCATTGTATTTTAACCTAATTACTGAAAAAACAAGGCTTTTTCGCTGATTCTTATGTTTTTTGTTCTAAATCGGGGTTAGAAACCCCTCCTACAAGAGAATTTGCGAAATAGGTAGCAACTTGAGTTATTATAGGAGGGATTAGTGGCATTTGATATTATTATTGCCGGTGGAAACATCGTTGATGGCACAGGAAAACGGGAACCTTATGTTGCAGATATCGGTATTCATGGCGGTCAGATCACAGAAATAGGCAATTTACAAAAAGCGGAAGCCTCACGGCGAATATCAGCAGATGGATTGGTTGTGTGTCCCGGCTTCGTTGATGTTCACGTTCATTCTGAAATCTCACTACTGGGTGGGCGTGACCAGTTTGCTGCTGTAATGCAGGGTGTAACCACTCATTTAGCCGCACCAGACGGTTTTGGATGGGCACCTTTGCCCTCAAAACTCGCGCAGGAACTATGGCATTATACGCAATTTGCGTATGGAGATGACAAAGTTCCGCTAAATTGGCAAACACCAGACGAATATCTCAGTATGTTCGATGGGCAAATTCCTGCAAACCTCTACCCGCAAGTGCCGCATTGCGCTGTCCGTCTCGGTGCGATGGGATGGGATGCACGTCCTGCTACCACCGATGAACTGAAAGCGATGGAGCAAACCACACGCGAATGGCTTGAAGCGGGGGCATGTTGTCTCTGTTTAGGTCTGGATTATCAACCCTCTGCAAATGCTGACTTGAACGAGTTAGTCTATCTTTCAAAGGTAGCAGCAAGTTACGATGCCATCTACGCTGCACACATCCGTTACCAACTTATTGGTAGAAAACCTGCTTGGGAGGAAACAATTGAAATTGCGCAACAGGCAGAGATTCCAGTCCATATTTCACATGAACGCGTTGATGATGAATCGGCGGACGTGCTTGAGCGAGTTGAACGTGAAGGCATAGATTTGACATTTGAATCTTATCTCTATCCAGCAGGGATGACACACCTTGCAATGATGCTCCCAATGGAATATCAGACAGGTACACCTGATGAAATGTTAGCAAATCTGGAAAATCCCGATGTTAGAGAAAAATCACTCCCCTATCTGCGAGAAAAATTAGGAGAAGGCAACCAAATTGTAGGCTATAACAAGTCTGGAAGATATATCGGCATCCTACTCTCAGACGCTGCTAAACGTGAAGGCAAATCCAACGAAGAATTCGCATTCGATTTTATCCAAGAAGAATTAGCAATTGAAACCTTTGTAATGCCGTGGGCTACATCACCAGAAAAAAATGAACGGATTTTGAATCGTACCGCACAACACCCGCGTATGATGATTGCCAGCGATGGTGTTTATAACATTCCACATCCGCATCCACGCAGTTACGGGTGCTTCGTGCAGTATCTTGGTAAATTTGTACGAGAACGACAGTTAGTTTCATTAAAAGAAGCTGTTTATAAGATGAGTGGTTTTCCCGCAGAACGATTCCGACTTGCTGACCGTGGAAAAATTGCGCGTGGACTTGCTGCAGATATTGTTATTTTTAATCCTGATACTGTCGCAGATCGTTCTACTTGGTTTGATCCAGTGCAACCCCCTGTCGGTGTGGATTGGGTATTCGTCAACGGAATTCCCGTCATCAAAGATGGAAATGTAACCGGAAAACTGCCAGGGAAAGTACTACGTCATCACAGATAAAAGTGAAAACATGAATGAAAAAACTGCAAACATCTATGATTTAACTATCATCGGCGGGGGAAGTGCAGGGCTTGTGCTTGCAGTTGCTGGTGCTAAACTCGGTAAAAAAACTGCGCTTGTGGAAAAACATCGCATCGGTGGTGATTGCCTCTGGACAGGGTGCGTGCCATCTAAAGCATTGCTCAAAGCTGCAAAGGTTGCAAATTATATCCGAGACGCGAAAAAATACGGGATTACTACCGCTGAAACCAAACCTGAATGGCAAAAAGTGATAGAATACGTGCGAAGTACCCAACATGTGATTGAAGAAGAACACGATAATCCTGAACGGTTCCGCGAGATGGGGGTTGATGTCATCTTTGGAAATGGACATTTTGAATCACGCGATACCTTTGTTGTGGAAGACAGTGAAAACGGTCAAACCCGAACCCTCAAAAGCAAAAAGTTTGTGATTTCTACAGGGTCGCGTCCGCTCGCGCCACCTATACCCGGATTGGAATCTTGTGGTTATCTTGACAGTGAAAATGTATGGGAATTAGAAGAACTTCCACAACGGCTGCTTGTTGTCGGTGCCGGTCCGATCGGTATTGAATTAGGGCAAGCATTTCATCGACTTGGCGCAAGAGTCACGATAGCACAACGGAGCGCACGTATCCTAACAAAAGAGGACGCGGATGTTTCTGAGCGAATGCTAAACTACCTGACTTCAGAGGGTATTGATATTCGACTTAATACGGATATAACGAAAATTGAAAAACATAAAGACGGTATAAATGTAACGTTTTCGGGATTACAAAATACATCTACCAGTGATAATCAGGAACAAGTTTACGATAAGATTCTGGTTGCCGCAGGACGTGCGCCAAATATTGAAGGATTGGGACTTGACAAAATTGGTGTGAAAGTTGAAAAAAATGGAATCATTGTTAATGGACAACTTCAGACACATGTGAAAAACATATACGCTGCAGGTGACGTAATTGGACACTATCTTTTTACACATGTGGCAGCATTTCAAGCACAATTGTTAGTCCGAAATTTTTTATTACCTTTATCCAAAAAGATAAACTATTCTGTGGTGCCTTGGACAACGTTCTGTGATCCAGAGGTGGCTCGATGTGGATTGACTGAAGCAGAAGCACGCGAGAAATATGGAGATGTTGATGTTTTTACACTGGATCAGTCAGATGTTGACAGGGCAGTTGCTGAAGGTGAAACACACGGATTTAGCAAAGTCATCGCAAGCAAGTGGAAAGGGAAGATATTAGGAGTACACCTTGTCGGTGCAAATGCGGGTGAGGTTATCCATGAGTATGTTTTGGCGATGCAGCAAGGGATTCCATTGCGGAAGTTGAGCGGAATGATGCACGTATATCCGACTTATTCAACGAGTGTGTGGCGTGTGGCTGCGAAATGGCTTTCGGAAGGCACGTTAGTTCAAACATTGCGCAAATTGATTGGGGTCGGGTAATGTTAATGCTTTTAGAATTACTTAACAAAATATAAAAAGAGTCGGAAACTACGTCTCAAAACGGTTGAGAAATGTCAGGGATCCTAACCTAACGCATGCAATATCGGCTACCGGTTGCGCTTTTCAGAGATTGCAGTTCCGACTCACCTAAGGAGGCATACCTAATAGTTAAGCAATTTCTATGCCAACGGAAAAGGGTTATATTTGGCTGTTTGTTTGGCAACAATGCCTATTTTTTGGACAATCTGATGATTAAAAAATAGACATTGTTGGAATGATGTATTGACAGGAAGTCGCTCTCACTCTTCAGAATTTTTGGCAATCATGGATGGAGCAGATGAATGTGTAGAAATTAGCCTTTCACAACTCCAATTGGTCGGAGGCGCGCGACACGGCGTGAAAGTCCCGCTTCATCCACAACACGGACAACTTCATCAACATCTTTATATGCCTCCGAAACCTCCTCCTGAAGTGTGCGTTTACCTTCAGCACGAACGAAAATGCCTCGTGCTTCAAGGTCCGCTTGGATAGACCTACCTTTTGTCAAGTCAATCGCCTTCCGCCGTGACAGAACTCTCCCCGCACCATGACAAGTTGTGCCCCATGTCTCTGCCATTGCACCCGGATTGCCAACAAGTACATAAGAGGCAGTCCCCATATCGCCAGGTATCAACACAGGTTGTCCAACTTTCTGGTATTTTTGTGGAATTTCTGGATGTCCAGCTGGGAATGCACGGGTTGCCCCTTTGCGGTGAATGAAAAGTTCGCGTTCCTTACCATCAACTTTATGTTTTTCAAACTTACCTATGTTATGTGCAACGTCATAAACAAGTTCTAATCCGAGTTCGTCCTCAGTTGTGTCAAAAAACTTCATAAAGGTCTGGCGGACGAGATGCATGATACACTGCCGATTGTTCCACGCATAATTCGCACTACATGCCATAGCGGTGATGTAATCTTTGCCCTCTGGCGAGTTCAGCGGCGCAGAAGCAAGTTGTCTATCAGGTAAGTTTATTCCATATCTCTCAGCCACCTGTACCCAACTTTTAACATGCTCATCACAAATCTGATAACCAAAACCGCGTGAACCCGTATGAATCATAACGCATATATTGCCCTCACGCAGCCCCATAGCATCAGCAGCTTCCCGGTAAAAGATACGATCAACCGCTTGCACCTCAAGAAAGTGGTTTCCCGAACCGAGCGTGCCAAGTTGATTCTTCCCACGTTCTAAGGCACGTTGACTGGCAGCATCAGCGTTGGCGTGTTCAAGATAGCCTGTCGCTTCAGTGAATTGGAGATCCTGCGGGTGTCCATATTCACGCTCGATTGCCCAACTTGCACCTTTTTCTAACATCTGCCGCTCTTCTTGCACCGTGAGTCGAATTTTACCTTTAGACCCAACACCGCACGGCACGTTTTCAAACAACTTGCCGACAAGCGATTTTGTCTTTCCCTCAAGCTGCGAGATGTCAAGATTTGTCCGTACGAGGCGGACTCCACAATTGATGTCGTATCCAATACCACCGGGAGAAACAACACCATCTGCTTGCGGATCCGTAGCAGCGACACCACCAATAACAAAACCGTAGCCCCAATGTAAATCGGGCATTGCAAGAGAGTGTTTAACAATGCCGGGGAGATGTGCAACATTTGCAACCTGCTGTAAAGCCTCATCACTTTTGGCTTGGTTTAAGAGTTTTTCATTAGCATAGACAATTCCGTCTACATGCATTCCTTTCATGTAACTCTTGGGAATGCGCCAGCGGTATTCGTCAATTTTTTGGAGGATTATGTTTTGTTGTGCCATCTTTCAATATCCTTAGATACAAGGTGAAATCACGAAATTGGTGATAACTCTGGTAATTCAATCCATTTTCGGGTTTTCCAAGATTCCATTCCCTTTTCTGCTAACTGCACACCCTTTGCGCCTTCAAGCAGTGTCCAAGGGAACGGTTCATCGTTAATAACATGTCGGAGAAACAACTCCCACTGTGCTCTAAAAGCGTTCTCGTAGGTCTCTTGTTCTGGAACTTTGAGCCATCCATCGAAAAATTTGATCGGTTGTTCAATGTCAGGATTCCAAACAGGGCGCGGGGTACCAGAGAGAGGCTGAATCCAACAATCTCTCAGACCTGCAACAGCAGAACCGTTCAATCCATCAACTTGTATTGTTAGAAGATCATCGCGTCTGACACGTACTGCCCACGATGAGTTAAAGTGAGCAACAATTCCTTCTTCTAATTCAAAGGTAGCATACGCAGCATCTTCTGCGGTACATTGATACGGTTTGTTCTCCTCATCCCATCGTTGTAGAAGATGCGTTGTTGCAATACAAGATACTCCCTTGACTGCCCCGAAAAGGTTATCTAAAACATATCGCCAATGACTAAACATGTCAAGGATTATACCGCCGCCATCTTCGGCGCGGTAGTTCCAGGAGGGACGTTGGGTAGGAATAGCATCGCCTTGAAAAACCCAATAGCCGAATTCACCCCGCACTGCAATGATTTTACCGAAAAAGTTAGCGTCTATCAATCTTTTTAGTTTCTGAATGCCGGGTAGCCAGAGTTTATCTTGAACGACACCGTTTTTAAGTCCTGCCTTTGCTGCCTGTTCATAGAGGCGATAGGCATCATCTGTGGAGGTAGCAGTTGGTTTTTCACAGTAGATGTGTTTTCCTGCTGAGATTGCTGTTTGGACCGCATCAACGCGGCGTGACGTTACCTGCGCGTCAAAATAGACGGTATAAGCGTCATCAGCGAGTGCAGTGTCAAGGTCTGTAGTCCACTTTTCAACACCGGTAGTTTCAGATAACTTCTCTAATTTTGCAGGATTCCTACCGACGAGATATGGGTCAGGCATAATCACTTCGCCGTCTCCGATTAGGATACCGCCATTTTCAACAATTGCTAAGAGCGAGCGGATGAGATGTTGGTTTGTTCCCATCCTACCTGTGACACCGTTCATGATTATCCCGACACGATGTGTTTTTTGGGTATGATTGGTCATATATTATCCTTTGGTTGTCAGTATATTGGCTATCAGTAAAACTGAAAACTGATAACTGATAACCGACGGCTGACAGCCATTCTCAAGGTTTGTCAGTGCATTGCGGTGCTGCACCTTCAGGGAGTGATGGAACATCTATACCGGCTTTCGGAAGTGTGCCAGCAAGTTCTTGTTTCCAATGGTCAACATCTCCTGCTGGACCATAGCAATAGACCATCTTCATCGGTGTGTCACTGGTATTCGTCAACTGATGGAAAACCCATGATGGAATAAAAACGGTTTGTCCTGTGGAGATCGTTTGCCGCTCCTCACCGAGACACATCTCACCTTCACCTTCAACGATAAAGTAGATCTCTTCCTGTTCGTGATTGTGCCACGGCACCTGTCCACCGTTAGGTTCCAAAACGACGAACCCCATACAGAATTCGTCTATCTGAATAGGGGATGCGCCCCCAACAAGATTTCTGGTTAATCTACGTGCAGGATATGTGCGCCCTTCCATTTCATTTACATCTGCGATTAACATTGTGTTATCCTTTCCAAGAAATTTAATGAGACTCTATTCAAAAAGTTCTGCCACCTGACAAGAAAATCCTTTGACAACTTCCTCACCGCTGAGCGTGTCGTTACGTGTAAGGACTGTGATGTCCGTTTCAGAGCGATAGACAGTTACCGTTTTGAACGTGGAACTGAGTACCCATACCAACTGTGTCCCTGCTTCCAGGTATGCAAAAACCTTTTCTTCGACGCGTCGTAGTGTGTCTGAGGGCGAAACAACTTCAACAGCAAGGTCTGGTGGTACTGGAGATGCTTTACTCGGATCAATTGGGATCCGATCTGTTGAAATAAAGGCGATATCTGATATCAAAACGCGTTCTCCAACGCGGAATCCTGTCTCCGAGAGAACACGCCCCAGTTGATTTTCACGAACATACAAGTGTAACAGAGAACTTAGGTTCACACTAATGTAGCCGTGTTCTACTGACGTTGGTGGCATAGGGATTAATTCCCCTTTAACGTATTCATACCCCTCTAAATCGCTTTCAAGGAATTCCTCCAAAGTCATCTTGGGAAGCTCAGCAGGAAGACTATCGGGTATGATTTGATGAACTTCTTGTGCATCCATTGTTTTTCCTCCTATGATGGGTTATCATGTGATTGCTACATTCTATTGACAATTTACCACAATATGTTTATGGAATTCAACTGCTTTTTACATTCTTGGGTTGCATTAATAATATAGGCGTGTGCACTTACAAAGCACACACGCCTAAATTATCACAAAACACCTTATTTGACCTTATGCTTCGTCTTCAATGACAGCCTGCGCAGCAGCAAGACGGGCAATCGGCACACGGAACGGAGAGCAAGAAACGTAATCAAACCCTAATCCATAGCAGAACTTCACGGAATTCGGTTCACCGCCGTGCTCACCACAGATACCAACTTTTAATTCTGGACGAGCAGCACGACCTTTTTCACAACCAATTTGCAATAAACTGCCGACACCCTCTTGGTCAAGGACCTGGAACGGGTCGTATTCAAGAACGCCGTTTTTAACATAGTCGTCAAGGAATTTCACGGCATCATCACGACTCATGCCAAACGTTGTTTGTGTGAGGTCATTTGTCCCATAGGAGAAAAATTCGGCTTCTGCAGCGATTTTGTCGGCAGTAAGTGCTGCGCGGGGTAACTCAATCATCGTGCCAACAAGATATTCAACACGAGAACCGGTCTCTTTAAACACTTCCTCTGCTATATCAACAACGACTTTACGCTGCAATGAGAATTCATTGATATGTCCAACGAGCGGAATCATAATTTCTGGTAAAACCTTGATACCGCGCTTTGTAACATCCACAGCGGCTTCAAAGATTGCACGTGCCTGCATCTCAGTTATCTCTGGATAAACGATGCCAAGTCTACAACCGCGATGTCCAAGCATTGGATTGAATTCGTGTAATTCTTCGACGCGCTCACGAAGTTTTTGCGGATCAACGTTAATTCTTTCTGCAAGATCACGGATTTCAGACTCGTTCTTTGGCAAGAATTCATGTAAAGGTGGATCAAGTGTACGGATAGTCACTGGATAGCCAGCCATCGCCTCAAAGATTCCGATGAAATCTGTACGTTGATGCGAAAGCAGCTTCGCCAATGCCTGTTTTCGTTCTAACGTTTCATCTGCAAGGATCATCTCTCGTACAGCGTCAATCCCTGTCCCGAAGAACATGTGCTCAGTCCGACAGAGACCGATGCCTTCAGCGCCGAACCCTCTTGCATTTTTTGCATCTTCCGGTGTATCCGCATTGGTACGAACGTCCAATGTGCGCACTTCGTCTGCCCACTCCATAAGTGTTCCGAATTGTCCACTAAGTTCAGGCTGGATGAGCGAAACTTGTCCGCTAAGTACATCGCCTGTAGAACCGTTGAGCGTGATGAAATCGCCTTCAGCATAGCGTTTTCCACCGGCAATGAATTCAAGTGCTTCTTCATTGATAAACAGATTAGAACACCCCGCAACACAACATTTTCCCATACCGCGTGCCACAACCGCAGCATGACTGGTCATACCACCACGCGCAGTGAGGATACCTTCCGCAGCGTCCATTCCGCCAATATCTTCTGGTGATGTTTCCGTTCGGACAAGAATAACTTTTTCACCTTCGGCAGCGAGTTCCTCAGCGCGTAGTGCCGTGAAGACAACCTTACCGACAGCAGCACCAGGGGAGGCAGGCAAACCTTGTGCTATTACCTCAACAGAAGCGTCCGGATCCACACTCGGATGCAGCAACTGGTCAAGGTCATTGGCGGGAACACGCGTCAAAGCAGTTTGTTTATCAATCAAGCCTTCTTCAACCATCTCTACGGCAATTCTGACAGCAGCTTGACCGGTGCGTTTTCCGTTACGAGTTTGGAGCATATAGAGTTTACTATCCTGAATTGTAAACTCCACGTCCTGCATATCACTGTAGTGCTTTTCAAGTCTTAATCCTATGTCAACCAACTCATTATATGCATCGGGCAAAATGTTTCTCAAATCGGAAACAGGAAGGGGCGTACGGATGCCAGCGACAACGTCTTCCCCCTGCGCGTTAATGAGGAACTCACCGTAAAATTGGTTCGCGCCGGTCGAAGGGTTGCGAGTGAAGGCGACTCCTGATCCAGAAGTTCCGCCCATATTGCCGAACACCATTGCTTGAACGTTAACAGCAGTGCGCCCGAGTTCTTCAGAAATATCGTTGAGACGGCGATAGGTAATAGCGCGCGGGTTGCCTGAAGACTCAAAAACGGCATCCCGTGCCATATCTAACTGTAGACGCGGGTTATCAGGAAAATCGCTGCCTGTGCGCTGTTTGACGGCGTTCTTAAATTCATTGACAAGTGCAGCTAAATCGTCGGCTTCTAACTCGGTATCTAATGTAACGCCTTTCGCCTTTTTCTTTTCTTCAAGTAAATGCTCAAATTCATCGTGATCGACATTGAGTACAACGTTTCCGAACATCTGGACGAAGCGCCGATATGAATCGTAAGCGAAACGTTCGTTTTCCGACTTTGCGATAAGCCCTTTAACAGCATCATCATTTAAACCGAGGTTGAGAATGGTATCCATCATACCTGGCATTGAAACTGCGGCACCGGAACGAACAGAAAGAAGGAGCGGGTCCTCGGTATCTCCAAATTTTGTGCCAAGTGCATCTTCTAACTTTTGTAGGTTCTCGGTAATCTGTTGGTCAAGACCGCTGGGGTACTTATTATCGTTATCGTAGTAGAATTTGCATACTTCAGTGGAAATCGTGAAGCCTGGGGGTACTGGAACACCGAGGTTCGTCATCTCAGCGAGATTTGCACCTTTACCACCGAGTAGGAGTCGCATGGTAGCATCGCCTTCTCCTTCTCCTGTTCCAAAGAAGTAAACATACTTCGGTTGTGTCATTAAAATTCTCCTGTTATTTGTCCTTATCGTATTGTTGTTATTGCTGTCTTCTATAGAAAATGTATAGGTATTTTCGATTTTACTATAAATGGAATTATATAGCACTCTCCCAAAAAAGTCAAAGAAAATCGGTTGTGGTTAGAGAGAGGAATTCAATGCGTTATTCAGGTCATCCCTGAATTGATTTTCTTGTGCCTCGTTATAGAACGAAGGTACGCCGATGATGCGATATTTCCTATCTTCTGTTAAGATTCTACTGGGGAATTTAGCAGAAATATTTTGCAGAAATTCCTCTTTCCATCGGTCACCACCAGCAATATGCTTTCCTTTCGGTTCAATGAAAAGTTGATAAGACAATGCGTTGCCGTTTTTCTCGCGTAAGAACAGCACAAAGTCGGGTTGAAAACCTTGTCCATCAGAGAAGTTATAGAGTGAGAAATGTCCCTCATTGCGTAGCAGATAAATGGTCTCGTAGTCTTTTTCTGTTTCCTTAATCCATCTATCTAACAAACGCACAAATGCCCTTTCTTCACTCGTGCCGTAGAGGGTATCAAAGGCAAACCAGTCTTTAACCGAAACAAAATGCGTGAACTGCGGGTCCTCCTTAGACTTTAGGGTATCGGGACTGAATTCCAAACGTTTATCTGTGAAAATAGCGTTGACGAATTCTTCATGGAACTGTGTAGTGCCTTCGTATTCGGTAATCTGTTCGCGGATATCGGATTCAATTTGACCTAACAAACCGCAACATGCAGCCAGTTTTTCAGAACGATTGATTCCTAACTCATCGACGTTTCCTTGAAGGTTGATTGTCAGCCCTCCAAGATAGTCCTCAGAGGTGATAAATTCGCTGATAGATGTCAACTGTGGGAAATATCTTTTGACTGATGCATAAGTAAAAAATGGGTTGCGCGCAATCGCAGCTTTAACGATATTCATCTCAACATCTTTTACTGGCAAATCCTGCGGGTCTTCGTCAGAAACAACAGGAACGTTTTCATTCTTGAGTGCTGTAATTGTGCCTCCCTGACCCGTAGCAATCTGATGTGCATAGTCCTTCTTTTTAACGCCTAAATCCTCAAAGGATTCAATGTGTTGATAGTTTTTCTTTACGCGTCTGTTGAGCCAGACAACACCTTTTTTGTAAAAATCGGTTTCTTTGAACGAGTCTTTTAGTTTGATTTCGCGGGGAACACGATCATTATCCATCATACCTTCATCAATTAATGCGGAGCGGATTTCGGAAATGTAACGTGGGTTGTGCATGCTGTGGTAATGGAGTTCTTCTAATACGCGGAGTTCCTGGTCAAGGTCCTCGTCAAACTTTCTGCGGAATCGGTCTGGGTGATCTGGCAGAATAAAAGGAAAATAGCGCGCACCGCGCCCGATAAGTTGTGCTTCAGAGGTTGTCGTTTTCCCTGAGTCTCGGGTTTCGTAACAACGAACTATGTCAAATAGATTCAGCACATCCCACCCTTCATTCAGTTGTTGCACGGCAAAGATGGCGCGGATCGGATTATCTTTGTCTTCAAGCGTGTTGATCAAAATCTGGTAGTTTTTTCTTTCCTCTTTACTGTTAACTGTGAGACAGAAGTCCTCATCAAAATCGTGTTTCAGTTGTTGGCACAACAACTCCGAACTGGTGTTATTTTCATCAAAATAACGAAATGCTCGTTGAACTGCTGGGACATCTGATTTTCGAATACTGTCAATCTTATCTGCTGTCAATTCATCAATTAGGGCATGAAAGTTTTTCTTGCTATCTTTTGAACGCTCGATCGATTTTTCTTTAAACAAGATAACGGGTTTATGAAGTGGAATCTTATATTTCGCAGCGACATTCAGCTTGTATTGACTGAGTATGAGTGCTTGCAACATGCGCGCCTGCGTGTCCATATCAAAGTACACAAGTTCTATCTCTTTAGAGTATTTATCTTTCCGAAAATCTATTAGGTCATAACGATTGATAACCTTATTCCGATACTTTTCTACCATTGCATCGTTTTCGTAATCGTGTGTGGCAGTGAATTCCAATAATAAGTTGGCGTGATTTGACTTGAAGATTTCTTCTACCGTTTTCTCCCAACTTTCAAAAAGTTCTTGCTGAGTCTTTGTGCTGACGTTCATGTGATGCGCTTCATCTGCCAATAACACAATTTGCTGCTCCGCGAAATTTTCATAAGTTAAGGCGTTTTCCTTTTCCGAATTCATATCGGTGTGAAGTTGCTGAATGGTCGTAAAGCAGATATTGATGTCGTTCTCGCTGACTCCATCAAAATTGTCTACCTGTGTGACTGATATTTTTTTGTTTCCGATGTAGATGTTTTCGCTAAAAAGATATTTTGTCGTGCGTGGGTTGAGGAAGTTGTCTCTTGTTTTTTCGATGATATTGGTGGAATTGACAAAGAAAAGGAAGTTACGATATCCCTGTTCATAGAGATAGAGAATCAAACCTGCCATGATGAGCGTCTTACCGCTGCCGGTTGCCATGTTGAATAGAAAATGCAGCGGCGCACCTTCACCAGGGAAGTTATTTTCAAAACAGAGGAGGAACCGTGCAAACGCTTCTTTCTGATATTCACGGATCTCAAAAGTGGGATTAAGATTATCGGTTAGGTATTTTGGAATTTCGGTGTTTTGTATTGTGCGTTTTCCGAATTCCTCTAATATGAGATCGTATAAAAATTTTGCAGGCATTTCTATACCTTTGTCTGAAGATTGGAATTAGAAAATCCAATCTTCTCTTTTTATCAAGTCCACTACTTTAATACACTCAACCTTATAATGCTTGCAGACATCGGGAATTTTCGGTCTATTTACACTATCTGTAGGGTTTTCTTCCGTTACTACAATACAATTATCAGTGACTTGTGCAAACGCGATACACCACGGATCAGCACCTGATTTATCTCTTCTATCATCTAACAGTTTAGGGAATACGGTCAGTATCTCACTAACCTTTTCCTGGACGAATTCGTCAACTGGTACTTGAAAGTATTGTTTGAGGTTGTTCTGATTACACCATAGTTTTATACCTGAGTCTTCCATCGCTTCATCAAAGACAACTTGTGACATTTTTAGCCTGTCTTTTCTTATCAGTTCTACCATTTTACACCACAATGCTGGAAAGTTTGCGATTGGATATCGTTCATTATATGCTGCAAATAATGCACTTGTATCCAAACTATAAATTATGTGGTTTTCGTTAAAAAGTGAATTCATGCAAAAATGCTACTTTCAATTTTAGAAAGATGTTTTGTATCACAATAAGAAAAAACAGCGGCCAATTTCGAGAGTGTTATTTTATCCTCATAATATGCCTTGAAAGCGGTACGGGCAAAAAACTCACCGTAAGTATTAAGTAATCGGGTATGGTAATGTGGAAATCCTTTAGGTTCTTGTATGTTATCTTTATACTTTTTCTGCTGATCATTTCTGAATGTTTGATATTCTCGTTGAGAGATTTTGTTGAGAGTTAATAATCTCCGCATGATAACTTCAGGACTCACACGAAAATATGCACAGGCTTCGGATAATATTTTATTACTTACCTTTAACTTTACCATTTTTAACAATTCATTTTGTGGTACTAATACCTCTGCCGCTACTTGATTGCAAAAGACTTCAATAGAATCAAAATTCGGAAAACTAACTTCTTCAAAGTTCATATTCTGAATGATACTTACCCCCAGAGCGATGTGAACTAATTCGTGAATGATTGTAAATATACGACCGTAAGGACTGTCTTTAGGATTTACAACAATCACAGGGAAAGGTCTCTGTGCTATGCAAAACCCACGTGCTGTTTGCAGTTCAACAGAAAGGTGTGTGTTTACAGAAGTTTGACAGACAAGAATGCCTTTCGCCTCAACGGTCCTTTTCCAAAACTTCAAAACTTTGTAACGATCTTTGGTTCGTGGTAGTTTTTGTGTATTGAAATCAAGAAATCGTCTAATTTTTTCCGCTGCATGTCCAGATTCCTCGTTAATATTAATTTTTAGAGATACTTTAGGTGGAGCTTCCTCCAGCATTTCATAAAGACCAATGATTGTTTGCCGTCTATCAATAGCTTCAACGATATTTGCCTTTAATCTATACGTCTGTTCTTCATCTGGTGCCTTAGACTTTGGCAATACCCGGTAATCTGTAAGCGGTTTGAAATCGGTAGGTGGTTTCGGCAAGTAGAAAATAGAAACATGCGTTTTATAGAGTTTGGCAATCTTCTTTAATTGCGCGAATGTGGGTTGATCGTTACCGTTTTCCCATGCAGCAAGACGTTCAGGATCTATTTTTAATTTATCTGCTGCAAAGTCAAGGTCTAATCTAATCCGTCTTTCCCGCGCCCACTTTAGGACTTCTGGTGTGATGAGTGCTTTGACAGATTTAGCCATGGTATACACCCTGCAAAACTTGATAATAATAAATCAATAGTAAATATAAAATTAACACATAATACATGTTGTGAATTAAAGTATATCACAAAAGAAACAAAATGTCAAGATACGATTCTCCAAAAAAGATATGATTCATTATTGATATTTACCAATCTTTGTGGTGTAATATTATCAATTGTCAGGGACGAAAACGGCTCCATGCCTGGTGATTGTCGGGCTGCGGTTTGCACAATCCTATATCCCTGGTTTTTTATTCTCCATAAAACATCTTATTCAACGCCTTATCTTCCGCACTCACCGCAAAATCCGCATCCTCTATTTCGGAGAGGTTGACATAGAGTTGATTTTTATCCAGCAGTTCTACCAATAGATGTTTCTGTGCTTCAAGGTCATCAATGGCAATGAAATCTTCTATTGCTTCATAGGGCGTTTCTGCGTTGACATACCAGTTCAAGAAGGAGTTTTCGGCGATGTCTTTCCAGAGTGCGATAAGCTCATCGGAGGATTGTGCGGCTTGGATTTTATCCATATAGGCTTGGTTGTATTGCATCAGTTCGCAATAAATGAAATCACCACCACCCTGCCAATTAACCGATTTAGAGATACCAAATTGATCACCAGCAATTACTTTTTTTAAGCGTTCAATTGTATAAACTACGCCTTTCCCTAACTGTTCAATGCCAATGTATTGTCTGTTCATTTTGTGAGCAACTGCATTTGTTGTGCCACTTCCCGCAGTAAAATCAAGGACAATATCACCTTCATTTGTCGCAGAAAATATTATACGTTTTAACAATTCTTCATTTTTTTGAGTAAGAAAACCAGTTTTTTCTTTACCAAAACTCTTAATTTGAATTGAATCAAGTTTGTCCAACTCACTGCAATTCCAAGTATCTTCTATGGCTTGTCCTACTCCATCTGGAGTACTTCCATCCCTACGCACATAATTCTCTGGATATGGGATATACTCCTTATTAAAAAACAATTTTTTATTTGTATAAAACAGAATTGTATCATGATTTCTGACCCAATTCTTCACTGCTGTTTTGAAACCTGATACCCAACCAATCCGCCAAATAATTTCGCGCTGAAAATTGCCTCGACCAAAAATTTCATCCATCAATACTTTACAATAATGGACTTCATTGGCATCAAGATGAACATAGATTGAACCATCATCTTTTAACAATTCTTTAGCCACTTCCAGTCTATTCTTCATAAACGTTAGCCAAGTGGAATGGTTAAATGAGTCGTTATAACCAAATGAATCGTTTCCAGTGTTAAAAGGGGGATCAATATAAATCAGTTTGACCTGCCCGCGGAACTGCTGTTTGAGGGTATGGAGTGCGATGAGGTTATTGCCTTTGATGATAAGGTTTTCACGTATCGTGCCGCTGTCATCGCGCTTTATCTCGGTTACGTCCTGTTCACCTGCAGCAGTGTGGCGTTTCCAGTTGGTAAGCACCTTCGGATCAAACATCCGATTGATTTCGTCTTGCGCAAGGATTTCATTGAAGAAAATCTCTTTACGTTTTTCCTCCTCCTTTGTCTGTCCGCCTTCAAGCACACAATCTTTGTAGGGCCACACGAGCGAAACTTCACCACGTTCACGCAGAAACTTGCCATCAATGTTCAAGCCGATTTTGTTGCGGAATTGGGTGTAAGAATTGGCAAGGAAGTTTTTGGCACTGATATAGTCAATAAAGGTGTTGTGATTGAAAACCCAATGTCCATCAATTTTGTCAAAGAAGGTAGATTTTATTTGTGGGTCGGACAGCAATAATCTGATGAGGTTATGGTCAAGTTTCCATGCATGGTCTTTGACTGCGGCGGGGAGGAGTTCGTCTGATTCGTCAGTAAAGTCTGGGTTGGTTTTGAGGAGTGCGATCAGTTTTTCGTTGAAGTTCTGTTTTGACATAGATGTGGTATCTTTCACAGTCCGCCTGTTTTTACTCAGGAAATGTTACGCGATCATAAATCTCACGTAAAGGGAGTTCGGATTGGACTGAATTAAGTGGGAGGAGTTCTTCAAGGTTTTGAAAATCGGTGAGAATCCAATTGTTCTCTTGTCGACGGAAGATCTCAACACAAATCTTGTCTTGTGCAACAAGGATGTATTCCTGTAAAGATTCAATCTGTCGGTAATGGATAAATTTTTCACCGCGATCATAAGCCTCTGTTGAAGGTGACAAAACTTCTACGAGAATAATTGGGTTGAGGAGTATATCAAAGACATCATCTTCAAAACGTGGTTCTTCACAAACGACAACAACATCAGGGTAGAAATAGGATGAAGTACTGGGTGTGCTTACCCGCATTTCGTTAGCGATCGCGACACATCCACTGTCTCTCAAGCGAGCATGCAATCCAGCAGATATGTTTGCTGTAATCAAATTATGTGCGAAACTTGCTCCAGACATTGCGATTATTTTCCCCTTAACGTACTCACTTCTAACTGTTTCTGCGTCAGGTATCGCCTTGCGTTCTAAAGTGATATATTCTTCGGGTGTGAGGTATGTTTGTGCTGCAGAAGTTGCCATGGGTTCCTCCGGTAATTCACTGATAATTCATTATAGCGTAACCGGAAGTGCGTGTCAAGGTTGGAATTAATTAGATTGTGTTGAGGCAAGGCATAATAACTCAGAGTTATTTTATATTCAGATGTTTTAGGATTAAATTGAATAAATCATTCTACTCGCTTCTTCAAATTCGGGTTCAAGCGGGTCCGTAGACAAGTACAATTTTTGATAGGGTTCATACAGTTGGATATAACTCCAATTTACACCACATAGAACTTTTCCATTATTGACGAGTTTGATAAATCTTCCTCGAAACTTTGCGCGGGTACGTTCAGGTGGCGCGTGCATCGCATGCCGAATCTGGGCATCATCTAAAATCCTTTCTGTCAATCCTCGTTTTTCTGCTTTATAATAAACCCCGGCATCTTGCCGAATGTTGTGGTATTCTAAATCTAAACGTCTCACTTCTGCGGAATCCCAGTTTAAGGAGCGGTGTTGGACGTAAGTTTCAATCCACTTCCGCTTAATGACCCAATCAAGTTCACGTTCCAGTTGCATCGGATCATCTTCAAGGCAGGTCATCACATATTCCCAACGTGCCATAACCTCGTCAGTGGTCGGATCAGATTCAGCCTGTTCAAGGTACCGTTTTGCACATTCAAAGTATTGCCATTGAAGTTCAACAGCAGAAAGCCTCTTCCCGTTCTCAAGTTCAATAAGTCGTTTGCAGGTAATGTCTTCAGAAATTTCGTGTATCGCTTGCACAGAATTACGCAGGGCAAAACGTTCATTGATAAAATGATCTTCAATCATGCGGAGAACGATTCCGGTTGTGCCGACTTTCAAAAAGGTTGAAAATTCGGACATATTGGAATCACCAACGATGACATGCAATCGCCTATATTTTTCTCGGTCAGCGTGGGGTTCATCGCGCGTATTTATGATACCGCGTGCGGTCGTTGTAGCAATGGAAATTTCTTCTCGGATGTGCTGGGCGCGCTGCGAAATCTCATAGAAACCTTGATCGCTTCGCTTGACTTTACCTGCGCCTGAATATATTTGTCGGGTGACAAAAAAAGGAATGAGTTGTGATGCTAACTGCCGAAAACTAACCTTTTCTCGCTCCATGAGATAGTTTTCATGACAGCCATAAGTATTTCCTACCGTATCTAAATTATTCTTAAAAATGGAGATCTTGCCGCGAAAACCGTCGGCGCGCATCCTGCGCTCAGCAGTTGTGGCAAGTCGTGTTACGATTCGCTCTCCTGCTTTATCATGCGCCACCAACTCTATAATATCGTCACATTCTGGAGTGGCATATTCAGGGTGACACCCAATGTCTTGATAAAACCGAGCACCGTTTTCTAAAAATACATCAGGATACATCCGCCCAGATATAATTTCACGAAACAGATACATAACTACATTCTGAACCGTTAGTTTTTTGCCTCTGTTCTTCTCTGGGGTACAGATTATCCCGTACTCGGTTTCCAATCCGTATATTCTACGATGCATGGTTAAAAATCTCAGCTATATCTTCAATGGAAAACCGACGAAATTTACGGCGTCCAGCGGTTACGTCAAGACACGCAACTTCTATGGTTTGTGGCGATATCTCATACGGTTCCGACTCTTCTGCTTCAATACGTTCAAGAGTCTGTGAAGCAAGTTGTAATGCTGCGGCTAATTCTAAACCTTCTGTGTAAGTTTCTTTTAGGATATTAGTTATAGATTCTGCCCTGCCGCCTATAACTGCAAATTTTTCCTCTTCGTGATAGGTCCCGTCAAAGTCTACATAGTAAATCTGACTACCGACAGCTGGATTTCCATCTACTTCACATACAAGTAGTTCAATCTCTAACGGTTTTGCATCCCATGCCTGAGCGATCGCCCCCATGTGTTGTGAATATAGGTTTGTCAACCATTTTCCAGTGACATCTTCACGGTAGTAAGTATAACCTTTCATTTCAGATTCACGAATACCTGCTACACGAAGCGCCTCATATTCTGCAACACGACCTGTTGAGGCGAGTGCTATTCTGTCATAAATTTCAGAAATTTTAAAGGTCGTTCTGCGCGGGTTTTCGGCAACCATCAGCAGTCCGTCCTTATATTCTAAGGCAACCACCTCTTTCGCTTGCTCAATTCCGCGACGGACAAAATCCTTTTTATCTTCCCAAATCTGTTCGGGCGACACATAATAAGGCGTCGACATTCACAACTCCTCAAGATTTACCGAGTACGTAGAAAAACCCGCCTACGACTGTTCTAAGCGAGCGACTAACTCTCGGTACAACGCTGCAACGGTATCGTCTGGCACCTCTGATACACCTGCTTCTGTAATTAATGTCAAGGTCGGAAAGATTTTCCGAATCAAATCAGGACCGCCAGTCGCAATATCCTCATCTGCTGCATCCCAGAGTGCTTCTGCAACAGCGTTGAGTGCCGATTCTTTGGACATATTCGGTTGATACAACTTTTTTAAAGTTGAACGCGCATCCTTCCCACCGGAACCGATAGCATAATAGGCGTCTTCCTCGTAACGTCCACCGAGCGCATCGTACTTAAAAATCCGTCCTGTTTCACGTTTTAAGTCATACCCAGCAAAAAGCGGCAAAACAATTAACCCTTGCATCGCTAAACTTAAATTCGCTCTGACAAGACTGGACAAATAATTCGCTTGCCCATCCAAACTTAAGGGTGCCCCTTCTATCTTTTCATAAAATTCAACTTGAACTTGGAAAAGTTTTGCTGTTTCAATACAGGGCCCCGCAACACCAGCAACCGCTATTGCAGAGTGTCTATCAATTTTATAAACCTTCTGAATTCGACGTTCTCCAACTTGGTAACCTTCTGTTGCTTGACGATCACCGGCAATAATAACACCGTCATTATACACAAGCGCGAGGACCGTAGTGCCTTCCAAAACATTTTGTGGAAGCGCATCTTGTAATCCGTTAGGTTGGTTCCAGTTACCAACCTGATCGGGGTATCGGTTCTTCAGAATTTGCAAAAAATCGGTAGTTCCATAATCATGGAGTTTGAGCAATCCTACTGCCCTCCCCGCTGGATGTAGTTCTCGACGAATTCCTCGGAGTCTTCTTCCAGAATTTCGTCGATTTCATCAAGGAGCGCATCTAAATCTTCAGTCAACTCATCTACGTTTTCATTGAATTCAGAATTGGGCTGTATCTCCGCAGTTTCATTCGCGGGATGATCTCTGTATTCTTGCTGTTTTTCGCTTGGCATCTTGGACTCCTTTTATAATTACGGGCAACGGAAATTCCGTATACCTTACATTTTCAGCATTAGGGATAAAATCTTATCAACTAAATTATTTGCAGTCAGCTCGGATTTGGTTCACGAGATCAACGACCGTACAGGTGTTTAATAGTTCACCAACAATTTCTTGTGTGCCAAAGTGTGGACGTTCCATCATAATTTTATCAAAACCTGTTGGACCATTAAAAATTATTGAATTCCAACTCACACTATGAATTTCATTAGGAAATTTTCGTAAACATGTGCCTCGAAAATATGCGCGGGTATCTAATGGAGGATGCTGAATTGCATGAACGATTTCTTCATGCGTTAATATACGTTCAACATGCCCATTTTTCAGCAATCGTGCATAAAGTCCTTTATCGGGTCGCAGGTCATGATACTGAAGATCCATCATCCGAACACGCGGGTCAGTCCATTTGAAATCGTGACGTGCGACATAAGCATCAATTAGCCGTTTCTTGATGATCCAATCTAAATGCTGCCCTAAAGACATCGGATCAACTTCTAAACCTTTTAAAACAAAATCCCACTTTTCTAAAACATCCTCAACTATAGGCGTTCGTTCTTCACCCGAAAGATGTTGATGCGCAAGCTCAAGATACGCCCGTTGAACCTCTATTGCTGTCCACTTGCGGTTATCTTTAAGTTCAATCTTGTTTTTGCACGATAGATCACGCGATACCGATTTTATCACTGCAACAGGTTCTTGTAAAGCAAATTGCTTACCGATAACCCCTTTCTCAATTAATTGTAAGACGATAGCCGTAATCCCGACTTTCAGGTAGATAGCAAATTCGGACATGTTCGAATCGCCCACAATCACATGCAACCTACGATAAAGTTTTGAATCTGCGTGTGGTTCATCACGGGTGTTTATCAACGGACGTTCAACCATTGTGCTGAGACCGACCTCTTTTTCAAAGAAATCTGCTCGTTGTGAGATTTGGAAATCCGTATCGTCTGCCCCGTTTTCTGCTCCTACCTTACCACTACCGGTAATAATCTGTCGTGTTACGAGGAAAGGTGTTAATCCATCTACAATATCCGAAAATGACACCTTACGCGACATCAAGTAATTTTCATGTGCTCCGTAACTATGTCCTTTGTAATCAGTATTGTTTTTATAGATAATAATTTCTTGATTATCCAGCAGCAACTGCTCTGCAGCGAGCCGGCTTAAATCTAAAATGAGTTCGCCTGCTTTTTCATATTTAACGAGGTCGCGGGCATTTGAACATTCAGGTGTGCAGTATTCCGGGTGTGCGTGGTCAACATAATATCTACCACCGTTTATCAAAATATCATTAATAACATTGTTGTTCTCGTCTTCCACCGATGGATTTTGACTCTCTTCCATAAATCCGCGGGCATCCATCAATGGGCTTTCTTGCGCATAATCCCATGAAATCGTTGGGATGTTACGGCTTTTATAGGCGTTTACAACTAACGTTGAAGCCGCTATCGGGTCTTGTTCTCGCGCATTTTTGACGGAAATACCGAACTCAGTTTCGGTTCCGATAATTGTTGGTACTGACATATTCTCTTTCGTAGTCAAATAGATACTACAGTTATAAAAGCAATATTAGACCACATGCATGCTAAATCTAAATGTTGGGTTTCGCTACGCTCTACCCATAAATCAACGCTATGAATGCCTTTATGGCATTCAGCGGGTGTCAATTTAGTGTGGTATTCTGTCCTTCTTATCACCTTTCGCTCCTCTGAAACTCTGTGCAATGTAAAATATGATGCTGCTATACACCTTTCGCCTCTCTGAGGCTTGATCCAATCACATATTAACACCCGCTGAATGCCAAAAGCGCATTCAGCGTTGATTTGGAACATGGTAGTAGGCACGCTCCGCGTGCCGTACACAAGTGATGAGATTACGGCACACGGCGTGTGCCTACTACTATGCAATGCACAACTTTTCCATAAACTAATACTATAGGTATGTTCCACCTTTGCTAACTCTTACCTCTGGCTTTCTACGCACCTCTGGCTCATTAATCAGTGCTCGAATGTTGACAATCTTTTCGCCCTTCCTACCAGAAATCTTTGCCCAATCATCTGGATTCGTGGTATTCGGTAGGTCCTCGTTTTCACGATACTCCTCTCGAATAGCGGACTTCAAATCGTCAAGCGAAATTCCTTTTTCCTTCCCTTCAGAATCTATTAAGCGTTTAATTGCTGTCTTTTTCGCGCGTGAAACAATGTTCCTAATCATTGCTCCGCTAACAAAATCCTTAAAAAAGAGGGTTTCGCGTTCGCCACGGGTGTATGTTACCTCAATAAACCTATTTTCATCTGTAGTCGCGTACATCTCGTCCACAGCAGCGGCTATGAAATGTTCTGAAATACTATCAGTATCACCATCAAATTCATCTATTTCTTTTTTTGCGAACGGAAGGTCCGGTGTTAAATAGATAGCAAAAATATCCTTGGCACCATCAATGTTGGGACGATCAATCTTTATCTTTATGTCAAGTCTACCCGGTCTCAAAACAGCGGGGTCAAGGAGGTCTTGCCGATTACTTGCACCGATAACAATAACATCGCGTAAATTTTCTACACCGTCAATTTCGGCGAGAAACTGTGGCACAAGGGTGGACTCCATGTCTGATGAAATTCCCATGCCGCGCGATCGGAACAAAGAATCCATTTCGTCAAAGAAGATAACAACAGGATACCCCTCTTTAGACTTGTCACGTGCCTTTTGGAAGACTTCTCGTATCTTTCGTTCAGTTTCACCAACATACTTATTAAGCAGCTCGGGGCCCTTGATATTTATAAAATAGCCTCTGACGTCATCTCTACCGGTCTTTTGTCGGATACTTTCAGCGAGGTTATTCGCCACCGCTCGTGCTATCAATGTTTTTCCACATCCTGGAGGCCCATACAGCAACACACCTTTCGGTGGAGTCAGATCAAATTCGCGGTACTCATCAGGGTAAAGGTAAGGCATTTCAATGGCATCTCGAATTGACTCTATCTGCGTATCAAGTCCACCGATGTCCGCATAACTTATATCAGGGACTTCTTCAAGCAGTAAATCGTCAAGTTCGCGCTTTGGAAGTTTTTCAAGGAGCATCCCACTGGTATGATTCAGCAAGACGCTATCTCCTGTCTTCAAAGGTTCATCCTTCAAAGCGGCGGAAACCCGTACAACTTGTTCTTCATCTGTCCGAAGATTCACAATAGCGCGATCAGATTCAAGTAATTCTTTTATCTTAACGACATCTCCATGTTTCTCAGGCGGTTTGATCGCAACGACATTTAAGCCACTATTAACAATGACCTCTTGCCCTATCTGTATTTGATCAGCTTTGATGGCAGGATCAAGATTCACACGCCATTTTTTTCCACTGATGTCAACATCAATCGTGTTATCATCATTCGCACCAAGAAAAATACCGTAATTGTTCGGTGGCGCGCTCAGTTGTTTGACCTTTTCTTTTAGGAGTTCAAGTTTTTCCTTTGCTTCATGGAGCGTAGTTGTAAGTTTGCGATTGCGTCTATGTGCCTGCATAAGTTCACGTGTCATTTCATACAGGCGCGCGTCCACATCTTCATCTGGGGCAGTGCTCAACTGTCTTCTCAGATCCGAAACTTCGTTTTCAAGCATCTCTATCTGCCAGTTTAACTCACGAATCCGCTGTGGATAGTCAACCGTATTATCTGATTCGATCCCTTCAATATCAGAACCTTTCAATAATTCAGATGAAGTCTCTCTTTTGCCAGCCATACGAGATGTTCTCACTTTCCATTGAAAAGATTGATGGTATGGTAAAAAAAAGGTTGGATCTTATCAATACCAACCTTAGTGCATAAAAGTATAGCATGTTGAAAAATTTACATCAAGAAAAAACAAAGAACCATTCAGTTTTTATATAGTCCCATTATAAATCAGGGTTACAAACCCCTCCTACAAGAGGCATCTAATCAAAATCTAATTTTCATCGCCGTCATCAGATGTATCATCAAATTCGGTATCCACCTGTTCATCAATAACATCAACACCCGGGATTTCACCTATTCCAGATTGAGAAATTGAGCCAAGATTTTCTCTAATCTTTTTATCAAGTTCAGCTGCAATTTCAGGATTTTGCTCTAAATAAGTTTTCGCATTATTACGTCCTTGACCTATCCGTTCATTGTTATATGAGAACCATGAACCTCTTTTATCAATCAACTTGGCATCAATAGCGATATCTAAAAGGTTACCCTCTTTTGATATACCTTTACCAAAAGTCACATCAAATTCTGCTTCTCTGAAGGGCGGTGCTACTTTGTTTTTTACTACCTTGACAAGGACTCTGTTCCCAAGCACTTCAGTACCTTCTTTGATCTGCGTAGCACGGCGGATTTCTAAACGCACAGAAGCATGAAACTTCAGTGCGAGTCCACCAGGTGTTGTATCTGGGTTACCAAACATGATACCGATCTTTTGGCGAATCTGGTTGGTAAAAATAACACATGTTTTCGACTTGTTCGTCACACCCGATAGTTTTCTTAACGCTTTAGACATCAAGCGTGGAAGCAACCCGACATGCGCATCACCCATTTCACCTTCAACTTCGGCTTGTGGTGTTAAAGCAGCCACCGAATCGACGATGACAACGTCAATCGCTCCACTTCGGATGAGTGTTTCCACAATCTCTAATGCTTGTTCACCGGCATCCGGTTGCGAAATTAATACGTTTTCGAGATTAACACCGATATTGCGGGCGTAAGTTGTATCCAAAGCATGCTCAACGTCAATAAACGCTGCGATTCCACCCATTTTTTGTGCTTCAGCAACGATGTGTAGTGCCAAAGTTGTTTTTCCTGTACCCTCATGCCCAAAAATTTCTATAATTCTGCCCCGCGGGACACCGCCAACGCCTAATGCCATATCAAGTGCAAGTGCACCCGTTGGGATTACTTCTACCGGTACCACTTCGTTATCAGTAAAACGCATAATCGCACCTTTTCCATAGGCGCGTTCTACTTGAGAAATAGCTTGATCAACAGCCTTTTTTTTCTCTTCAGCAGCTTTTTTCTCTCCCGGACTTCCTTCATTTTCAGGTTTTTTTTGATCGTCATTTGCCATTAGCAACTTTCTCCTTGCCCAATTCACAGAGTTTTAACGGGGTATAGACTGCACCACTCGGATGCAACTCACTTTTGACAAGCGTAATTTTATCTACTGTCAACAAAGTCCCGTCAAGGGTTTCAAATTTCTTAAATAAACTGATAAAAGTATTCAAATTCACTTGGTCTCTTAGTCGCGCGAGCGTTAAATGTGGGTGAAAACGCGTATCTTTCTCAAAACCAAACTTAACAAGTTCATGATTTATCGCACGAGCCAACTTTACTGTTAGTGGTATTCCTTGTTTTAAACCTACCCATAAAACACGAGGACGTTCTAAATTTGGAAATGCTCCTATCCCACCAATTTCGATTGAAAATGGTGTTTGACTTTCCACTATCTTTTGTAATGCTGCACTTATCTCATTGATAGTCCGACTCTTTACGTCTCCAAGGAACTTCAAAGTCAGATGGAAATTTCCTTGCTTCGTCCACGATGCTTTTTCAATCTTCGGACGAAACGCATCCTGAACTTCTGCCAATAAAGCCTGAATCCTTTCTGGTATCTCAATTGCAGCAAAACACCGGATTGAATCAGGTTTCATTATTATTCCCCAAAACCACAAATTTCACGCATGCTCTAAACAGTAAACGCTTTCCGGTTGCCATAAAGAAATTCTATACCTGAGGCAACAGTCAACACCAAGGGGAGGTACATCATAAAATAAATCGGTCCGTGGAGTTGAATAACATATTGAGAATCTTTAAAAAAGATGAGTAAAACCAAACTTATGAATATCACGATGACTTGGACAGTAGTCTTGTATTTGCCCCAGCGATTTGCAGATATTACCTCACCATTTTTCGCCACACACAGGATTCGCAGCGCTGTGACAATAATTTCACGTCCTATGATAACTAACACCATCCATATTGGAATTAATCCTATCCCATTGTCTAAGTGTTCATGCTGAAAAAGATAGAAACTTATTAGTGCAGTACCTACCAAAATTTTGTCAACGATCGAATCCATGAAACTACCGAAACTGGTAATACCTTGCTTTCGGGCAATTCTGCCATCAAAATAATCTGTCAAAGCTGCCAATCCGAAAATGATTGCTGCAGGTACCATCAATTTTGCACGAAAAAAGAGAAAGAAAGGCAGTGTCAGCAACAACCGTGAAAACGTAAGGAGATTTGCCAACCGTAAATAGAGACGAAAATTCATAAATTCCTAATTCTCAGTAAAATCAATCACCTCAGCATCTTTGGGAATAACAAACTTGAACACGTTTGGGGGTAACTCTTTGTCTCGTTGTATCTTAGATAACTTCACGATTACGTTTCGACGACTTCCATCTTCATACTCAATCACATGACCAAATTGAACGGGAAGCCACTCACCTTCTTTGACCCAAATTTCGAGTATCTCTTTTTCATTGCCTTCAGTTCTATTCACCGAACGGTCTTTTCGGGTTAACTGAATTTGATGTACACCCTTTGCGTTCGCTGCTTCATCAGGAACTAAATTTATATTCCAATTTTCTGATAATCCTTCAAGAGAAGGTCCCATTCCGGGTAAGAGTTCACGCTGCTGGTCATTACTCAACTTTTTCTTATTGACTTGATTGAGCAATCGGGCATAGGACCATACGAACGTACCATCTAAAAGGATGGTTTTTGTAACTTGGTTCGGATCTTTTCGTGAAACATATTCCTTGCGGAGTAGGTTTGGTTTGCCAAAAGTAAATCGCCCGTGAGTAACCCTTTTTTTCGTTCCAAATAGTGTGGTCTCCTCAAATTCTGCACTAAAGTTTTTCGATTTTTCATAAGCCTCTTTAAAATTCTTGTAAACTTCATCAGATGTATAAGTATACCCACTGTTGATAAAACAGAGTGAAAAGCATAGCAGAACAAAACTCCAATATAGGCGGTTCACGACGATTCTCCTATTTTCCGGAAATGAGGGAAATTTATTTTGATTAAGTAGTATAGCATAGCCTATTTTACATGTCAATCTTATTTTTTTCTTTTTCAGTCTGGATTACTTTCTCAACATCTGCTTCTAAAGCATGTAAACGCGTCCAATCAGTCAGTTCTACCGATGCAGCATCTGGTTCATCTAAGGCACAAGCGACGAGACATTCTAAAACGTTTGCAACTTGTGATTCACGAAATAGTGCCTGAAACCAGATGCTAAATGTCTTGAGCGCATCGGACGACTCCGAAAATACCCAAAACACCACTCTACAAAAATCAAGCCCTTCGTCAACCGATTGCTGCGAAATCCATACATCTTTGGGAAATTGGTGAAAAAGTTGTAATAGGTCTGCAATTATAATAGGTAACTCCTGATTAAGATAGGAAATTTCGGGCAAAATATCAAAATGAATCGCATATTTGTGGGCTTCAAGCATCTTCGCCGTATCTTGATTCTGCGTAAAATCTTCTTTTGTGTTCTGCAAAAGATCTGTCTCCTTAATGCGTGTTTTCAACGTTTCCATCGTTGATTAAATTTGAAATGAAATGGACATAATGCTCTGCACATGGTATAATATATATGGCATAATTACCTAACAAACAAGGAAAAATATGGCAGATTCTGAACGGATAATACATCTAAAAAATGAACTAAAGAAACGGATATTGGTCCTTGACGGTGCAATGGGTTCACTTTTGCAGACCTATCGACTCATGGAAGAAGATTTCCGAGGCGACCAGTTTGCAAATCACCCCTCCGAACTCAAAGGATATAATGACCTGCTCTCTATCACCCAACCCGATATTGTGCGTGAAATCCACACAAATTACTGCCAAGCAGGCGCGGACATCATCGAGACAAATACCTTTACCAGCACATCCGTTTCAATGGCAGACTATCAACTTCAGGATCAAGCGTATCAGGTAAACTACGCCGCAGCCCAAATCGCTCGTGAAGTGGTAGACAAATGGTCATCGCCAGACAAACCTCGCTTTGTCGCGGGAAGTATGGGACCTACAAATCGCAGCTGCTCCATCTCTCCGAACGTGAACGACCCCGGATACCGAAATATTACTTTCGCACAACTTGTATCTGCCTATACCACGCAAGCAGAGGGATTAATTGATGGCGGTGCGGATCTCTTACTCGTTGAAACTGTCATGGACACACTGAACTGTAAAGCAGCGCTCTTTGCAATACAAACCCTTGCTGAAACACGAGGTATTGACATCCCTCTCATCGTCTCATCCGACAGAAGTGGCGGCGGTGGACGCAACCTATCAGGGCAAACAGTTGAAGCTTTCTGGAACTCCGTTCGTCATGCAAACCTACTCGCTGTAGGTTTAAATTGTGGTTTTGGTGCACAACAGATTCGCCCATATTTAGCAGAAATGGCAAAACTCGCGGATATTCCTGTTATTTGTTATCCGAACGCTGGACTCCCAAACGAACTTGGGCACTATACACAAACACCAGAGGAAATGGGAAATTGGATGCATGAATTCGCACAAAACGGATTCGTCAATATCGTCGGCGGATGCTGTGGCAGCCAACCTGAACATATTGAAACCATTACCAAAGTCGCCGCAGAATATCCTCCCAGACAACCCAAACCTCAAGAAAGCGCTTGCCGATTGAGCGGCTTAGAAGCATTCAACATCACACCCGACTCTCTCTTTGTTAACGTAGGTGAACGGACAAATGTAACAGGATCACGGCGCTTCGCAACGCTTATCAAAAACGAGGATTACGAAACAGGATTAGAGGTTGCTCGCGATCAGGTAGAAAATGGCGCCCAACTTATTGACATCAATATGGACGCTGGCATGTTAGATGCACAAACCGCAATTGCCAAATTCTTAAACCTAATCGCAGCAGAACCAGATATTAGTCGCGTGCCTATTATGCTTGATTCCAGCAAATGGGAAGTAATCGAGGTAGGTTTAGCATGCATTCAAGGGAAAGGTGTCGTCAATTCAATTAGTTTAAAAGAGGGTGAGAACGATTTTTTAGATAAGGCACGGCTTATCAGAAAATACGGTGCGGCGGTTATCGTGATGGCTTTTGACGAAAAAGGTCAAGCAGACACTTTTGAACGTAAAGTGGAGATATGTCAAAGGGCGTATAAATTATTGACAGAAAAGGTAAACTTTCCACCAGAAGATATTATTTTTGATCCAAACATTTTTGCTGTTGCAACAGGAATTGAAGAACACAATGAATACGCGCAAGCATTTATAAAGGCGTGCCAAAAGATAAAAGAGACTTGTCCATCCGCATTAGTGAGTGGTGGTGTAAGCAATATCTCATTCGCCTTCCGTGGCAACGACACAGTGCGTGAAGCGATGCACGCGGCGTTTCTCTACCATGCAATCAATGCAGGCATGGACATGGGTATTGTAAACGCAGGTCAACTTGCTGTCTATGACGATCTACCTAAACCATTGTTAGAAGCAGTAGAAGATGTTCTGTTTAATCGCCGAGAAGATGCTACGGATAGACTCGTTAATCTCGCAAGTACGCTGCAAGCCAAAGGAAAAAAGAAGCGCGTTAACAAGGAATGGCGAAAATTATCCGTTGAGCAACGGCTAAGTCATGCCCTCGTTGAAGGTATTATCGAATTCGTTGAAGCAGATACAGAAGAAGCGCGCTTAAAGCATGAACGTCCTATACAAGTGATTGAGGGTCCGTTGATGGATGGTATGGATCGCGTAGGTGAACTTTTTGGTGATGGCAAGATGTTTCTACCGCAAGTCGTCAAAAGTGCACGCGTGATGAAAAAAGCTGTTGCACATCTCATTCCGTATATTGAAATGGAACAAACTGAAGGCGGTATTCAATCCAGAGGAAAGATTGTAATGGCTACGGTGAAAGGTGATGTTCATGACATCGGCAAAAACATCGTGGGCGTGGTGTTAGGATGTAATAATTATGATATCGTTGACCTCGGTGTGATGGTGGCAGCGGAAGATATTTTGGAAACAACACGGAAAGAGAACGCTGATATAATTGGATTGAGCGGACTCATTACGCCATCGTTAGATGAGATGGTTCATGTCGCTGAGGAGATGGAACGTGAAGGTTTCCGTATCCCACTACTTATTGGCGGTGCCACTACTTCAAAGATTCATACCGCTGTCCAAATTGAACCTGCGTACAGCGGTGCCACGATTCACGTCAAGGATGCTTCTCGAAGTGTTGGTGTTGTCAGTAATTTGATGAGCAGTGAAAACCAACAAAAGTTGGTTGATCAGACACGAGAAGAATATGCTGATATTCGGGAACGTCGCGCAAAAAACAGGAAACAGACAAGGCTTTTGCCATTTGCTACCGCACAACAACGCAAATTTATTCCTGACTGGAAAAATTATCTCCCTCCCAAACCACAGATGACAAGTATTAAGGTCTTTGACAATTATCCATTAGCACAACTTGTTGACTATATTGATTGGACTCCTTTCTTTACAACATGGGGACTCACAGGAAAATATCCAAATATTCTGGAAAAACCAGATATGGGAGCAGAAGCGCGGAAACTTCTTGAAGATGGCAAAACGCTTCTAAATCAAATCGTTGAAGCGAAAAAACTTTGTGCATCTGCTGTTGTGGGAATCTTTCCTGCGAACGGTGTTGGTGATGACACGCAGATATATGCTGACGAAGATAGAACTGAGATTATTGGCACGCTACATCATTTGCGTCAACAGACCGAGCAACCTTTCTCCAGACCGAACCTAAGCCTTAGCGATTTCATTGCTCCGAAAGTGACATCTCTTCCGGACTATATTGGCGCGTTTGCTGTAACAACTGGAATCGGTGTTCCTGAACTCTGTGCTGAGTTTGAGCAAAATCAAGATGACTACAACAGCATTATGGCAAAAGCATTAGCAGATCGGTTAGCCGAAGCTTTTGCTGAGTGTATGCATCAGCACGTCCGCACAGTCCTTTGGAGTTACGCAACTGATGAGTCATTGGATAACAATGCTTTGATAGCAGAAAAATATCGGGGGATTCGTCCTGCCCCGGGTTACCCTGCGTGTCCCGATCATAACCAGAAACGGGTTTTGTTTGATCTACTGAATGCAACTGAAAATACAGGTATTTCTCTTACAGAGAATCTCGCGATGTTTCCTGCAGCATCTGTTAGCGGGTGGTATTTTTCACACCCGGATGCGCGGTATTTTAGCATTGCCAGAATAGGAGAGGATCAGGTTGCGGATTACGCTAAACGCACTGGAATGGACATTGAAACGACAAGACGATGGCTAAAACCAGTGCTTACATAAATAGTCTCAAGAAATTTGTATAACAAAATGTGTCACTTAATCATAATTATGCTTCATGAATTCCGATAACGTTTCCGCCCGGATCCTGAAACATAGCAAGTATTCCTCTGTTATCAGGAATTTCCTGAGGCGGGATAACAATCTTGCCGCCATGATTTTCTATTTTCTCAAGTGTCGCATGAAGATCATCGACGAGGATATAAATCGTGACATGATTTGAGAAATCCATATCGTCAGTCGTTGGGAAAATGTGTCCTTTTAACCCTTGAGCCGGTGACGCAATCACTCCATAAATGCCGGTGGAAAACGGGATCATCTCCCAATCAAATCGATGAATCTCCCAATCAAAAAGGGAACGATAAAACTCAGCTAACGCCTCACCGTCTTTGCCGGCTATTTCAAAATGCGTAACTGGATTACCCATTGAAATCTACTCCTAAAAATAAAACAGAGTAGCGAAATCTTTTCACCACTCTGTTCTTATTATTCTAAAAGTTCGGAATTTACACTATTTATATTTTCTATTGTTTGTGTAAACCGATAACATTGCCGCTTGGATCGAGAAACATCGCAAAAGAACCCCCGAAATCTGGAATTTCTTGTGGTGGTATTAAAATCTTCCCGCCATTACTCTCTACCTTCGCAACTGCTGCCTCAAGATCGTCCACAGAAATATAAACGGTTACGTGGTTTGTATATGGCATCTCATCGGTTGTTTGAAAAATATGCCCTTTTATCCCCTGATCCGGAGATGGATCACACAGATGAACACCGTTGGTCTCCGGTGAAATTTCCCACCCAAAAAGTGAACGGTAAAACTCAGATAATTCCGCACCGTTTTTGCCTGCTATTTCAAACCACATGACTGGATTGCCCATTGGTATTACTCCTTTAAATTAAAAATGAAATTGATTCAAAATATTTGATTCGCTTCTGATATGTTTTATATCATTGCATTGTTTAGGGTTAAAAAGTTAATTCAAGTTTCGTGATACAATAACACCTATATTTGATGTAAACCAACAACATTTCCGCTTGGATCCAGGAACATAGCGATTGATCCCATGCTATCAGGAAGCATCTGCGGCGGCACGAGCGTTTTTCCACCCTGACTCTCAATCTTTTCGAGTGTTTCTTGCAGATCGTCAACTTGTATAAAAATTGAAACACGATTAGAAAAATCTATTTCATCGGATAGTGGATATATATGTCCTTTTATACCTTTGTCCGGTAATGGAGGCGGCGTCGGATCAATAGCAAAAATATCATTTGGAAAGTGTGGTATACTCCAACCAAATGGTAGAATAGTCCAATCAAACAGGTCGCAATAAAAATCACGCAACAATTCACCTTGTTTGCTTGCTATTTCAAAAAACATCACAGGATTACCCATTGATATTACTCCTTTAGTTGATATAAACCAATTCGGTTACCGATTGGGTCAAGAAACATCGCTAATAACTCACCTTTATCGGATACAACTGTAGGCGGCATAAGAATCGTCCCGTCAAGACTCTCAAGTTTCTCAACCGTAGCATGAATATCTTCCACTGTTACATAAATGGTAACAGTGTTTGCAAAAGGAACATTGTCTACTAAAGGTATTTCATCGTTTGGCGGATATATATGCCCTTCAATCCCGTTATCAGATTCAGAACCTGTCTCAAAGCCGTAATATCCCTCAGCGTACTCTGTCCACTCCCAATCAAATACGGAACGATAAAAATCACCTAATGTTTTACTATCCTCACCGACAATTTCAAATTTCGTCACTGGATTTTCCATTAAGATTACTCCTTAAACTGGTTTGGAATGGATTTTCCACTATGATAATCTTCGTTGCAACAAACCGATGGAGTTTCCACTTGGATCTCGGAACAGCGCGTAGTGGCTTGCATTCCCCGGAATTTCTTGTGGTTGTATCAGGATTTTTCCACCAAGACTCTCCGCCTGTTCCAGACAACCCCAGATATCATAGACTTGAACATAGATGATGACGAGGTTTATGAAACCCATTTCTTCGGTTGTCTCAAATAGATGTCCCTCTATCCCTTGAGATGACGCTGGGTCCGCAATGTATAACTCATCGTTTAACGGAAAAATTTTCCACTCAAACACGGTGCTGTAGAAATCAATCAACTTTTGGACATCTTTTCCAGCGATTTCGAAATGCACGACGGGACTACTCATGATATTTCTCCATCTAAAATTGGTTCTTTATCATAACGAATGGTAAAATGACTTTTGCTTTACAATCACTAAAAAGGTGTCACCCCATTTTCAGACGAACCTTGTGGATAATGAAGCGACTATCTACCAATTGCTGCTTAAGACTGGAACAGACCGAGACAATTACCACTTGGGTCAAGGAACATTGCGAATAAACTTTCGCCATCTGGAATAGGCATGGGTCCCATAATTACCTTTCCTCCATTACTCTCTACCTTCTTCGCAGACGCTTCAATGTCATCTACTTCAATGTAAACAGTAACATGGTTTGTGATCGGCATCTGTTCGGTTGTCTGGACAATGTGTCCTTGAATGCCCTCATCGGATCCTGTTTTTACAGTATTCCCACAATCATCGTCTTGATTTATGTCCCAACCGAACAAAGAACTGTAAAAATCGCATAACGAATCTTCTTTTTTACCTGCTATTTCAAAAATCGTGACAGGATTTGCCATTAGAATTTCTCCTTATTTAAATCGTTTTATGATGAAAACTGCGTGATTGCCGCTGTTCATCATTTCTTGACTTTATACATTTTATGCTTTGTACAAACCGATGCAGTTGCCACTTGGGTCAAGGAACATAGCAAAAGAGCTCCCGCTTCCAGGAATAGTTTGTGGCGGGACAAGGGTTTTGCCACCGTGATTTTCTACTTGTTCAAGTGATGCTTCAAGATCATCTACCTGAATATAAACAGAGACAAAGTTAGATACAGACATTTCTTCAGTAGTGGGTAATATGTGCCCACATATACCCTGTTCTAAATCTGGAACTGGCATTATGTTGTAAAATCCGTCATTGTCCTTTTGTATATCCCAACCAAATAACGAACCGTAAAAATTGCTTAAATTTTCAGTGTTTTTGCCTGCTATTTCAAAATGCACAACTGGATTTCCCATTGAAGTTACTCCTTTATAATTTGAATGTATTATTGCGAAAAAAATAGAGTGGTAAACCTTAGTTCGCCACCCTCTTTTTGTAAGTCTCAAAGTTTCTTACGATTCACGCTCAAGGAAGCATGGATATGGTTAATTTGAATCTGGGAGTCGATACAATCCAATGCAATTATCGCTTGGGTCAAGGAAAAGTGCAAACGCTCCCATGTTCCCAGGAATCTCTTGTGGTGGAATTAGGATCTTTCCTCCAAGACTTTCTGCCTTGTCAAGATACGCTTGAAGATCGTCCACCTCAACATAAAAGGTGACGTGCTTATCAAAGTCCATATCTTCTGTAACCGGAAAAATGTGTCCGGGGATGCCCGCATCATCCGGCTGCGAGTCAACCATATATGCCCCACCATAAGGGTTTTTATCCGTTTTCCAACCAAATATGGAACAATAAAAATCGTTTAACTTTTCGCCGTTTCTACCTGCTATTTCAAAATACACAACTGGATTTCCCATTTAAATTTAGTTTCTCCTATCATATTAAATTCTTTAATCACAAATTGAACGTAAAAATTGAGGGCTTCACTCATTCGATTCTGGTTGTCTGTACAATCCTAAGCAGTTACCACTCGGGTCAACGAACCATGCGAATGACCCTCTGTTACCAGGAATTTGCTGAGGTGGTATAAGGGTATGACCACCAAGACTTTCCACCTTCTGAAGATAGGTTTGTAGATTGTCTACCTTAACGTAAAAAGTGACTTGGTTTGTGAAGTCAAAAAACTCAGGCAACACAAAAATGTGCCCGGCTATTCCCTCTTCTGACTGTGAGTCAATACCGTAAGAGTAAATGCCGTAATCGCCGCCAGGTAATTGTTCTATTTTCCAGCCAAATACGGAACTGTAAAAACCACATAACTCTTTACCGTTTTTAGCTGCTATTTCAAAGTATGTAACAGGATTACCCATTGAATATGCTCCGTATTTTCAATCTTAACATCAATGACTTTGTGATTGATTGCATGCCCATGGAAATGGGCTAAGGTAATAGTGTATGCAGAAAAAATCCATGCGGGTTTTATCTGTTTTCCCAACAAAATATAAAACGATATAATTTGCTGATCGTTGCATCATTTTACCTGCAATATTGAAATTCATGATGAGTTTTCTTCCAAGATATTTCTCTCTTCATTTCTTAGATTTCTGTTGATATTGAGGTGGGTTTTTGTTATAATTGTGAAACATGGCTTAGGAGGTGATTAGCATGAATTTAACTATTGAATTAACAACTAAACAGATTATTGATTTAATTCAGCAAATGCCGCCCGAAGAAAAATTATCGGTCGTTCGCGCGCTTGCATAAGGAGACTCCGGTTGAACGTGAGGAAAGGATGAAATATGCTGAATCAAAGGCACGAAAGGTATGCACCGCACGGGGTCTGGATTGGGATGCTATGGACGAAGAAGAACGCTTAGATTTCATCAATGATTTTGTCCATGAGGATCGTTAATACAATTCAAAGATAACGAAGGAATATCAGGCAAACATCTGTACCTTGAACGCTTAGGAAAAATTGATGCGATTTGCTATTGTTGTCTTATTGATAATTGCCTACTCATTTGTTACTGGTTACCTTGGATACACAGTTTTATCTGATATCACGCTGCTTGTCGAGAATAGAATCCTCTTCTGGACTGTGGTGATAGGTTTATTTCTTTCGGGAAATGTTGTGATCTTCATAGGCGTAACAGTTCGGTACCAAATACCTAAACCAAATACAGCACTCTTTATAGCGAATAAAACAAAAAATAACATTGCATTTGCCGGTGGTCTTTGGGTCAACACCATTATTGATATGATTAGCGAGATTCCTCTTAATACGATCCGAATTGACATTATTGGAGAAGATGTTCTTACCCATGATTTCAGACGTTGTGATGTTGAAGTTGCCTTCTATCTTAGAATTATTCCTGATGAAGATGATATATACAAAGCAGCGCAATCTTTTGACGATAAACTAATTACCTCTGAGACCATGCAAATGTTTTTTGAGTCGAAATTCGAAAGTATTCTGAGAAGGGTTGTTGCTGAGTGTGACACCACTGACATCACTCAGAAACGGCAAAAGTTTACAGATAAAGTGCATGACGCTTGTAAAGACGAATTGAAATCTCAGTATGGCATAATATTGGAATATATTGATATTAACAAGGTTAACCAGAATCCTGATGATTGAAGGTGATTAGATGGAATTTTGGGTTTTTTTGATGCTTGGTGCTATTTTTTGTGGACGTGCTGGGATCATTTCCGAAATCCGTAAGGTAGAACGTCAGTCAACCGAAAGAACTCAAACGTTCAAAAACATAGACGAAAGTTTGTCCAAGATTGAAAAACATTTTGAACAAGTTAGTGAAAAAAGTAAAATCAATTAACTACTACCATTATACCACTTCACACAGTGGTGAAAGCAAATATGCAAACATCTCACAAATATCTTGATCCAGTAGCACTCTCTCGTATCGGAGGTATGGAACTTGTCGCCCGACTTGTGGTTGAAGGGTTCGTTACCGGGTTGCACAAAAGTCCGTATCAGGGGTTTAGCGTAGAGTTCGCTGAGCATCGGCAATATATGCCCGGCGATGAAATCCGATATATCGACTGGAAGGTCTACGGGAAATCTGATCGGTATTATGTTAAGAAGTTTGAAGAGGAGACGAACCTACGCGCATATATTCTACTTGATACAAGCGCGTCAATGAACTACAAACATAAAGATGACACTTTGACGAAGTTTGAATATGGGTGTTATCTTGCTGCCACGCTTACCTACCTCATGCTGAAGCAACGCGACTCTGTTGGATTAGCTCTTTTTGATACAGATATTACGCAATATATTCCACCGAGAGGCGCAGCAACACATCTGCGTGCAATTATGTCTGCGCTTGAAAATGCTACGCCTGGGCAGGAAACCGAGTTGAGCGGTCTCTTTCACGAACTCGCTAAAAGGATTGTTAGGCGCGGATTGGTTATTGTTATCTCCGACCTACTTGATGAACCCTCGAACGTCATATCAGCACTGAAACATCTCCGCCATCAGAAACATGAGGTGATCGTTTTTCACCTACTTGATCATGCTGAACTCACCTTCCCATATAACGGCTCTGTAATTTTTCGAGATATGGAAACTGGGCAGACACTTTCAACACAAGCCAACTCACTTAAAACCGCATATCTTGAAAATCTGAATCAGTTTATTCAGAATTACCGTCGCGGATGCGGCGCGAGCCAGATTGATTATGTGCAAATGGATACTACTACCCCGTTTGACCATGCGTTGTCGGCGTATCTTTCCAGACGCAAATAGACACATCCCAATATAGAACAAATACCTTAAAATCCCTTCCCTTGATCAAATACGAGTATTTCTCACAGGGTTATTTAGTTTTTCCTACAATTTTGATCTTCGGTTCAAGACTCTTTACTGTGAATCAAAGCTGAATGCTATAGGTGTATTCGACGTTGATTTGGCTGAATGCCCAAAAGCACATTTGGCGTTGATCTGGATTTATCGGGCGGACAAAGCCCTCCTACAAGAAAATGACATAGTTAATGCCAAAGTATTTACACACCCAAGAAATAGATTTTAGTTGCAATTGCCGCGTAGATGTGTTAAAATAGTGTATGACTAAAATCAGAATACTTGCTTGTAGGAGGACAGGCGAGTGGAAGTACCTGTTTTAGTGCTAAATGCCAGTTATGAAGCGATCAACGTTTGCAATCTCAGACGCGCCTTGAAGATGGTTTTCAAAGGAACTGCTCAAACAGAGGAAGTGTCTGAATCGGAAATTCGGTCACCGTCGGCTATTGTCAAAGTGCCGCACGTTATTCGTTTGGTAAAATACGTGCATGTTCCGCGCAGTGTTGTCAAGTTTTCCCGTAAGAATGTACTTGCGCGCGACCAACATGTATGTCAGTATTGCCATCGAGAGTTTGCTGCTTCTTTGCTAACGCTTGACCACGTTATCCCAATTTCAAAAGGTGGAAAGACAACTTGGGAAAATGTTGTGACCGCATGTAAACGCTGCAACAACAAAAAAGGCAGCCAGATGCTTCATGATACGCATTTCAAGTTGAAACGAATACCAAAAACGCCATCAATCTTGACATATTTGCAACTCAACCGTCATTTTCGGGGTTACCATCCGTCTTGGAAAAAGTATCTTTATATTAATTGAAACTGAAGACAGTTGTTTGCCCATGCGTATCCGATTATGTACGGAAATAAAAGGGCATCTTACAGAATTGCGTGAAGAAGTCGCTACTATTCTGAATCAATCCTGAGGTTATGCCGTATCAACCACATCCAGAAAGACTGAAGAAGTCTTGGGAATTTCAGAGAGCATATAAAAAAGGGAAAAAGTGCTGGGATACCTACTTCGTTATCTACGTCTTCCGTACACAATTCAGCCAACCTCGGTTAGGAATAACAGTTAGCAAAAAAGTAGGTAAAAGTGTTCAGCGGAACCGTGTCAAACGCCTCATTCGTGAAGCGTTTCGCATGCTTAAACTTGAGCTTTTGCCCCAGTACGACATTGTGGTTGTAGGTAGAAAAGCTGCTTGTAGGCTTTCAGGACAGCAAGCTACAGAAAGTTTACACCAATTGTTCTGTAGAGCATCAATTACGATAACCGATAAAACAGGTTTATAGAAGCACTTGGGAAAGTGAATTTTGTAAAATTGAGACATAGTCCAATCAATACCGATAAATATATCGTTGGATATAAAAAACATCTTCAGCAAATGCGCGATTATTTGAAAGAAAATGAGCCGATTAATTCTTTACGTTATCCGTGGATATCGTCGCTTCATCTCCCCACTTTTTCCTCCAACGTGCCGTTTCCATCCAACTTGTTCACACTACGCACAGCAAGCCTTTGAGCAATATGGTACTTTCAAAGGCAGCTGGTTAACTTTAAAACGATTGGTAAAATGCCATCCTTATCATCCAGGAGGCTTTGACCCACTTCAGTAGCAAATAAACGTCGAATTTCCATTGACATACGGTGGATGGCGAGTCACAAAACCTCGCGCTATAAATAGAAAGAGGAGCATCTAAAATTTAAATGGGCGCACGCTATATTCTCGCACTTGTTCTAATGGTCGGTGTAATGATTGCATGGAGTCTGATATTTGGCAATCGTTTCGTGCCAGAACAGAACAACCCCGCAACATCTGAACAGACCTCGCAAGACGAGACATCTAAAGAATCAGAACTTGGAGTAAAAGAAGAAGATTCTGTTGATTCGGACCCACTGATGATGGTTCAAGACAGCCCTGACGATCCTAAGGTCCATATCAGAACTTCTATTTACAACATCACTTTTAACGAGAAATTGGCAATAGCCAAGCAATGGGAATTGGTAGAAAAAAAAGAAAACAGCAATTTGCGATTTCCCGACAGATCGGATATCGCTAAAGACGTGCCGTTGAACCTTATTCCTGAAACAGCACTTGACTGTCTTGAACTCCAATTCGGAAATTCATATCTGCAGAATGAACTTAATTTACGTCGCGCTACCTGGAAGGCAGACAAGCCACAGGGCATTCAACTATCAGATACACAAAATGAGGGAACACTTACCTTCACAACTACGATTGATGAGCAATTGAAGGTTGCCAAACAGTTTACCTTTTACAATGACAGGTATACCGTTGATTTAGCCTTAACGTTCGAAAATGTTTCCGATGCTGCTGAACCTTTAGTAATCGGTGGAAATGAACAATGGAGTGGCTACGAAATGCGTTGGGGGCCGGGGATTAATGCTGACTTGCTCGTACACGAAAAAGAAACCGGTAAACCCGGGCGCCGTAGTGCTGAAGGTGCAAAAACCTATATCGGCACCGGAAAACCTACACGCGAACTCAAACAAGAACTTGCGTTAGAAACAGTACTCTGGGCGGGTATTAATAGTCAATATTTTAGTGCCATAATGATTCCAGATCCGGAACTTAAGGCTACCTATACGTTGGATAATGCAAAGGCAAATAAGAGGGAAAATATCTTGGTTACTGCACCAACTGAGACTGCTGTTTTGACAATTCCTCGTTTTAAACTTCCGTCTCAGCAAAAGCAAACTCATGTTTTTCGACTCTACGTTGGACCGAAGGATAACGCGCTACTGAAACCTATTACAGCACCGAATGCACCAGATGTACCGATTCATCTCCCAAAAATCATAGATTTCGGAATTTTCGGTCTTTTAGCATGGGGCATGCTGTGGGTAGTCAACGGATTGTACAACATCTTTCAAAACTATGGCGTAGCGATTATCCTGATGACAGCATTAGTAAAGATAATTTCCTTCCCGCTTACCCGCAAAGCACATATCTCTATGAAAAAGATGCAGGAACTGCAACCGCAATTGACGGAATTACGAGAAAAACATCGGGATGACCCGCAAAAACTGAATAAAGCCACAATGCGCATTTACAAAGAAAACGGAGTGAATCCCTTAGGTGGCTGTATTCCTTGGCTACCACAACTCCCCATTTTTTGGGCACTCTTTGCACTACTTGGGAGTGCTGTCGAATTTCGGGGTGCGCCTTTCTTCTTTTGGATTGATGACCTATCAGCACCAGATACATTGTATAAACTTCCATTTTCTATTCCGCTTATTGTTACACAGATAGATGCTATCCGGTTTTTACCGATTCTAAATGGACTCACGACTTGGCTTCAACAAAAATTTGTCGGCGGAATGTCTGCTACACCAACTACCAGTAATACGCAGGCGAAAATCATGCAGTTTATGCCGCTTATCTTTGTCTTCCTTTTTTATAACTGGGCATCAGGGTTTGTGTTATACTGGTTATGTAATAACGTCTTTACTGTAGCACAACAACAAATACAAACAAGATTTTTCCATGATGGCGAATCCGAAAAACAGGAAACCACACCGAAGCGCAAATCGAATTAATGTTTGACCTCATCGTATAAATCTTATAGAAAAATCTAAAAATACCTGGACATTTTCTTAAGTCATTGCCAAATCAACGCCAAGCGCACTTGGGCGAATACGCCAAATCAACGGTATGAATCATGGCGAATGCCATACGGGGAATGCCAAAGGGCATTCGGACCGTTGATTTGGCGCATGCGTCTTTAGGCATTCCCCGTATGGTATTCGCCATGACTTGTCGCCTCGGAGATTTATGGTGTGTTTGAAATCCGCATAAGAACAAAATGTCCAAATAATTATGGGTTTCACTATAATAAGAAGGCCTCTATCAAATTATAATACAAATTTTTTACATACATGCGTGAATCTTCTACAGCATAAAAGGAGTACTGCCAATTGCAAAACTATATTGAAACTGAAGCTGAAACTGTTGAAGAGGCAATTGAAATTGCACTCACGCAGCTTGAAGCAACGCGCGAACAGATTAACCTCATAATTATTAATGAACCTACTAAAGGTATTTTGAGTTTTGGCGCGAAACCCGCAAAAATTCGTGCCACTCTTAAAGAAGATATTTCTACTGCTCCAGAAACCGTTTTGAAGGAAATGCTCACGCGGATAGGTATTGATGGTGAAGTTGAATCTAACTTCATTGAAGGAAGTCTGCACCTCAACATGGTTTCTGATTCACCAGCACTTCTGATCGGAAAACATGGACAGACTCTTGATGCTATTGAACGGATCCTCAATTGTATCGTCAATAAAAATGCACTCGCTAAAAAAAAGGTATTTGTTAATACCGAAGGTTACCGTGAACGCAGAGAGCAGACGCTCGTTGACCTTGCCCATCAAGTTGCTGCAAAAGTCAAACGGACGCGTCAAGATGTCGTTCTTGCCCCAATGTCTGCCAAGGACCGGCGCATGATTCATCTCGCCTTACAATCGGACGATACCGTCTCAACGTTTAGCCAAGGAGAAGGTGATATGCGTCGCGTTGTTATTGCACGGCAAGATAACTATTGAGCCAGAAATATACAACCAAATTTGATAACACAAAACACCGATTCCCTCGGTAATCTCGTGCTGCGCTTGTAGAACGGGAGTTACGATATGAAATTTGACGATACTATCGCCGCCATCGCAACACCGCGCGGCGAAGGAGGTATCGGAATAGTGCGTGTCAGCGGACCGCTTGCAATTCCGATCGCCAGTCAATTGTTTCGTCCTTCACGCGCTGTCTCCCCTGCTGAACTCCCTTCACATACACTTACACACGGCTACGTCATAGATACATCAAACTCCGATGCGGAAATCGTTGACGAAGTAATGCTTGGCATTATGCGCTCCCCGAAAACGTATACCACCGAAGACATCGTGGAATTTAACTGCCACGGTGGGACTGTTCCGGTAACAGCTGTATTAGATTTAGTCGTAAAAGCAGGGGCAAGACTCGCTGAACCGGGAGAGTTTACGAAACGCGCATTTCTCAACGGCAGGCTCGACCTTGCACAAGCTGAAGCAGTAGCAGAACTCATCAGTTCAAAAACAGAACTTAGTCGGAAAATCGCAATTCAGGCACTTGAAGGTAAATTGTCTGAAAGTGTGAATCAACTTAGCGATAGACTTGCAGCATTGCTGGCAGAAATTGAAGCCTCTATCGATTTTCCCGATGAAGACCTTGATTTTATGAAGGTGGAGATGCAGCTCCAAACTGCGCTTGCCGTTCAAGCAGACTTGATGTGTCTGCTCCAAACTGCTTCGGAAGGACGTCTTATCAAGGAAGGTATCAATGTTGCCATTTTAGGCAAACCGAATGTCGGAAAATCAAGTCTATTCAACACCCTTGTCCGCACGGCGCGTGCCATTGTCACAGATATCCCTGGCACTACGCGCGACACAATTGATGAAACTATCAATTTTGACGGCATCCCTGTAAATCTCGTTGATACTGCTGGACTCAGGCAAACGGAGGACATTGTTGAACTGCAAGGTGTTCAACGGAGTAGAGATGTCCTCAACAAAGCGGAATTTCTACTCCTAATGTTTGACGCATCCGAACCCTTAAATGAAGCAGATATTGAGCTTTTACAGATAGCGAATTCGCACCGTGCCATTCTGATCCTAAATAAAATTGATCTCCCTACTATCGTCCAGCCACAAGCGTTAACAGACCGTTGCCCAAAGGCGCGCGTTGTTCAGACAGCAATTACCGAAGGCAAAGGTATTGATGTACTAAAAACTGCTATTCGAGAAGAAATGCTTGGCGCTGAATTCGTTATAGGTGAATCTCCGATTGTTACCAATGCTCGCCATCAAGATGCGTTACGTCGTGCCCAAGAAGCACTTGATGATGTGATAACGAGTTTAGAAAATGAGATGCCACCTGATCTCGTTTCTGTTGATCTACGTATTAGTCTTGATGCACTCGGCGATATCGTTGGTAAAACAACGACTGAAGATATTCTGGATCTGATTTTTTCACAGTTCTGCGTAGGCAAGTAAACAAAACTTCTTAGTGTCACGTTTGTCATGCCAATAGCGCGGTAGTATTGTAGGTCGGGTAGAGCGCAGCGAAACCCATAAATCAACGCTATGAACGCCTGAATCAACGCCAAATGCGCCTGTGGCATTTAGCGGGCATTCAGCCAAATCAACGTCAAATGCGCTTTTGGCATTTGACGGGTGTAAACTTAAGGATATATCCTCTTGTGGGAGGGGTTTTCAACCCCGCAGCATGCCATACGCGCATGCTGCGTTGATTTGGATGAATGCTTACACGCGCATTCAGCGTTGATTTGGATGAATGCCTACACGCGCATTCAGCGTTGATTTGGCAGCAACCCGGTGAATGACTAAAGACGAATGCGCTTTTGGCATTCGCCATGATTCATACCGTTGATTTCTTGATTTGGCGCATTCAGCGTTGATTTGGATTTTCTGCTTAAATCTCGTTCAATCGGGCTTTCAAGGTTTCCCTCCCACAAGAAACTCATCGCTAAATTGACGCCTATGGGTAGAGCGAAGCCCGACATGAACTAAACTATGCAGAATTGGTTACACACCTTCAAGAATCTGTTTTAACTGGACATACTTCGTGGAATGTGGTATTATTTTACAATCACTAAAAGGATAAACGGTTGTGCGGGTTATCTGCTCAACATGACAATATAGGAAACACCTAATTTATCGTTTACCTAAAGGAGAGAATTAATGTTTAATTCTGTTTTTTACCGCTACTCTCCCTATGTAGCAGGACTCACCGTCCTTCTGCTAATGACAGTATCTATTCCTGTCCTTGCAGAAGGCGAAAAAGTCCAATGGGGAATGTCTATTGAGGAAGCTACGAAACAAGCCGTTGATACCGGCAAACCAATTATGATGGATTTCTATACAAACACATGACCTGCTTGCGATCGGCTGGATGCCGACACATTCACTGACGCAAACGTCGTTGCCCTCTCTGAGAAGTTCATTACTGTCAAGGTAAATCCAAATGATACGGAACGGCCCATAAACGAGGAAACCCGTAGGAAATATGGAATTACAGGTGTTCCGACAATTTTGTTCATCGGTCCGGATGGTGGTGTCATCACTAAGAAGGTGGGATATGCTCCACCTGCTCAATTTACACCTGTGATGGAAGAAGCACTAAAAAAAGAGACGAAATTCCAAGAAACGTTGGCAAAATTGAAGAAGATGCCTGATGATGTCACCCTAAACCGCGAAATCGCTATTCTTTATATAAAACGGGAACAATTGGAAAAGGCGCTTTTGATTAGCAAAAAAATACCTGATGATGTCAAGTTGAACAATGGAATCGCTTTAGCCTATTTGGGACAGAAACAATTAGAAAAAGCGCTCCCGTTCAGCAAAAAGGTCATTAAAAATGATACTAAAAACACTTCGGGACTTCTTCCTGCTTTACACATACAACTCGGAGTCGCTTATGGCAATCAAATTCAAGGCAAAGCGGAAGATGTAGCGGCTGAAAAAGCAAAAATAGCTGAGATGCACTTCCAAAAAATCATTGACACGTATCCAAAAACAGATGAAAATGAACAGGCTCAACTTTATCTCGGTGTAATCTATTCAATTTCAAAACAGTACGACAAATCAATTGAAGTGCTTGAGAAATTAGCGAATCACACAACCGATGAACGGATGAAACTTAACGCTGAAGCGAACCTAAAACGCGTCAAGGAATTGGCTGCGGAAGCAGAAAATAAAACCGATAATTAAGCTTGCAATTGAGCAACTTCCGTAGGGGTCAGAAATCGATATTGCCCCTGCGGGAGATTGCCTAACCCTAACGCCCCTATACGTGTCCGCTTCAAGCGGATAACGCGATGTCCCACCGCTTTAAACATCAGACGTACCTGCCGTTTTTTCCCTTCGTGGATTATCACCCTAAATTTTGCAACTACCTCATTTTTATGTGTTTTGCTATTAGCAGATGACGGAGGGACAGTTTTTACATTTAGTTGTTTGATCTTCGCTGGGGCAGTTTTCCCACCGGGGATGGCAATACCGTTACGTAAGCGTTCAAGTGCACGTTTACTTGGAATGCCATTTACCCATGCAAGATAGGTCTTTTCAATCTCATGACTTGGATGCATCAACCGATTAGCGAAATTTCCATCGTTTGTGAATAGCAGAAGCCCTTCTGTTTCTAAATCTAAACGTCCCACTGGATAAATAGATTTCGGTAGGTCTGTTAAAAGATCCATCACGGTAGGACGACCACGTTCATCACGACGAGTCGTTAAATAACCTGCAGGCTTATTCAATATCAGATAGATATGTTCTGTTAGTGGTTGAACCTGTTTCCCTTCAAACTCAATAATGTCTTTTTCCACATCAATCGGATGTCCGGGGATGAGAATTTTTGCTCCATTCACAGTGATGTGCCCCTCACGAATGGCTCGCTTTACTGCGCGCCGAGAGGCAATACCTGAAGTAGCAATATATTTTTCAAGCCGCACTGTTTATCCTACCATGACTACAATTCTATTTGCCAATTCCGCTCTGTTGCTATTCGGCGGAGTTCTCGATTAGGATTTACCGCCACAGGATTTCCAAACAATTCCAGTTTATAAACATCCGAATGGTGGTTACCATACGCATAAGAAGCGTTTAGGTCAAACCCATGTGTCGTTGCGAGTTCTCTGGCAAGGGCAGCTTTGTTCTGTGCATAAGGACGTAACCCAACGCGCTCACCAGTAAATTTGCCGTTTGTCACCTCTAATTCGTCTGCGACCATAATGTCAGTCTGAAAATGTTGATGGAAGAGTTCAACTAAAAATGATAACGAACCAGACATCAAAATTACCGTTCGCCCCTCATTTCGATGGGTCTGGATTAGTGTTGAAATGTGAGGCGCTATACTATCACGGAGTGAATCAACAAAACAATTACGTGCAAGTTCACAAAGGTGACGCTGCTCTAAACCACAAAGATGAATCTTGTTAGATTTTGCTTGAGTATATGATCTGACCTTCAAAAAATGGGATGTCCATGCAAACAGATTTGACATCGGAATTTCGCCATGTTTCAGCAAGTGTTTGAGAAAAACTTTCTCTGAAGATTGACGGATAAGTGTCCCATCAAGATCGAAGATTGCACATGTTTTTTTCATTGTATATTTTGTCCTAACGCAGTCCGGTATGCTTTGACTGCAGCTTCCAGTCCGATATAGAGAGCATCAGCCATCAAATGGTGTCCAATAGAAACTTCAAGTAACCCAGGCAATTGTTGCATGAGAGTAAGATTATCAAGATTAAGATCATGCCCAGCGTTAGTCCCAAGACCTACATCAAGCGCCTTCTCAGCAGCGTTTTTCATGCGCGAAAATTCGCGCGCAATTTCCGACTCTGTCTGTGCCATCGCATAAGGTTCAGTATAGAGTTCAATTCTATCTGCACCAACGTCAACGGTTCTCTCTATCTGTTCAAGATCAGTGCCGCTAAAAAGGCTCACACGGATACCAGCGTCCTTCAGAGAGGTTATCACAGGTTTTAACATATCGCCATCTTTTTGAATATCCCAAACGGTGTGGCTGGTGATCTCGCCACTGACAACAGGAACAAGCGTGCATTGTGTTGGTCGCACATCCAGCACCATTTCAAGAAGTTCTGGACGTGGATCACCTTCAATGTTGTATTCTATTTTATCATTTTTTTTCGAGTTTATTTCTTTTAACCGTTGAGCAATTTCATATACATCCGTCGGTCTGATGTGACGTTGGTCTTCGCGTGGATGCACCGTAATGCCTTGCGCACCCGCATCAATACAGGTGTCAACAGCAGTAAGGACATCTGGAATGTCACCTCCTCTCGAATTTCGTAATGTTGCGACTTTGTTTACATTGACGCTCAGACAGATCATCTTTTCTCCTTTTCTGTGTTTTCAGAAATATTATAAACAAAATTTATATATTTTTCTTCGGATTTGATATGTTTGTAGTCGCGCAATTTATTGCGCCTCGGACATTTCACAACAGTATGCTTGAAATCATCCAGAGGTCAAATTGCGCAAAATTATCGGTTTCTATCAAATTAAACTATGGAAAAATGCCAAGCTGCATATAAGATTGCGCAATTTTATGGATAGCATTGATAAACGCCGCTGTCCTGCTATCTACAATATCTTTTCCGTGTTTCAGTCGAATTTCGCGAATCTCCTGATACGCTTTTATCATTGTATCTTGGAGTCCTGAGTTGACCAAATCTGTTTCGTCAGCACCGTGCACCGCTTGCCGTTCATCGTCCGAAAATTGGTAGCCAGTTGCTTTTTCAACAGCACGGAACATCGCATTGTATGTGCTTTCTTCAAATCGTCTGGCAAGCCTTCCGAATCCGACGTGTGAGAGATTACGAAGCCATTCAAAATAGGAAACGGTTACACCACCAGCATTTAGATAAGTATCAGGAATAATCAGTGCGCCACGTTTTTGGAGTATCTCATCGGCTTTGGTTGTCGTGGGACCATTTGCAGCTTCGGCAATTATATGTGCTTTGATACGCGGCGCGTTTTCAGCAGTTAACTGGTTTTCAAGTGCGGCTGGAATAAGGATATCACATTCTAACTCCAAACTCTTGTTCGGGTTCTCAAAGAATGTTGCGCCCGGAAAATGACAAATTGAACCGGTTTCAGCACGAAACGTGGATACCTTTTCAATATCAAGTCCTTTCGGGTTATAGATAGCACCATCTGCCTCAGCAATGCCAATAACTATCGCCTCAGCGTCAGTTAAGCATTTTGCAGCAGGATACCCGACCTTGCCAAAGCCTTGAAGAACAACGGTTTTTCCCCGAAGACCGGTGTCAAGTCCGACTTGTTTCATATCATCTTCGTGGCTACAGACCTCTTCCAACCCGAACACAACACCGCGCCCAGTAGCCTCTTTTCGTCCATGTATCCCGTTTTGATCAATCGGTTTTCCCGTCACACACGCTATGGCATCAAGCTTGTCTGGGGACATTGTGAGATATGTATCAAGAATCCACGCCATCTCGTTTTCACTTGTCCCGAAGTCCGGGGCAGGCACATCTACCCCAGGACCGATATAATTCTTCTGGATCAGTTCATAAGTATAACGTCGGGTAATCCGCTCCAATTCACTCTCAGAATACTTATTTCTATCAAGCTGGATACCTCCTTTTGCGCCGCCAAAGGGCAGGTCTACCAGCGCGCATTTATAAGTCATCAACGCAGCAAGTGCCATTATCTCATCTTCATTAACGAGTGTACTGTAGCGGATGCCTCCCTTAGTTGGAAGTTTGTGGTGGCTATGTTCAGCACGCCATCCGTGAATCGTTTGAATTGTACCATCGTCACGTTTAATCGGAAAGGTGAAATGACAGGAGTTGTTGCAAATCTTTATCTGATCCAAAAGCCCCTGCGGATATTCTGTGAACTGTGCAGCTTTATCAAAATTATCGTTCACTTTTTGAAAAAACGAGAGGTTTTCCGCCATTTCTATCAACCTTTCAGAAAACTTTACGGCGTTTGTAGTCGCGCAATTCATCGCGTTTCTTTTACTATTTCTGAATTATCCTTTTCATCAACAAATAACGCGTTTGTAGTCGCGCAATTCATTGCGCCTCTTACATTCACAGTAGTTATTTTAAGTCGCCACAGAACCAAAATGTATCAATAGCAGTAAAATAACTTACCGCTGCCTAATGTATTTTTGTAACCTTGCGTCCGCTTGAACTTCTCCAACGTAAATGTCGCCTTGTGAATCTACCCAAATACCGTGTGGACAAGCAAAAAATTCTCCGGGGACGGTACTACCGCGCTCACTTCCCCACTGAGATACGACCTCTCCATCCAATGTCATGATTGTTACCCGTTGATCCAGTTCTGCAATATACACCAAGTCGTCTTCGTCTATAAAAATAGTGTCTGGTTGCAGAAGATCGCCCCATTCTTCAATGTATTCTCCATCCAAGGTGAAAAACTGTATCCGATTGTTGCTTCTATCTGCCACCATCACCCGATTGCGAGGGTCAACTCTGACACAGTGGGGCAGATCAAACTCGCCTGGACCCGTTCCCGGTTTTCCCCAAGATTTGATCAATTCTCCATCAGGTGAATATTTGTGAATACGAGCATTACCATAACCATCACTAATATACATCTCACCGTCAGGACCGAGTGCGAAGTCTGTTGGTAGATTGAAGGGTTCGCCCTCTGCACCCGGCTCGTCCATTGTGCCAAGAGTCATGAGTAATTCTCCAGCAGTAGTGAATTTGTGCATAACATGCGTTTCACGTTCAACGCAGTAGATGTTATCTTCAGCATCAATAAAAATTCCGTGTGCATCCTTGAGAATGTCATCACCCCAAGAAGTTAGGAAATTACCATCACGATCAAAAACCACCATCGGATGCTCGCTTCGACTATAAACATAGACACGGTCCTGAGAATCAACAGCGACAGCAGGAATCCATCCAAATTCCCAGCCATCCGGTAGTGTCCACCAATTTTCCTTTACCGTATACTGATGCGTTCCTTGTCCAAAAATCATTAGGGTCTCCCTGTTTTCAAAAGAATTGTGAGTCATTTTAACAGATACATTGCCATATATCAAGTGGAATTTAACTTGAGGACTTGCACAAAGTCAATAAACAATGATATAATTTGTAATTATTGGAGAATCAATGAACAGTAGATTACGGGAATTCTGTTTAGAGTCCACAAAACAGAAAAAGGGGAGAACATGAAACAGATTTTAACAATTGCAGGTTCAGATTCAGGTGGGGGTGCAGGGATACAAGCGGATATTAAGGCGATCTCGGCAAATGGAGGCTTCGCAATGTCCGCGATAACCTCCGTAACCGCACAGAATACCGTTGCTGTCACAAACGCGTTTGACCTGCCAATTCCGTTGATTGAAGCGCAGCTGGATGCTGTTTTTACAGATTTTGAAGTGGCAAGTGTCAAAACAGGTATGCTCTCATCGTCAACGATTGTAGAAACCGTAGCACAAAAGTTACGCGAATACATGCCACAGGCAATTGTCGTAGACCCTGTAATGATTTCTAAAAGTAAGTTTTCACTGTTGAAAGCAGAAGCTATCAATAGTCTAAGACATGTATTAATTCCGATTGCAACGGTAATTACACCGAACGTCTATGAAGCGGAATTGCTTTCAGAACAGGAAATCCGAAACATTGATGACGCAAAAACAGCGGCAAAAACAATTGCGAACCTCGGTTGTCAGGCAGTACTTGTCAAAGGGGGGCATCTTGACGATGAAAAAGCGACAGATGTGCTTTATTACCATAACGATTGGTCATTTTTTGAGGCTAATCGGATTGAGACAAAAAACACGCACGGTACAGGATGTACCTACTCCGCCGCAATCGCTACACATCTGGCACTTGGAAAGGAATTAATTGAAGCAATCCGTGATGCGAAAACATATATTACGAATGCCATTCAACACGCGTTGGATATCGGCAAAGGACACGGACCAACGAATCATTTCTATTTTTTGACCTAATTACAAAGGCTTTCGTCCCGCAAAACCGCTCTCAATTTCATGCCAATAGCGGATCTCCCTTTCACCAAACCGCCAGCAGAGATAAACCTCCTTTCCATCGCGCATGTGTGGAAAATCTATTAAGGCTGGATCAAGTCCTTTGAGATGGCAGCCACGACGTTGGATACGTTCGACAATCTCTCTGAATTGATCACCGGTTTGCATGAGCAAAAGTGCATTTTTACTGCCTCCGTTAGATGGAATGACCTCTAAGAACGGTGTAAGTTCAACGTGTAGTTTTTCCAATTCCTCTTTCAGTTCAAGTAGTGCCGAGATGTCTGTAATCAATTCTGGAATGCATTCGTTTGCTTCTTCAACTGTAAAATATCTCTTTTCCTGCATTAGGAGTTCTCCTTGTTATTTGCTTTAAATTATACGAATTCAGAGAAGATGTCAAGCATCAAATCAATTAAGAGAAATTTGATACCTGTCAACACTTACTGAAAATAGTTATTTACCTTTTAATCTTGATTTGTTACCGATGACCGACAACTGATAACTGAAAACTAACTATGGAAGAAAATGTAACACAATCTACTGAGAAACAGAATCAAAACGTCACCCGTGCTGCAGGAATTGTCAGCTTAGCTGTGATGGGATCGCGCATACTGGGACTTGCCCGTGAAACAGCAATTGGCTACTATTTTCGCTCCACGACAAGCGCGGATGCCTTCTATCTTGCTTTCCGTATTCCGAACTTTTTACGCGATATGTTTGGCGAAGGCATTTTAAGCAAAGCGTTTATCACCACCTTTGTTGCGACAGAAGCGGAAGATGGAGAAGAAGCCGCATGGAATTTGGCAAACCGCATTTTTAATTTGACGTTTCTCGTCTTAATTGGGATTACAGGATTGGGTATTATTTTTGCGCCTGCCATTGTTGATGTGTTGGCTCAACACAATTTTGACAAAGATTTAGATATTGGTGACCATCACGGATTTGCCAGCAAAATAGAACTGGCAATTTATCTCACCCAGTTGATGTTTCCTTATCTGCTATTTGTTTCACTTGCTGCAATCGCCATGGGGTTATTGAACAGCAAGGGAAAGTTCGGTATCCCTGCATGCGCTTCCTCTTTCTTTAATCTCAGTTCACTGATCATTGGGATAGGTGGCTACTATTTATTTCCATTAGCAGGAATTCATCCGGTAACAGGGATGGCTGTCGGCGTAATTGTCGGAGGGGTTGCCCAATTTCTAATTCAGGTGCCGTCGATGTATCGCATAGGCTTTCGGTATCGTCCGCTCTTGAGTCTGCGAAATCCGAGGGTGCTTCAAGTTCTTCATCTGATTGGGCCTGCCGTGTTAGGTGTGGCTGTAGTACAGGTAAATCAATTTACCAATACGTTCTTTATTACTTCGGATTCCGGATGGTTGACATGGATTAGTAGAGCATACCGCGTTGTGCATCTTCCTATTGGGATATTCGGCGTTGCCATTTCAACGGTGGCACTCCCACAACTCGCAAAATTTGCAACTGCAGGCGATACCCAGAATTTCCGCAACGCGCTCTCTTACGCACTCCGTCTTCTACTTACCGTGACAATTCCTGCTGCAATCGGGCTCATGATGTTAGCCGAACCTATATGTCGGCTGCTTTTCGAATGGGGAGTCACTATTGACCAGGACACTGTCCAAACAGGAGGGCTTCTGTTCGTCTACGCATTCGGTTTGTGTGGATTCTCTGCTCTCAAGATCATCACAGATGGGTTTTACGCATACAAAGACATTCGCGCCCCTGTCATCGTCAGCATCTGTGCGGTTGTGCTAAACATCTGTCTCAATTACCTGTTCATTTTCCGCGAACTATTTTTAGACCCACGTGCAGTGGTGTTGTCAACCGTGCTAACTGTGACACTGAATAGTGCCGTTTTATTATTGCTGCTCCGCCGCAAAGTAGGACGATTAGGACTTCGGTCAGTTGTTCCGTTAGCATTCAAAATCTTGATTGCTTCAGCGGTGATGGGTGTTGTGTGTTGGGTAACAAACGGCTTTATTGAACAAGATTGGCTCGGAACTGAGGGCATTGGACCGCGCGTTGCCAATGTATTTGCACCTATCATATTAAGTGTTTTGGCACTCGCGGGCATGTATAAAATGTTGAAGGTAGCGGAGTTTGACGATATTTTGAACATATTCAAACGGAGATTCCGCAATTGATGCCTTGTATCAAGTCAGAATGGATAAAAGAGAACTTTTCGTTCATTTGATAAAAAAAATTTGACAAATGTAATATTCGCTGGTATAATTACAATATAAGCGAATTTTACCCTCACACATGGGGAACCTAACAATAAAGAATCTAAAAGTGAAATCACCATACAAAAATGAACGCATTAGATGTTTGCTATTTAAGCACAGCTGTTCTTACACAATCACTTGTGGTTTCGTTTTAACTGTTAGTTTACTGTCTCACACCACACCACACCACACCACACCACACCACATTCGTTAATTTTTTCAGTTTACAAGGTCGTATCGCAGACGTTAGCAGCTGCGATATTTTCGCGCCCGCACGTCCACTTCGTTTCTATGAAGTGTCGCGTCGCGGGCTTTTGTTGTTGGATTGCGGACACCCGCAATGCTTGTTATCCCTATTCCATCCGCACGTAACGCGCAAAAAGATGGAATAGGTGAAACCCGTAAAATGTTGTTGATTTATTATCTTTTACACAAATACGGAGACGTGCTAAAATAGATACGTCTCCTTGGTATAAATAACCAAATTAGGAGAAATTATGAAAAATTTAGCAATGATAGCCTTTATCGGGCTCATAGGACTGGCATGTTTTGTTACAACAGATGCCTATTCTTACTGGGATAGGGATGCAGGAATGAGCACAGATCCCTGGCTGACGTTTGTATACGGATACGTCTATGTAGAATATTCTTACGCATTTCCAGTGGTTAGTAGTTCTCATGGTGTATATATTGCTAACGATTCTGGCATCCACCCAGATTGGCCTGGACTAATCCCTGTAAAATGCTACGTTAACTTTACCAGTGAGCTTCTTGGCGAATTTAATGAGCCATTTGACCCTGACCAAGACTGGAGTGATGAGCAATGGGTTGCTGGTAGTGATACTTGGGGAGATGGTCGCAGTTTTGAGTTTGACCTTTCAAATCAACCTTGGCAAGAAATCACGATTAATGCAGCGTCCAACCTAACGGTGAAAGTCGATCACAATGGAGATGGAGCTTGGGATGCAACAGATAGCTGGAGTGCAGATATAAGTGAAAATTTCGAACATAGAGAAGAGGCTTTGGGTATAGATGATTGGTAAACCTTTTCAAGCTGAATGCGGATGTCCTTGCCATCAAACATCCGCATTCCTTCTGTGGCAAGTGCGGCATACCATGCACTTGCCATATACGACCATAGGAACAGTTTCTAACCACGACATTTAAGGAGTAAACCATGATGCATAATCATCTAAAACCTGTGAACACGTCTCTTAATCTACAAGTGATAATTGGTTTAATACTTTGCTGTCTCATTGTGTTATCTGTTCAGAGTATCGCTGGGGCTAAAATAGTCTTTGACTACAATGCCAGTATTTATGTGATGAACGATAACGGTAGTGGTATCCGCAGATTGACAGGCAGTCAGTTCTGGGAAGGGAGGCCACATTGGTCGCCAGATGGCAGCCAAATTGCTTTTGAAAGAAACCTTGAGAAAGATATACAAAAATACCAACTATTTATTATGAATGCAGACGGTACCGATCAACAACAACTCACACATAACGGTGATGGTGATAGAAATGGAGATCCTACCTGGTCCCCGGATGGACGTTACTTGGCGTTTAAGAGCAACCGCAATAGTAAACGTAGCAATATTTTTGTGATGGAATTGGAAAGTCGGGCCGTAAAACAGTTGACAGGTATCGAAGAAGAGAGTAGTTCAACCTCTCCCGATTGGTCTCCTGATGGCAAAGAAATTCTTTATAAAAAACACATATTAAGAGGGGGCGGCATAGCCGATACAAACATCTGGGTTATGTCAGCAGATGGAACAAACCAGCGCCCTCTTCTGCCGGATCAAGACCCTGGACCGCAGCTATCGTTCAGAGTTTATCCTCGATGGTCATCAGATGGGCAGCGGATACTGTTCCTTAAATCAATAGGCGGACTACAAGGAGATTTTCCGATAAAACGGTTTGTGGTGATGCGTCCCAACGGTGCGAAAAAGGAAATTGATGTGAATGAGAAGATGGGCGGAGAGTGGGTTGGCTCTGGACTGTGTTGGATGGATCATGGGCAGGCATTTCTCTTTTCGGCTGGGTTACTTGAAGTGCCTCGTGAGAAGCAGTATCATGACATCTATCGGTATGAGATTACAACGGGTAAACTCAGACGCTTGACACGTCATCGGTATCACGACATTCGACCGCATTGGGTAGAGGGTGCGTTGGCTGTATCTCCGCAGGGAAAATTGCCTACGCAATGGGGAGAAATGAAAGCAATATATGGTATTGAGACATCTGCCGAAAATGAAAAGTATACGTCTCCATGATTTATTTTAAGGGTAATACCTAACTCCCAGACCTTTACACTTTCCATGAGACTTACTCACATAGTAGAATTTGAAAAAGAGGGAAATATGTTAACAAAACGGATAATACCTTGTTTAGACGTGCGCGCAGGAAAAGTTACCAAAGGTATTGCTTTTAAAGGCAATGTTGATGTTGGCGACCCAGTTGAAATGGCGCGGTTTTATTATGAAGGTGGTGCCGACGAACTCGTCTTTTACGACATTACGGCAAGCAATGAACGGCGCGATATTATGATAGATGTTGTCTCTGCCGTTGCTGCAGAAATCTTTATCCCGTTTTCTGTTGGCGGCGGGTTGCGCACACTTGAGGATATGCGGCGTGTCCTACTCGCTGGTGCAGAAAAGGTCAGTATAGATTCTGGTGCAGTGCGAAACCCCGATATTATTTCTGAAGGGGCGCGTGCATTCGGTAGTCAGTGTGTTGTGTTGAGCATGCAGGTAAAAAAAGTTCCAAAAAGCGAACAGATTCCCAGCGGCTATGAAATCTATATTGATGGCGGACGGAAACCTGTTGGATGGGATGCATTGGAATGGTCGATTCGCGGTGTGGATTTGGGTGCAGGTGAAATTGTCGTCAATAGCATTGATGCTGATGGCACAAAGGCGGGGTATGAATTGGAGTTAACAGGTGCTATCGCTGATCTTGTGCCAGTACCTGTTATTGCTTCTGGTGGTGCGGGAAATCCACAACATCTACGCGATGTTTTTGTCGAAAGCAATGCTGATGCGGCAATTGTTGCCTCTATCACACACTATGGTGAGTTCACGATTGAAAGCATCAAAACTTACCTTGAAGATGAAGGTGTGAGCGTGCGGGATACATGGTAAATGTTGATAATTCACGGTAATACAAATCGTTATCCACTCCGTTTTAGCCTACCCACGCGTTTTGCATATTTTTCTGCAAGATGAAAAACCCAAAATCCAAGCGGAATAAGCACAATTCCGATGACGAGCAGTAGCAACAGATTCCCTGCTTGACTTTGTACCGATGCATTTTCTAACATTGCTGCACGGATGGATCGGAGCGTATAAGTCGCTGGTGAAATTTTTGAGAACGGCTGTAGCCACTCTGGTAAAACACTAATATCATAATAGATACCGGAAATTAACAGCAGCACAGATTGAAGAATCCCTGTCGCCGCTTGTCCCTTTTCTGGTGAAAGCAATGGAAAAATAGCAGCCATCAAACCGATACCGATAAACGATAGGCTTGAGACCGCAACGGTCACTGCCATTGTCAACCAATTCGCGCTCCCTAAATCAATGTGATCTCCAAAAAAGAGCGGCATTATCGCCAAAACTAAGCCTGTTCGTAATAGTCCATACAGAATTGCAAAGAGGCAAGAACCTACGAGATGTGTGATGCGGTAAATCGGCGCCATGAAGGTATATTCAATTGTGCCTTCCCATCGCTCCCATGTAATTGCATCGCTGACTTCACGCATCATAATTGAGAGAAACCCCCATATCAATGCGCCAATAACGAGGTAAAGCACATCTTGACTACTCCCTCGTCCAACCATAATTAACCCAATCGTCAATGCGTTGACAATAGAGTAGCTAAAAAACAGGATTTCCCAATTCAGATACCGCTTCAACAGATTAAAATTTCGCTCAATGAACGCGTAGGAAATAATAGTTTCTCGCCTGAGGTTCAGCATCGGTTTATTCTTCTCCCTCTTCTAAATTTTTTCCTGTCAATGCAATGAAGACATCTTCTAAAGTCAGTGGTGTATTGTCTTTCGGTGGGACCTTAGCGATGAGCTCTTTTACAGTACCTTCGGCGATAAACTTACCGTTGTCAATGATAGCGATCCTATCACACAACCTTTCTGCTTCTGCCATATCATGTGTTGTTAGTACAATAACAGCATTCCGATCATCACGAATCTCCTCAATGAAGGCTTGCACATCCCGTTTCGATTTCGGATCAAGTCCAGTTGTTGGTTCATCAAGTAGCAGAAGCATAGGCGTAGTTAAAAGCGCACGCGCAATCGCGACTTTCTGTTGCATCCCGCGCGAGAGTTGTTCCATCTCTTCGTCCATCCGCTTCGCTTCAAAACCGAGTCTTTCTAAAATATTGCGTGCTTTTTTGGAAGCTTCTGCCGCTGAGATACCGTAGAGGCGCGCGGCGTAAATCAAGTTTTCTGCTGAAGAAAGCCGTTTAAAAAATGAAGCTTCAACAGAAACACGGTTCATCACACGTCTTACCTTCATACTATTTGTAACGACATCATCCCCAAAAACGTGAATACTCCCCGCATCTGGTAAGAGAAGCGTTGAGATAAGACGGATAAGGGTTGATTTTCCTGAGCCGTTCGCGCCTAAAATGCCGTATATTTCACCGATACTAACATCCAGTGAAATTCCATCAACAGCCCGAATCGTCTCTTTTTCGCGTTTGAATAATTGGCGAATCTTCTGATGAAAACGCAGTTTTTCGTCTGATTTTTTAGTTTTGTGAAAATGTTTTGTGACACCGCGGACGGTTAATCCATATATTGGTGCTTCCACCAGTTTTCCTTTCATAAAACGGAATGATTTGTAAAACATTTGACATTTCGGGTAAAGTCCTATATATTATACCCAATTTTTGTGGGCATTTGGTAACCTATTTTGCAGAGAATAACTTTGGGAAGACCTGAAAAGGAGACTGACATGAAAGCATCAAGTGACACTCGCCGCCACGATTATGAACCTTTCCGCGTCGGATTTTTGAATGTCGATTCTTATTCGCACATGCCGTTGTGGGCACCGCACATTAACCCGCGCGTCGGTCAGAAAGATACGCCTTTTACTGGAATGCACATCACACACTGTTGGGATATAGAATATGAGAAAGCAAAAGCAATCGCAGAATCTTACGGTTGCGAAGTCGTCAAGAATTTTGATGACATGTTAGGAAAAGTGGATGGCATAATTTCTGGCGGATACTATAACCACCCATGGAATCATATCCTGCATGAACCCTATCTTGAAGCGGGTTTGCCGAACCTAATCAATCGTCCGTTTGCCAATTCCCTGGCGAAAGCACGGAAAATGGTAGAGTTGGCAGAAAAACACGGTGCCACAATCCTCGTCCCATCAAGCCACGAACATAACGATCCGATCTCACGGGCGAAGGCATGGGCAAGTGACAAGCAAATCGTCTGTTACACGGCTACCAACTCGTTTGATGACTATCCTACACACGGAATTCACGGTGTTTATATGGTGTGCAAGGCAATCGTAGAGGCAGGAAATCCTGTTGTGTCAGTTGCATATCAGGCGGATAGTTGGCATAGTCCTCCCGGCGTCATTATACTTGAGCACGTTAATGGTGAGGGACATCAATTCTATGGGACGCTCCATCAGGTGAGCGGTTCATGGGGGACAGTGCAGATTCACACGCGTGAAGCTTACGGAGGCGAGAATTTTAGAATCCATACCGGTACCGGTTATCCGTTTGATAAAACGGAAATTTGGATGCCGACAATTTGGGCATTCCAAAACATGGCACTGCACAACGAAATGTCACAGACTTATGGGCAGATAATGCATAAGACCAACGTCTTCCTTGCAGGTTGGAAGTCAATTTTAGAAAACGATGGGAAACCTGTGAAACTTACTGATGTTGCCGAAGACTGGGAGTCGCCCGCAGAACTACCGAATCATCCTGATCACGATACTGTGTCGCTGTTTCAGAAGAAGTTTGGAGACGGTTCGATATAGGAAATCAGCAAGTTTTCCCGAATCTCTAACCAAAAGCAATATAGGCGCGGTCTGTAACCGCGCCTATATAATTTCATCAAAAAAAAGTAAAATCTACTGAGAGGCTTTCACATTTCCCCATGTGGTTGCGAGTTTATCGTTGGGATCAACAGCAGCTGCACCAGGTTCCATGCTCTGCTCAATTTCGGCTTCTGTCAAAGCACGTTCCCATACCATAACTTCGTCAATGAGACCGTTGAACTTTTGACCGGTTGCCCCCCATGATCCTACCATAGTATCTCCAGCCGTCCCCTTGTAGAGAGATTTGTCCTTATCTTCTGCCTTCTGCTCGCCGTTAATATAGATCCTTCGGGTTTTCTCATCTGCATCTAACCAGAAACAGATATGTGCCCACTCGTCTGCTTTAACTGCAGCGGCAGCGTCAAGGTCATTGCCATAAAATCCCATGCGGACAGTGCCATTGTTGTAAATACGGTAGTGTAGACTTGTGTTGCCAGCATTGACTTGTGTCTGTGAAAAGACACACTGTTGGTCACCACCAGACAATGCAGGCTTTGCCCATAATGTCACCGTAAAACTCTTGTCGTTCAGTGGAATATGGGGTGCCTTAACCTCTGCATTTTGGCTGAACTTTAAAGCCTGTCCCACTTTACCATCAACAAATTCGGCGCCTCCGACGATTTCGCCATCGTTTCCATGTGGCGATAAATCCTCTACTACATCTCCTTTGTCATCAAAGGAAAAGTAAAGTAGCAGTTCCTTATCCTTTAAGTTAAATGCTTCAGCGTGGAAAGGTATCACCAGCAATCCGGTAATGAGAAGTAAAAATATAATACGATACATTCAAAATGCCTCCTATAATATAGTATGTTAGCAATTTTAAACATATCATAGAAGTAAAAATGTGTCAAGTGTTTTTTTTTGAGAAAAGGTGTGTAAATATTTGGTTACATAGGTTCAATTTGCAATGCCCGGGGAATGCCTTAAGGCATTCCCCGGGACCTCGCCCTACAAATGATTTATGAGATACGCTCTAATATTATTTTGTGCAGCTATTCTGTTGCGAGCAGACCTATACAAATTGCCGATTCCAGTCATGATGAGATTTGGCAACGCTCTCAGGATTTTTCTGACTCCGAGCAACAAACCCTGGCACATTTGCACGCCCAGTGGGCAAACCAATTTGGCTATAGCGCGTATCAACACTCCATCTGACCGTCTTCCCACGGTTCGGTAGCCCGCGGTGGACCACCCGCTCACTTGTTAGTAAAATGTCACCGACATCAAGTTCAGCAGTAACGATGTCGCCGGGTGGTAATTCCGCTTCACTAATACCTTTACCGCCTGTATGACCCGGTGTCGGATCTTGATAGTTATGGTTAATTAGATTGAAGCGATGTGAACCTCGGATAACTTGCATACATCCGTTCTCTTTGTATGCTCTAACCAACGGAAGCCAGACGTTCGCAACCAACGTTTCTCCTGCTTCTTCAGGGATAAGATACGCTAAATCTTGGTGCCACGGAATAACAGTTATATCCTGATTTGGCAGTTTCGCACGATAGTTAAACTGGGGATGGGCAAAAATTTCCTGACTAATAAGTGAACCAACAACATCAAGCAATTCTGGTGCTGTTCTAAGCGTAAACATGCCAGCGGTACGTATTTTCTGATTGCTGAAATTGTTCCGCCAAATCCAATTCGGATCGGAACAGGCACTGGATACCAAACCTAATCGCGTCTCAAATGGTTCATCATCATACGTATTTGATGGATCAAGGATACCCGCTTTTACTGCTGCCTGCGTGCCCTCATCAACCTTTTTATCTAATTCATCTCTCAAAGGTTGAAGTGCCTCATTAGGCAGTAAATTTCGGACATGCAAAAATCCATCGTCATAAAATTGTTGTTTTTGTTGTGCTGTGAGTCCATTTTGATCGTGCTGTATAGTCATTGCCATTCTCCTTTTTGAACTTATGCAATTGGCTGAATCGCAACGGCACTGCCAATCTCACTGGATTTCATCGCAGCATCAAGCATCTGCATGAGCATCACTGCTTGCGAACCTGAATTGAGCGACTCATCCTCTTCTCTGATTGCTCGTATGAACTCTCTCGCCTGAAGTGTTATCTCATCAGCTTTTTGTGGTGTTGGTTTCATCGGTTTGACCTTAACACCATCAGGAGTCCCTACTAGTAATTTCCCATTTTCAAGTCCTGCCTTTGTACCGTAAAGGTGAAACTCCTGAATCTCACTTTTGACGAGGTCGTTATCGGCTGCTGGCGTGTGTCGGTTCGTCGTATTCAGTGAAAATGCAACAGCAAAATGTAAGGTACATCCGTTCCCAAATCGGACAAACCCACACGCGGCATCATCTGCAGTGTAGGTCTGCTCAGGAGGAGCGAGGTGAGAAAATGTACAGTATAACCCTGCCATAACTTCTGTCGGACGCGGACAACCCATCATAAACCAGACATTGTCAATCGCGTGGATACCGAGATCAAGTAGGACGCCTCCGCCCTTTGCTTTATCATGCCGCCACCCGCGTGCGGAACACCATCGTGTCCGTATCCACCGAGTTTCAGCATAATATACATCACCAAGTTCCCCCGCTTGCACAAGCCTGTGACCTTCCATTAACCGGGACGTAAAACGCGATTGACGAACAAACATATAGGTTAAGCCCTTGCTTGCAGCAAGGTGTGTGACCGGTATCAGTTCTGCTGCATCATTTGACGGTGGTTTTTCGCAGAGTACATGCATCCCACGCTCTATCGCTTCCTGTGAAACAGGAGCGTGCATCCATGTCGGAAGTCCAATGCAGACAGCATCTAAATCGCATGCATCAAACATCTGCCGATAATCGTCGAAAACGCGAACACCTTTGATATCACCCAAGACTCTTTTTCTACGATTAACGTCCATATCTGCTAAGGCGACGAGTTGGACATTTGGTTCCCCGTTGAGAATCACTGTTGTACTGCTGATCGTTCCGCCAACACCAATGATTCCAACCTTGACTTTATCTTTCATTAACACTCTCCATTTCCACAAATCAACAAATATCCATCATCAAATCAGAGATGCTGAACCTGAATCCAGATATACTGTGCAATCTGGATGTTTTTGCAAAATAGAGGCGGGGTGCATCGGTGTTATTTCACCTTGTAAGCAATTCTGCACCGCCTCCGCTTTTCGTTCATCTGGCACTGTGCAAATAATCGTTTTCGCCTTCATTATTTCGCAAATAGACATTGAGATCGCATGAGTCGGCACATCATCTAACCCATTGAACCATCCTTCGCCGACCTGCTGAAGACGACACGCCTCATCTAATTCAACGACAATATAAGGATATTCTGTCTCAAAGTCAGCGGGTGGATCGTTAAACGCAAGATGTCCATTTTCACCGATACCGACAAATGCCACATCAATTTGGTGTTGTGAAATAATCTCATTGAGCCTGTCACATTCAGATTGCGGATTGTCTGTTTCACCGTTTAGAAAATGCACTGTTGCTGGTTGCACTATATCCACTAACCGCTCCTGTAGATATTTGCGGAAACTGGCGGGATGCGAATCTGAAATTCCGATGTACTCATCCAGATGAAACATCGTCGTCTTCGTCCAATCAATTGCAGTGTCAGCAGTCAATGTATTGAGAAAATCGAATTGTGATGCCCCCGTTGCAACGATAAAACGAGCATGTCCATTGATAGTAATCGCTTCTCGCAGTTTTGTACTTGCAGCGTTTGCCGCTGCTTCACTTGTTTCCTTTTTAGTATTTGCTTTGAATATATTCATTTTTCTAAATCAGGTTTTTCGTTTGTAAGATACGGATAAAGTCCTTTTTCCAACTCGGTGAGAGGGCAGATAGTTTCCTCGCTTTTGCCATCTTTTCGTGGTTATTTGTCTCAAAATAACGTAGGTTAAGAATCTCTGTGACACTCATCTGTTCCGATGCGATCTCAATACGTGAAATTGCATCACCAGCGGTAATCTCACCTTCTGCAAGCACTCTAAAATAAAAACCAACGCGTCGACTCTCCAAAAATTGCTTTGGGAATTCTGGTAATCCCATTTTATATGCTAATTTGAAACAAGGGACACGCGGTTGTGTAATTTGTAGTTGGACTGTTGTGCCTATTTGAAAGACATCCCCGATATGGACCTCTTCCTCCAGCATGCCTTCAACAGTCAGATTTTCACCGAATTGCCCATGCGACAAATCATCTCTGTTTAATTCCTGCTGCCAGTGAGAATAATGTTCAATCGGATAGCCGTAGATCGCTTTATAGGTGCCGCCATGCACCTTTAGGTCGCCTTGACCATCACCGTCAATGTTTTTTTTTCTTAGCATCACCGTACCCGATACCGGCTCTTTAAAAATCCCCGTTTGAATAGTTTTACCACCATATTCAATAGGTTTCGGCTTTGAAACATTTATGGATAAGAGTTTCATCATGTGGTTTAATATATATGTTTCTTTAACCTGTGTCAAGGGTAAATTTTTGTTGATTAAGAGCATTGGTTAGAAAGTTCGATTGAACGGAATGGAAACGCTATAATCTCGTATTTTTCTACAATTAACTGGACATCTGAGCTGTCCGAGGGAACTCCGATTCCCGACTAACAGTGGTTTCGTCGCGATTCGGAGAGCGCTCCTACAGAATATATGTGAACTTATTTACATAATTTACTATAAAATCCAGAATTTTACATTTTTTTTCAAATTATGCACCTTTTTTACTAAAGAATTACGTCACTAATAATCACAAACCAATCTTTTGTGGAGGACTCCGATGGAAAAAGACGATGTTGAACTGATTCGCAACATCTTGTCGGGTGACGATTCAGCTTTCAGTGATTTAGTCCAAAAATACCAAAAGAGTGTTCATGCGCTTGCTTGGCGACAAATAGGTGATTTTCAGGTAGCCGAAGAAATCACCCAAGATACCTTCCTGCAGGCATATAAGAAACTTGCCACTTTAAAGAACCCGAATCAATTTGCCGGATGGCTTTATGTAATCGCCAGGAACCTGTGTACAGACTGGCACAGAAGGAAGAAACCAACTATGCAATCATTAGAAGCCACCAAAACAAAGACCTTAGAGAAAACTGCTTATGAACGTTTTGTAGCCGAAGAACGTGAGAAGGCTGCAGCGGAACACCGTCGTGAACTTGTTAAAAATCTTCTTGAAAAATTACCGGAGAGCGAACGCACAGTCGTAACGCTACACTATCTCGGTGAAATGACATCTGAAGCGATAAGTAAATTTATGGGTGTATCCGTGAATACGATTAGGAGTCGGTTGCGACGCGCACGCAAACGTTTGCAGAAAGAAGAATCGATGATTCGGGAAACGCTTGGCAGCATCCAATTACCTGCCAACTTAACCGAAAACATCATGGAACAGATTACGCACATTACACCGACACCAGCTTCAAGTGGACGACCTCTGGTGCCGTGGGCAGCTTTAGGATCAGCCGCTGTTATCTTTATCTTACTATTGGGTGCCAGCAATCAACTCCTCAACCATTTTCAGAAACCTTACAGTTTAGAGGCACAATCAGAAACTGCTATTGAAATCGTTGATACTTCTATTATCCTCAATATCCAGCCAGAACCTGATACACGGCGCCGGATAGGGAATGCTGTTCTGGCAAATAAGAACAATGGAGCGGGTCAACAAGTATCTGACGATGTTTTAGCAGCAAATAACCAAGAAGATTCACCCAAGCTTTCTGCCACAACACATCAGTGGACTCAGGCAAGAGGTCCGCAAGGTGGAAATGTACATGAAATTTTTCTAACATCCGAAGAATCACTCTACGCTGTGTCGCCTACAGGTATCTACAAAATGACAGAAGATGAGAGCGGTTGGGTACTAATCAACAACACTGTACCAACAGAAACTTACTTTGAAATGCCAATGGCAGAACATGAGGGCACCCTTTATATCGTCTCTACTGATCAAACCTTTGCTTCAAACGATGGTGGCGTAACTTGGGATTCTGTTGGACCTCGTCCAACAGGATCTGTTATTGAATTTTTGACAACTGACGAAGCATTTTATCTTGTAATGGACGATGAAATTTTCAGATCCACCGATGCTGGCAAACATTGGGCATTATTTAACGATGAATTGAAAGATAGGGAAGTCACTGCAGCGGCTGTCATCGGAAACACAGTATTCGTCGGAACAAACCGAGGTATCTACCGTCTCAAGACAGATACCTGGGAACAGTTATCGGTGGGGAAATTCAGAACAATCAAATCGTTGGCTGTATCTGAAAACACGCTCTATGTCGGAATGAAACCTGGCGATTCAGAACTGACTACATCCGAATTAAAAACAAAGTTGGTAAGAGAATTGATGCGTAAAGAGAATTCTAATAGTTGGGAGATATTCCGCTCAGAAGATTTAGGAGATTCATGGATAAAAATAACACCCAGAAATAAGACTTTTATTGAGATCTTCCCATCCAGAGTCAAAATTTTGGCTGCTGGCAAGACGGTTTTAGCGATGGGAAGCAATATCTACCGTTCCAGAGATAGAGGAGAAACATGGATAGAGTTGCGTAGAACTTTGGGTTCGGATGCAATCCTTGATTCCCTTGCTGTGGCAGTGAATGAGGATACGTTTTATAAGGAAAGTTTTTACAGACTTGAACGTTCTATTGATGCTGGTAAATCATGGCATCCTTTTATGAAAGGAATAGTAGGCAGCAAATTGGATAACTTCGTAGCGTTCAAAAACCGACTCTACGTGCACACTTATAGAGAGATTGTCCAATCTACTGACGGTGGTGATACATGGTCAAACGTACGCGTCGGTTCTGAGAAAGAAACTTTATTCTTCCAACCGATGTTAACGGTTTCGGAAAACTCACTTTACGGGGTTTTCGATGGTTTAGAGAGTAACACCCGTCTTTATCGTTTATCTGACAGCGGCGACGCCTTCGTTCCAATTCATGGAATACCCGCCATTGAGTCAAATCTCTTATCCAGCGAGTTAGGTCAAAAAAATGGAGACGTTGAAACTACTAACACCTCTGATAGTCTTATTGAAAAAGCTGAAACGTCAATAGATAATGCACTCAAGATTTGGGATATGTTTGGTGTTCTAAGAATCGGTGGATTGGCTGTTAGCGGCGAAACATTTTACGTGGAATTTAATGGGCATCTTGTCAAATGGAATCCTAAAGACTTAAAATGGGTAGACACAGGATTAGATACAGGCGAACTTGCTTCCTACAAAAGAATCGGTTTGGCTGTTTCTGGTCAAACTGTCTATGTTGGAAAAAATGATGGTCATCTATTCCAGTCATTTGATGGTGGAAAAAATTGGAAAGACATTACATCCGACCTGCCCCTTGTATTTGAGGATTTTGAAGAGATAGTCTTTGCAGATGCAACAGTCTATGTCGCAACTGACAAAGGTGTCCTAACGTCACAAACCGGAAGACAGTGGCAGGTGATAATTGATAGTGCAGGAGCAAATGTTGTCATGGACAGTCTTGCTGTTGATGGAACAAAGCTTTATGGTGCTTGCGATACGGGAATATACCAATTAGATGATCTTGGAGAATGGGAACTCATCTCGCAAGCAATTCCGGATCAGGTTCTCAAGCTTGTTATCCATAACAAGCGATTTTATATCGCCACCCAAAATCGCGGTTTGTTCCATATCCCCATTGAAAAGCAAAATAGGTAATTTCACACTATTTACTGAAAAAGGAGATTTCTCATGAAAAATCGTTTGTTTCCCATTGTAATGGGTATATGCTTTATCTTGATCGTTGGAGTAGCGTTTTTACTATCATCAGAACCGCAAACCGAGTCGGTAATCAAAACGGAATCGGTTCAGGAAATTACCGAACCGACTGAAGTGTCTGAAACCGAAGATGTAGCGATTGCTGCTGAAACAACATCTCAAACGTCCGGATCAGAAAAGTCCATATTCGGTATGGATATAGAGAAAGCCAAAGAAATCCTCAATTCGGAGGACTTTGAAAACTTTAAAGGTTTTGAAAATGCTGAAAACGCGCAGAAGCTCTTGGACAAACTAAAATCATCCATGAGTCCAGAAGAATTAGCCAAATTTGAGGAAGCTCAACAAGCAGCAAAAAATTGGTTTTCAGAAAACTCTGAGGGCTTAGGACCTGGCGACAAAATGCCAGATATGGATATGCAGGAACTTTATGATATTCTCGGTCCTGCATTCGGAGGAACGGTGGATTTCTCTAAAATATCAATGGATGTTTTCCGAAGGCAATTTCCTGAAGGTGAACCTGCGGATTATGAACCGCAAATGGCACAACGAATTCACGAATTAGTTGCTTCAACACCCGGTGACTTTGAAACAGTAATGATGGCTACCGTGATGGAACTCGCGACAGACCAGGAATATACTGCGTGGACGATGGGACAATTTCAAGGCAAAATTGGTCAGCAAATAGAGTGGATGAAAGGGGAAATCATTGCTGCAGGACAGATGGAAGGTGTTGAGTATACTGTCCCTGAAGACATGTCCAATTTTACAAACTCTCTTACCAAAGTAGGCACACAAGAATCTAAAATACCTACAGAAACTCCCCAAGACGCGAAATCACAGCGTGAGCTTGTTGATGTTCTATCTACGCTCTTGAACAAAAATAGAGAGGCGAAGGCGTTGCCCGCTGAAGGGGCATCTCCATCGCTACCTCCTGCACGAATAGCTGCTATTAGGGAGACTCTATCGCTTCACGGCACTAATGCGGGTATGCTGCATCTGCTTGAAAACGACAAAGATGCAGCCAATTGGTTACTGAAACAGTTTGGAACGCCTGCCAAAATAGAGGCATGGTTATCTGAACCGGGAACGAAAGCTCCTACGCCACCAGTGCCGCCTGAAACAAAACCCTAAGAAGCACTTATAGTAATATGTAAAATAAGTAGACATGAACTTATAGGCACGCAGTCAAAGTGTACCGTAATTGTAAATCTACTATAATTGAACATGAGGCAAGCATTGATTTTTCACCATACAGTGTTGTCTCAAAACCAAAGAGGGACATGATGTTTACATGGAAACGCTTTTTTCTCAGTTTAGGATTTCTGTTTCTTATTGTCATAATAGGGTGGTCAACATGGTATTTCACCACTGTCCGTCCTAAACTCACAGGTGATTCTATCGTGCTGTACAAAACTGAATCCGAAAAAATAGTGGACGAAACACCAGACGCTGCGTCAGTAGAGACATCTCAAGGGCAGAAAATCTCTCGAGATGACACTACTGATACACATGCGGACAGTGAGGACACAAAAAACACAGCATTACCTTTGGTGTCAGAAAAACTAAAACAACACACACATCATCCGGATAAGTCTAATGACTCTAATCACAAAGACTTAAGTGCCGAGGAAATGGATAAGGAAAGAGAGTATCTGGAGACTGCCAGAAACGAGTTAAATGAAATTAAAGCTAGGATAAATGAACTCAAGAAGCATTCAGAAATACGAAATAAAGAAATTGCAAATCATTTAAACTCTCTTTCTGCTGAAGAGCAGCAAGCTTACTTTGAAAACATCCGAAGTGGTAAAGTACTTGAAGAAATGCCACCTAATTTTTTTGAATCAGCAAAGGCACATCTGCTATCAAAAGAATATGAATATTCAGAGGAAGCAATAGACAAAGAGGAAGTAATAGACAAAGTCCTTGAACTTTTTAAACAAGAGATACAGAAATTTGCTTCAGAAGCAGGAGCGAAAAGGCATTTAGAGAAGCTTCGTGCCCATGGATTTGAACCGAAGTTTTGAGAAAATGGAGAGTCGTCTCTATGGTAGACACTATTCCTATATAGCGTTGTGTCTCGCAATTGTTGATGCCTTCGTTGCTTTATAGGTTATGTAATAGAAATCAATCCAAAATCCAGAGTGAATACGCCATGCTATTCATTCATAAGGAGAAATTAAAATGAAAAAAAGATGTTTTCCCTTAGTCATCACGTTAGCATTCTTAGGCACAATATTATTCACCGTTTTTTTGGTAGATGCTGTAGCAGAATCTGAACGTGCTCCCAAAGACGTATCTGTACAAAAATCTGATGCAATGCCGCTCAATGTTCCTAAAGATAGTGTTCTCCATTTAATTCCAAAAAATTCCTTAGGACTTATTTACTGTCCCAGCTTAAACGAATTAAATCATAGGATTAATGTAATGGCATCAGAAATGCTGCCGCAATTGGGGCAAGCAGAGTTGCTCGCGAAAATTCTGGCAAATGCTTTTGGATTAGGCTTTCAAAGTTTTGCGGACTTGGAAGAGATTGGACTTGATTTAAACAAAGATTTTGCAGTATTTTTCACCAGTTTGACGCCGATGCAGGTTTCAGCGGTTGTGCATCTAACAGACCCTGATCCAATAAAACAGGTAATCGCTGCTGAAGCTGAAGGAAGTGCTCCCATGGAATATAAAGGTGTGACTTACTGGAGTTCTGACGAAGGTAGCGGAAATTTTGCTATATTGGAGAATATCCTCGTCTTTTCAGTACACTCGGAGGGCTGTAAAAACGTCATTGACACTCAGAACGGAACGATACAAGCGATCACACATAACCCTGATTACAACATATTCATAACCGATATTTTGAAAGGCATCGATCAGTTGGGAGTTCTCTTTGACGTTGAAACTATCACTACCAAGCTTGATGGTTCACTGGAAGAGGAACTGGAATCAATGACAGAGAATCTTGAAGGTGAAAATGATCCGTTATCTATGGGAACATCATCACTCCTTGGAAATGGACTTAGCGGGTGGGCAAAATTAATTGAACAGTTGCAGTTTGTCAGTGCCTCCCTACAGGTACAGGATATGGATATCCACCTCAAACCGTTTTTCAAGTTCAGAAACGACAGCAAATTCTTGGATAGGTTCAAAATGGCTTCTACTGATTTAACTAACCTTGACAAACTGCCAAATAGTTACATACTGAACTGCAGTTTTCAAGGCACCCCAGACCTATTAGTTGAGATCAGCACTTTTTGGTTTGATGTTTTGCCTAAAGATCCACCAGAACAACAGAAACATTTGCATCCTCTTTTCCAAGAGGTAGAAGGCTTTTATGAATCACTGGCGGACCAATGGAGTGTCTCTGTGAATTTTGAGAACTTCATTATACCTGATTTTCTGTTTATCTATGAATTAAAAGATGAACAAAGCACAAAAGACTTAATGAATGGTCTGTTTCTGGAAAAACTCCATCACTATCATGATACTTATGCTGGTAAACCATTAATGTACAACGGTGTTGAGATTAAAAGTTACATTTTTCCCAATTTCAAAATAGCTGGTCAAGAAAAGTATCCTGAAGCCTCTGAGCTGACTCCCTCAGAATGGCACTGGTATTACGCGTTTTCAGAGGGCAAACTTTTTTGGACAACAGGCACCAGTGCAGAATCTATTAAAATGGCACTGGATAGGCAAGCAGGAATGGTGGAGAAGTTTTCTGCCAATCCAAGTTTTCAAAATCTTGTTGAAAGTTTGGGAACAGACAACAACATTTTCTTGGCGGTTTCCCCAATTATCGCAGTAAAAAATTTCGTACCTTTGTTAGCAAAGATGGAGCCGAATAGTGCATCATCAATACAGATGTTTGCGGTCACGTTTGCAAATTTTCCAGATAATTATAGCTTCGGTTTTTCTGCAAAAGTGCAGGATAACGGAATTGATTCGAACATATTTCTTGCCCTTGGGGACTTCAAGCAGCTTATCCAAATGTTCGGAGTATTTTTGGAATTAGGGCAGATGTAATATATTAGACATTATAACGTTTTAATTGTGAGTTATCGATCTACGGAAAAATCTTATGTCTGTCCGTTGGGTAGATGAGGCATCGCGCGCAACTTTCTGAATCGCGGATTTATCGGATGACGCAGATTTCACGGATTATTGGATACTGATAACAACAAGTCATTTTCATAATGTCCGGTCAATAACAGAAGGCGTCCATGCGTCCGTTGAACGTGCGGATACAAAGTTCTTAAAATCCGCGTCATCCGATAAATCCGCGATAATCCGCGATTCTGACAACACAACGCAGATTAAATCATTAGAATGTCTATTATGTAACAGGACTTACGCACAAGTGGTAGACGGGGAATGCCTAAATGGCATTCATATCCGGGGAACCTGAATGCGCGTGTAGGCATTCATCCAAATCAACGCAGCATGCCATACGCGCATGCTGCGTTGATTCACTCCCACAAGAGGATATATCCTTAAATTGACACCTATGGGGCGGGTCCCTGTGCCCGCCCATTGTTTCCACTTATGAGAGAGATGGCGAGGCACCAAATCAACGGTCCGAATGCCTGATGGCATTCCCCGGGACCTCGCCCTACAAATGATTTATGAGATACGCTCTAGTAAAACCTATAATTAATGGGACACTTCTGTAGCGAAAACTTTTAGTTTGCGTCTCTATTGTCCATTATCTTTCCAAGACAAGTTTATCAAAGTGTCCCAATAATTTCAAAGTTCACTATAAATAACCCTGCTCACGTTACAATAAAGATTGCAATCTGTTTTGAAAAATGCTACGATAGGATAAAACTCGTAAGGGGTATCAAATGAAAAAACCAACTTGTCTAATTCTTGTCGGTATAGGAGTGCTGCTTCTGGTAGGTGTTTTAGTTTTTGTGGTCCCTATTTTTGTTGATATGTTTCAAGAGATGCAACAGATCGGTGCACAACATGCTGAGTATAAGCGCGCGTTAAGACAATTTGCAAACGAACCGCTAAGTGCGGAACAAGAAAAACTTCTGTCCCAACTGCTTGAAGATGGCGGAGAAACTTCCGAACCTCAAAGTGCAGCGGATTTAGAAGTTATATTGTCCACTGAACCTTACCTAACTTACATGAAAAGGCAAGAAGCGGAAGACTATACGGATTTTCTGGCTTATGTCGCCGCAATGCCTACATTCGCGCATAAAAACGTTGTGCTGGATAGACTTAAGAATTTTTTGGGAACAGAAGTAGAACCAGCAGAACAGGAAATCTGGATAGATTATTATTACATAATACGTGATTGGAGCAAAACAGGGAAAGATGCCGCAAATAATGGAAAGGAGTTTAAAGAAATTCTACAAAAGCATTTGGTGGACCCTTTAATGAATCAAGGTTCTGGAACTGCTGAATTACCCACTAAAATTGTAAAGATGGGAATTATTTCTACTTTTATAATTGAGGAAAACGAAGTGTTTCACCACGCATGGCGTAGGCGTTTGCTGAATTACGGAACACAAGAAGGTTATTTGCGATGTGCAATAGCAACGCCAACTGAATTTGCCTTGATGCGTTCATTTTTTGAGGATGCTGCCGCGTTTGAATCGTGGATGACAGAACCGTTTAGAGTAGAGGAAGATACTGAAGGAGAAGAAAATAAATAGCGCTATGTCCTTCTATTCACGAAACTATTTTTTCTCTATTTGTTCTGCCAAGACTGCAATCAATTCTGCCAGCGTAGGAAACTGGTCCCGTGCCTCTGGTGATAGGTCTGCAAGGTGTGTCTCACTAACAAGCCGGTACATATCTGCTGCACCTGCCAAAATATTTGGTGTTAACCCGACATGTGCAAAAGTATCTGATATTTCTTCCATTTCGCCAATCCAGCGTCTCGCTTTCGGCGGCATGCTGGGTAATCCTCTTTCCATCCGTTCATAAAGTGCTGCCTGACTCAATTTAAATTCTTCTGTAAGTGCATCTGATACGCCTAACGCCTCTGCTGCTGTGAGCAATTCGGTGCAAAGTGCAGTTAATCCTTTTGTCAAAGAAGCGTAGCACATTTTAATCGCCGAAGCGAGTCCGATCTCGTCTCCGAGCGTCCGTACATCTAATCCGTAATGACTCAACTCAGAGAAAGCATCAAGGTTCGGTCCCGAAGCGTAGAAGCGGGTTGCCCCCGGTCTTCGCGGTGGCGGTCCGATGATGGATGCATCAACAAAAATTCCTCCTGCTGATGTAATAACCTCTCCTAATTTGCGAACTGTCTGTGGTGCGATAGCATTACAATCTACATACGTTAAGTTTGTCTCAGTCTGTTGTAGTATTTCGGCGACTAACTCAGCGGCGTTCATCGCTTGTGCCGGCACCATAATTGATAGAATTAGGTCCGCTTCGTTGACAAATTCAGGATACGTCTGCACATCCACAATCCCTACTTTTTGTGCAAGGTCACGAGTGCGTTGGCTTCTCCCTTCAAGACAGCTGATAACGCGTAAACCATTTTGACGAAGGACATCTCCGACGGTGTGTCCCATATCGCCAGGGCTTAAAATTCCGATGGTTTTAGACATAATTTTCTTTAAAATAAGTGTTCACTATTCTGACTATGATAACCCAAGTTGCTGCCTATATCGCGAATGCTCTTGTAGGAGGGGTTTCTAACCCCGATTTAGAAAAGAAAGCATAAGAATTAGCTGGAAATCC
>JAGWBU010000002.1:0-4932 GCA_021295735.1 Candidatus Poribacteria bacterium | reverse complement strand
CGAATCGCGACGAAACCACTAATAGTCGGGAATCGGAGTTCCCTCGGACAGCTCAGATGTCCAGTTAATTGTAGAATCCACTATAATATTCCACCGTATAGCTTAAATCTGTATCCCTACATCGTTAAGTGCCTTGAATACTAATACAGCACCAAGCACGATAACAACGGTGGCACTAATAATTGGTAAACGTTTTAGCCAGATGCCTTCTCCCGTAAAACGTTCAATAACAGGTTTCGCCATTACCATTAGGATGCCGATGGCAACCAACACAGCGGCAAGTCCAAGAGAGAAAGCACACAGAATAATCACACCCCATGTAAGTTTATCAAGGGTAATGGCGAATAGGAGCCCGATAAGTGCATCTACACACGGCACAATACCACCAGAAATACCGAGCGATAGCAATGCCCAGAAACCGGTGCGTTCTGAAGGAACATGGCTATGTGTATGTCCATCTCCATGACTGTGTGAATGTCCATGTGAGTGAGCATGGTCATGCGTATGGTGATCGTGTCCGTGGCTGTGTGCCTTACCACCGTAATACTGCTTCATATTTTTTGCGAGCAGCCATCCCCCGATACAGACAATCAATAGACCAGAGATTAGGCTTAACCAAAGCACAATATCTTCTTGTGCAAAACGATCTTTTGCAAAGAGTAGTACAAAACCAAGTGTGATAACGCTGAAGGTATGCGTAAAGGTGACAATTAGACCAAGGAAAACTGCGTCAATTATCCTGCCCTTCGTGCCAACGAGATACGCCGCCACAACCGCTTTGCCGTGTCCCGGTGTCAAGGCATGTAATCCACCCAATATAAATGACACAACTAAGGCGATAATCGCTAATTGTAGTGTTAGCGGTTGGGTTATCAACTTTTTTATCTGTTCACCTGAATGTTCATGATTCCCATCAGCAAAAGCTAAGGTGCATGCTACAATAGCAAGAAAAATAAGACTGAGTATATAAAGGTAGTGCTTTTTCAAAATTATTAAACCCTCGCGAACTTTTGGAAACGTCTTTCAGCGATAACTTCGCTGACATAGATGTCTCCTTTTGAATCGATCCAAATACCGTGTGGCGAATCACTAAATTGACCCGGTGCCGTGCCTTTTTCGCCCCACCTCCCGATTATTTCACCATCAAGTGTCATGACACAGATGCTTTGCCGTGCTTCAGCGATGTGAATGATATTATCGGGATCAATAAATAGGTCGTTAGGTGAACCAAGGTCAGTCCACTCCGTCAGAAATTCACCATCATTGTTAAAAATCTGGCATCGTAGGTTGCCTCGATCAAGGATGTAGACCCGATCATTATGGTCCACTGTAACATCGTGCGGCAGGTTGAATTCTCCCGGACCTGTTCCGGGTGCGCCCCACGAAACGATAACTTCGCCATCGGCAGTCATTCTGTGAACTCGCGATTGTCCGTAGCCATCAGAGACATACATCTCTCCAGAAGTTGAGAGAACAGCACGTGTCGGTTGATTAAAAGGCGTTCCCGGTGCACCCGGTTGATTGACGGTGCCGAACGTTTGTAATAATTCACCATCAAGCGAGAACTTTCGCACAGTATGATCAATCGTGTCTGTCGTCCAGATTTCATCTTCGGGGCTAATCCAGATACCGTGTGGCTTTTGGAAAATATCCTTGCCCCATTCTGCTACGAAAGTTCCATCTGCTTCAAAAACCAGCATAGCAGGTTGTGGACTGCGGTTGTAGACATAAACACGGTCATTTGAGTCACATGCTACGCCAGAAACGAGACCGAGTTGTGGAATCATACCCCAACCTTCCACTACCTCATATTGGTAGTCGCCCGTTCCAAAAGTTGCCATAGTATGTCTCCTGTTAATTGCATATTTCTTTGCAATAATAGTTTCAGAATCTGAAGATGTGTTTCTTTTCCAATATTTCGTTTTTTGAATAGGAATTACATCACTGTTGTTCTGATTATACCTACTCATTGTTCACTTGTAACGTATAATCATACGTTATTTTTCGTAAAATTGCAAACTTTTTCTTTTTAGATTCAATGTACATATAGTTTTATTATGCCTAATTGGAAAATTTTCATCACTTATAAGCGAATTTTGTGTTAAATTATAGTAGAATCCAAAATTATTTTCACATTATGGTAGGTGTTCATATATTTTTAGATTTTACTGTAAGCATGAGTTGCATGAATTGCACAACTACAACCGCTGTAAATCAAAAGGAAATGTGTAGAGATGTTTAGATTTACTATAGTTCCAAGCGGATTAGGTGGGAAATGGTGTGAATGATACGCGCAGTCAGGGCAGAAGCGTATTTTGTCTGGGGAAGTCAATGCTAACGAATAGATATACTCTCAGCACTGAATTGTGGTTAGTCGAAACTATATTAAAAAAATCCATTGATGAACAAAACAGCGCGTATCGTGTCCGCTTGCTGAAATCCTGTGGCATAGAGGTCGTTTGTTTCATCAATATATGTATATCTATTTTTCCCAAAGAAGTGGGTTATTTCTAAGTTCAAACGGAACTTTCGGCTTAAGTCGTAATAGATACCTCCGCCCCAGTCTGAAAGTCTCGCGTAGAAATCAAAAAATCTGAAATTACTTCTATCAAGTGCGTCGTTGATAAAATCAAGACGGATTGTACTAAGGTATGCATAAATCCGCGCCTCACGATAATTGTATACGCTGTGGTCACGTATCCAAGTAAAATCTAACTGCACTCGGTTATCCCAAGACGATTCCGTTGTTCTATCGTCTTGATTGAAAGTGCCACGGAAATCCTCAAAATCCTGTGCTCGGTAATAACTCGTATCAGTCATTCGAATAAACCTAAGTTGGTTGGACAGCGCAAGCCGATAATTTTCATTAAAATCATAAGAAAAGGTTAAATTTGCCCCTGCTGAGTCTTGAATAATTTGCTCATCAAAATCGGATTTAGTATATAAATCCGCGTCAAGATCATCCTGATTGTCAATTTCTATGTCGTGTAACTCGCGCGTATAGCGAAGTTTCAGTTCGGTTTGGAACATTGAAGAGAAAAGGGATGTGGTTGGAGCATATTTCCTGAACCTTAACGCTGTTGGATTGAGATAATATAAATTACCGCTTTGGTCAATACCTTTGAGTTGTAGTGCGACATCTGTTTCAGCCTCTCGTTGAAAAGGCACGAGCAACTTTTGGGTATACTTACCATCATTTGTAAACCGTTGGATTCTGCGTAGCCGATAACGAAACGACCTTACATAACCATCATAGCGTGGGGTAGGGTCATCAAGCCGTTTTGGGAGTGTGGAGACGAAATCCTTTAGATACTTCGCCTTGTCAGCAACAAGGAGAGTCCCGTCCTTTAATGCTGCAATGCGGAATGGTGCAATAAATTGTCCGGCTGCATCTCCATATTTACCAAACGCGAGCAAAAACTCTCCTTCCGGACTATATTTCACTACCCGATGCCCCCTTTTATCCACAACGTATAGGTTTCCTGCTTTGTCCACAGTCATATCAGCTGGATGAATTGCCTGTCCAGCACCCGGTTGCGCAATAACATAGCGAGCAATTGGCTTGCCATTCGCATCAAGTTTGTAGATTAAGCCATCATCATAAACATAGAGGTTATTCTGAACATCTACGGCAAGTAAAAATTCGCGCTTTGTGTCGCCATGTGGGATAATGAGTGCATATTTGCCTTCGCTATCCAGACCGGGTGCCGCCGCTTCAAGGTTAGTGAGTCTTTTACTGAAATCCTGTATCGGATAAGTGGCGACAAATTGACCTTGTGCATCAAATTTATGGACACAGGGGCCGTAGTTGTAGATTTTAGGATCGTCTGTGCCTGAAATGTGTTTTAACACCCAATCCATCACATAAACAGAACTATCCATTCCAATAGTAATAGCAGTAGGGTTGATGAATCTAAACCCCGAGGAATCTGCCACCTCAATGTCAAAGACGAAAACTCCAGTCTCTGTGAACTTATGAATTTTGAAGTTGTCTGTATCCGTTATATAGATAGCCTTATCAGGTCCGAATGCCATAAACAAGGTTTTCGCGAATTGTGCTTCTCCTTCCCCTTTTCCACCGAATACTCCTACGAATTTGAACTCTTGTGCAGCACTCAGGTTCAACGGAATTAACAATAGAATGGATAGTGTTAGGATTTTTAGTTTTAACATTTAAATTTTATAGAAGGGGTTTTTACGTCCGATCTTTGAAAGTAGAGGTTTTGCCTCTGGAGAAACTGGGTTATTGTAACTCCTGATGTCTTTTTCGTATGTTGTCAAGGACTCCGTTGACAAATTTTGGGGAATTCGGGGTGCTATACGATTTGGCAATTTCAACCGCTTCGTTGATTGAAGTTGCGGCATCAATTTCGTTGATATAGAGGATTTCATACGTTGCGATCCGAAGGATACACAAGTCTACGAGAGGCATGCGGTGGAGTTTCCAATTTTTGGAGGTGGCTTGAAGTTCAACATCTATCGTTTCAAGATTTGAAGTGGTGCCTTCAAGAAGTTGTTGAGCAAACAGTCTGAGTTCTGCTGATATTTCTTGGCTCTGCCAAAACTGTTCAATAACGAGTTGGATCGGTTCACCAGTGAGGTGAATCTGATATAGCATTTGCATCGCGACGATGCGCGACTGTCTACGAGAGGGCATCAGGGTTCCATATTTTTTAATTGTGTTTATGCTGTGTTATATTATACAGAATTTTTGATGGAGTGTCAAGGGAAATGCGTAGAGCGGGTGTGTAAAGTTTTTGTAGAAATCCGCACAACTCCTATTGTAGGGGCGGGTCTCCGGGGAATGCCATAAGGCATTCGGACCCGGTGAATGACTAAAGACGAATGCGCATATGGCATTCGCCATGATTCATACCGTTGATTTCTTGATTTGGTGCCTCGCCATCTCTCTCATAAGTGTAAACAATGGGC
>JAGWBU010000209.1:3045-3471 GCA_021295735.1 Candidatus Poribacteria bacterium | reverse complement strand
CATCAATCAACTCTACACCTAAGCCTTGTTCAATCGCTTGCTTGATCTGTTCAGGGTCAATACCCGTTGGACCTGTTGCTGATTTGGTGTCTTCTTTGTTATCCTCAAAGACCCTCGTGAGTGTCTGTGCAACTGCTTCAGCATCCGCATAGGTAAGTGGAACAATAGTAATTTTTAAGGGGAAACGTTCACCTTCATCAGCAAATTGTAAAATAGACACAATTCTACGGACGTTTGAAGCAACATCAGTAATAACAAGCGCATTAGTCATCGCATCAGCAAAAATATTCGCTTGTCTGTTCAATAAAGGTTTTAGAGTGCCAACTTGATCTGAGGCAGACGCATTCTCCAACTGGATAATGTAAGTCTGGATCTCATCTGTCATTTCAACCTGTTCCGGATCCGCTTGGATAATCTTCACTGGAA
>JAGWBU010000209.1:0-2844 GCA_021295735.1 Candidatus Poribacteria bacterium | reverse complement strand
CCCGGCTTGTAAAGTTGAAGTTGAAACGTATTGCCCTACCGGTAGCTTCGTCTCTTTCTGCGACTTCCATTTGTCCCTGTTGTTGCGCGAACAAATCTCCTTGTATTAAGAAGAGCAAGCCGAAACACATCAGAAAAACTAAGCAGATATTGCGTTTTTGTCCCGATAACGCGCGCAGCAAGTTACTATATTTTTTTATCATTGACAATGCCTCGTAATCATTCAAGGTCAACAGTTATTTTTTTTGAAAACAGATATCAATCTCCATCAATGCGTTTAGATGCACGACTGCGTGTATATCTACACTAAAGAAAGGAATTCAATAGAATTCTACAATTAGTTGCTGGAATCCTCTAAATCGTTCATTCCATTACTTTGCCAGTTGTCAGCTTTCTGCTTCAACTTTTCTAAGTCTTCCGGATTCTGAATGTCCACGATATGAGGCGTAATAATGAAAACAATCTCTGTATCTTGTACTTCGGTTTCGGTGCTTTTGAATAGTCTTCCAAGTAAAGGAATATCACCGAGGACAGGAACTTTGTTTTCAACCTGTTTCTGTTTTTTGCGAATAATACCACCGACGATGAGTCGTTGTCCGTCTTCAACATCAATATAGACACTGAGGGCATTATCATCTGTTATCGGTGCGTTAAAATCGGTAAATTCAATAAAGTTGCTGGCACTGATATTCGTAATATCTAAACCGATTGTCCGTTTCCCGTCTTCTCCCACTTGAGACCTCGCGATATAAGGTATGAGTTCAATGTTAATACCGACGGGTGGATCAATAAAATCGTAATTGAAGAGTGGTTGTGTTGCTGTATCCCCAAGTATGCTATTAGTATCCACACTCTGGAGGTATGGAATGCGCCGTCCACTACTCCATGTAGCAGGACGACTATCACGGGTTAAAAGAGATGGTGTTGAAAGCGTTTGAACTTTATTTTCACGGATAAGTGTGTGCAGGAGTGCCATATACTCTTTAGTTGCCAAACCATAGGTAAATCCAGAGATTTCTTGTTCCAGACCGAGTTCAGCATCTGTGTCTCCAATAAGCGGGTTGCCCGGACCAAGTTCAATGCCGCCAAGTTTCCTTTCATTAGCAGCAAGCTCTATACCGAGTTTTGTCGTTTCATCAAGTGTAACCTCAAGAATCTTTATATCTATCCACACTTGTCCACGAACAAAATCGAGTTGTTTGATCAGAAACTTCACCTGGTCGAGATAACGGCGTCGAGTTGTGACAATAAGTGAATTCGTATCCGGGTCCGCAAAGACAGTAACCTTGCCATGTAAGGAATTGACATCCGTCGGTTCGTCTTCCTCAAAGGACGATCGGAAGAATCTGCTAAAACCAAAACCTTCATCCTCTGCCTGTGCGTCTTGCCACACTTGTGCAAGTATTTGTGCAATCGAATCTGCGGTCGCATATTCAAGGCGAATTGTCTCAGTAACTTCAACTTGTTCTACAGGCGTAGGTACATCAATTTGTTGTATAAATTCCTCAATCATGTCAAAGTTGCGTTTGGTACCTGTAGATATAATAACCGCATTTAGATTGGGGAAAGGTTGAGCGTTAACATTACCAGCGAGAGACCCTTGTGTCTGTGGGGTTGATTGACGTTGTGGAAGATAGTAGCGATAATAATAGTAGCTACTTCCCCCACTATAGCCATCCTCGCCACCTCTGTAATGTGTATTAATCAGATTTGCAACATTTTCTGCGTCAGCATATTTGAGATAAAAGATACGCGTGCCCCATTCCTGTTCAGGCATGCTAACATCAAGGTCATTAATTAATTTGTCAATCATGGGAAAGTTCTGTGAGGCGGTAGAGATCAGCAATGCGTTGAGTCGCGCATCAAAGACGGTATGCACTTCACCTTGAACACCAAATCCGCTACCATCACTTGAATCACTATCTCCTCGTCCCCGATCCCACCAGGGTTGGTCGTCGTCATCACCACCACCACCTTCGAACAGGTTTTGTAGATTCGTGGAGAGTGTTTCTGCGTTTGCAAATTGCAGGAAATACATCTTGATCTCTTCCTGTGTCTGTTCCTGATCCAGTTCATTGATAAGCTTTTCTATAATTGGAAAGTTGCGTGGATCTGATGAAATAACGACAATGTTTAAGCGATCACTCCGTGAGATGTTTACCAATCCGACAATGCCTTGAAAGAGATCACCTGTATCCCCTCGCCTACGTCGATCATAAAGCATTTCCAACATATCCTCTCTGTCGAAACTTCTTCTACCACCACCTTGGCCGCTTTCACCGGTGATGATCTCTTCAAGCGTTGTCGCAACCTCCTCCGCTGAAGCATAGTTGAGACGAAAGGTTCGGATTTCTGTCTGAAGTGTTGGCGCTTTATCAAGATGACGGATAATTTCTTTTAGAATAATAAGGTTTTCTTCGGTGGCTTTAATAATGAGAGAATTCATCAATCAACTCTACACCTAAGCCTTGTTCAATCGCTTGCTTGATCTGTTCAGGGTCAATACCCGTTGGACCTGTTGCCGATTTGGCATCTTCTTCATTATCCTCAAAAACATTTGTGAGGGTTTGTGCTACAGAAGTAGCGTCGGCATAGGATAAAGGGACAATAGTAATTTTTAAGGGGAAACGTTCACCTTCATCAGCAAATTGTAAAATAGACACAATTCTATGAACGTTTGAAGCAACATCAGTAATGACAAGCGCATTGGTCATCGCATCAGCGAAGATGTTTGCTTGTTTGTTCAACAAAGGTTTTAGAACACCCGCTTGTTCCGAGGCAGACGCATTTTCCAACTGGATAATGTAAGTCTGGATCTCATCTGTCATTTCAACCTGTTCCGGAT
>JAGWBU010000075.1:17231-30742 GCA_021295735.1 Candidatus Poribacteria bacterium | reverse complement strand
GACTTGCAAAGGCATTGCTGGCGCAAGCAGTCCTTGATGATAGCAGAATTTACCCAGTGCAGAGGACCTAAGAATCCCCCTGCTTTAGTTGGGGGAGTATGTTAAAAAATCAGTGTATTGTGTATGGGCGGTGTTAAATACCGCCCTTTCCTATCTCTATCCTCCTTTACCTCCAAAAATTTCTCTTTTTTGCAGAATTATGCAACCGTTTTCCTCCTAACTTGCGTCATTATAGTTTGATATATGATTTAATCAAACTATCGCTTTCTAGAGACACTTAATGAAAAATGACGATGTTGCACTTATCAGACGAATTCTTGCTGGTAATGAAACCGCTTTCGCTGAACTTGTGAAAAAGTATCAAAAACAGGTTCACGTTCTGGCGTGGCGAAAAATCGGAGATTTCCATATCGCTGAGGACATTACCCAGGATGTCTTTCTGAAAGTGTATCAGCAACTTCATGCCCTGAAAAATCCGAAACAGTTTTCCGGATGGCTCTATGTGATAACGACACGTCTCTGTGCAACGTGCCTACGCAAAAATCGGATTCAGACGCAACCGTTGGAGGACACAGAGATAACAATGATACAGAGTGATGCCTATTCACAACATGTCGTAGAGGAGCGGGCAAACACTGCAGTTGAAACACAACGTGAAGTGGTCAAGAGACTACTCGCTAAGTTGAAAGAGAGCGAACGCACGGTGATGGCGCTCCACTATCTCGGTGAGATGACAGTTGAAGAGATCAGCAAGTTTTTAGGGGTTTCTGCAGGAACGATTAAGAGTCGGCTACAACGTGCGCGAAACCGTTTACAAAAGGAGGAAACGATGATTAGAGAAGCACTCGACCATTTCCAAATTTCACCGAACTTGACCGATAACGTTATGCAAGAGGTCAATCGTCTAAAACCTGCAGCACCTTCTGTCAGTAAACCTTTGGTGCCGTGGGCGATTGCTGCATCAAGTGCAGTCTTCATTATTTTAATGCTTGGCATAGGGAGTCAATACTTAGCACGTTTTCAACAGCCCTATAGTTTAGATGCGCAAGCTGAAACGACGGTTGAACTCGTTGATGCGCCTATTGTGCTAAATCTTGAGGCGACGCCAGATGTTCGTCGTCAGTTTGGGAATATAAATGCACTTGGTCCAAGCGATAACAATGGACAGAAACCTGATGAAATATTATTAGCCGCCGCGCAGTCTGAGGGAGAAGATATTGCTGCCGCCAAACAGCAGTGGATTCAGTCTGAACCTGTCAAAGGAAGTGCGGTGAAAAGTTTACTTGCGACGCCCGAGGGGGAGCTCTACGTTCTTGATCCTGATCTAAGAATCTACAAATTGCCTGTCAATGGAAAGAGGTGGCAACATATCTTTAACGCGGGTTCATTGAAAACCTTGTGGGCAACGTCCCCACGCATCGCAAAGTGGAAAAATACCCTCTACATTATACCATTAAACGAACTCTTTGCTTCAAATGATGATGGTAAGACATGGGATTTGGTATATTCTTGGTCTAAAGTAGGACATGCCCAGATTGCCCCAATTGAATTGATACTTACAGAACATGCGTTTTATGCCGCTTTTGAAAGCGGCATTTTTCGTTCTGAGGATAAAGGTAAAACCTGGAAAGCACTGAGTAAAGGTTTGAGGGGAAGAATTAGTGCTTTAGTCAAGATTCAGCATGTCCTTTTTACTGCAACAGACACTGGACTCTACCGACTCGATCCTGATCTTGAGATTTGGGAACACTTAAAGTTACCAATTTCTTTAATTGGGCGGTTAATCTCAGTTACAGCGACTGAAGAAAAGCTTTATGTTGCGGTAGAGTTGATGCCGAACGAGGTAGAGCCTCAGGATGATTCGAGGATATTCCGTTCACGTGGTTTGGGAATATTTCGCTCAACTGACCTCGGTGATTCGTGGGATGATATAACGCCAATAAACGCTTGGCCCGTAAAGGGATGGGCTCCCGGAATTAAACTAATTGCGGCAGGTGAAACACTTCTGGCGATGGAAGATGGTATGGTTCGTTCTACTGATGCAGGAGATACATGGATGCCGCCGCTGACATCTGGCACTTTCCCTTCAACTGGTAGTGGGTTACGTGCTGTGGCATTGAACGAACGAACTTTCTATGTCCGTAGCTGGGACGGTCTCCATCGTTCTACTGATGGCGGCAAATCATGGAACAAGGTAAACATTCCCGGGGAGAAGGAAATGGATCCAATAGACAATTTTATCGTATATCCGGGAGGTGATAAAGGGCAAAAAACGCCTTCGACCCTCTACGCGAGATTTGGACTTGGGTACGGGAGCTGGAGAGGAAAAATAGCAAAAACTACAGATAAAGGCAAATCTTGGGAAACTATTCAGATGGAAATACCAATCACAACGCATAGCAGAGGACACCAGCCAAGCATTCATCAGATAGCTGAATCCGATAGTGTCATTTATGGAAAAGATGGGACCCCTGCTAACATAAAAAATCGCTTTTATCGTGTATCAGATGACAATAACCTTGTGCCGCTTCAAGGAGTCCCTCTCCTTGACTCAATGTCATTAAGAAATCAAGTGTTATTTAGAAGTCAACCTATTGAAAATTTCTCTGCTGAATATCTGCAAGAAAACTTTTCTGGCGCAACCCAATTCTTCAAACAGTTAGCACAAGGAGATGCTCAGAATCATAGAGATCGCATGAGGTTAAGTGACCTTCTTAAGCATGGGTTTGAGGGGACTTTTGCGGTGAGTGATGATACATTCTATATGGAATATCATTTCAAACTCTTCCGATGGAAACCGGGTGAGGCAGAATGGTACGACACCGGACAGGAAGAAACCATTGAATTGACTATGGACGTGGCAAGAAAAAATCTCAAACTTGCTGTTTCAGTGGATACTGTCTACGTTGGAAAACGGGATGGACACCTCGTCGTATCGTTTGATAGAGGAACTAATTGGATTGATCTTACGCCAGCGCTGCCGTTTCCATTTAAAACTTTCAAAGAGATCGTATTTGCGGATTCTACGGTGTATGTAGCGACAGATGCTGGTGTCACTACATCGGATGATGGGAGAACTTGGCGTACCATCACTGATGCAGAGGGGACCAATCTCGTCATGGAACATTTAGCTACTGACGGCACAACACTTTATGGTGTTACCAAAAACACAGGTGCTTATCGCTTGGAAAGCCGGACGTGGGAACAGGTTGTCTCAGAGGTGCCTGATAACGTAACTTCTCTTGCTGTAGATGGAAATACGGTATATGTAGGCACAGAATACAACGAAGTGCTTCATTTTAATCTTAAAAAATAATGTTAGTAAAATCTATAATAACTGCAAACCTTACTTGTAGGCGCGCTTTGTAAGCGCGCCGTGCAATAATGTGTCATTAATTGTAAAATTCACTATAAATATCCTACCAATCAACCCACATCTTGACAAACCCTCCTGATTTGGTAAAATAGGACTTCATAGTCTCGGATCATCCCTCTTAGGATTTTTTTTGCGTTATGCACCCGTTTTGCACCTAACCCGCGTCTTTTAAAGTACAGGCACAATGTTAGGGATGTAATCTTTTCACTAAACGCAGGGAAAACGCTCAAAGTTTTCGCTTATCAGAAGGTGACTTATGAAAAACAACGATATTGATTTGGTCCATCGCACCCTTGATGGTGATGAAACTGCTTTTTCTACACTTGTTGAAAAATATCAAAAGCAGGTTCATGCGCTCGCTTGGCGGAAAATAGGTGATTTCCATATTGCTGAAGAAATTACACAAGACACCTTCCTGAAAGCATATCAAAAACTCGCAACTCTGAAAAAACCGCATCGTCTTGCTGGATGGCTTTATGTGATCGCGACACGCTGCTGCCAAGCTTGGCTACGAAAAAAGCAGATGCAGACCGAATCATTAGAGGAAATAGATAGTGAAAAGATAGAGCCAGAGGCGTATTCCCGATATGTTGCGGAAGAAGAAGCGAAGGTAACCGTTGAGGCACAACGCAGAATTGTTAAAAAGCTTCTCGCTACATTGCCAGAGAGTGAGCGCACTGTTATCACACTTCACTACTTCGGTGACATGACGTGTGAAAAAATGGGCGAGTTTTTAGGTGTATCCGCAAACACGATTAAAAGTCGACTCCGCCGTGCGCGGAACCGCTTGAAAAAGGAGGAACCGATGATCCGAGAAGCAATTAGCAACTTCCAAATTTCACCTAACCTAACCGACAACATTATGCGCGAGGTAGCACGACTTAAACCCGCTGCGCCTTCTGGCAGCAAGCCCTTTGTGCCGTGGACAATTGCTGCAGCAAGTGCTATTTTGATTGTGCTGATGCTTGGAATTGGCAGTCAATACTTAACACACTTTCAGAAGCCTTATAGTTTAGATGCTCATGCTGAAAGGATGGTTGAACTCGTTGATGCACCTATTTTCCTGAATCTTGAAGTAAAACCGAGTACACGAAATCAACTTGTGAAGGCAAATGCATTCGATAAAACTGATAATAATGGTCAGAAACCCGATGCGGTTTTATTGGCTGCCGCACAGTCAGAAGGAGAAGATATTGCTGCCGCCAAACAACAGTGGATTCAATCTGAACCTATCAGAGGAAGCGAGGTGATTAGTTTGCTTGCAACACCAGAGGGCGAAGTTTACGCTTTTGCTGATAGGAATATCTATAAATTGGAAACTGATGGGCAAGGATGGCGACATATCTTTGATACTAACTTACTGGATACTGACTATGAAGAAGGCGAGGCAGTTATGAAAAAGTGGGGCAATACACTCTATCTAATTCTGTCTACAGACCTCTTCGCTTCAAAAGATGATGGCAAAACGTGGGACTTAATTCACTCATGGCCAAGAGATCGTTGGTATCCTGTAGAATTGGTACTAACAAAACAGGCTTTTTATATCATTTTTTACATAGGTAACGATGTTTTTCGCTCTGAAGATTCTGGCAAGACATGGAAGGCAATAAACGGTCAAATAGATAGATTCATTGCTTCAATTGTCAATATACAGAACACGTTGTTTGCAAGGACAAGATATGCCCTCTACCGCTTTACCGATGACAACTGGCAACGTTTGGAATTTCCAGTGTCTGTTGGAAAAATTCGTTCAGTTGCAGCAACTGAAGAGAAACTATATGTTATGGCAGAGGCGAGTGATGATGTGTTAGATTCTGGTAAAGTATTTCAAGGGCAAGAACGGGGTTGGTGGATATTTCGATCAACTGACCTCGGTGATTCATGGGAAGATATAACGCCAACAAACGCTTGGCCGGTAAATGGGTTGCCGCCCCGTCTTCAACTTTTTGCTGTTGGTGAAACACTCCTGGCGATGGAACATGGTATGGTGTGCTCTCCTGATAGTGGGAACACATGGCTGCCTCCACAATTATCGGGTCCAGATCCTTTAATCCATCCTGATATAAGCTTTAAGGCAGCAGTAGTAAACGAAGGTGTTTTTTATGTTAGTGGGAGAAACGGACTGCATCGTTCCACAGATAGTGGTAAATCATGGAATAAGGTTAATATCACTACGGATAAGAGCAAAATAGAGGCTTTAATCGCGTATAGAAGGAACGATAAAAGGCATGACACACCTCCAACGCTCTATGCGAGATATGAAGGAAGGATCGCAAAAACTTCTGATAAAGGCAAGTCTTGGAATGCTGTTCAAATAGAAATTCCGATGGCGGACCCCGATAGAGAAAAACCACCAGATATTACGCATATAATCAAATCTGACGGTGTTCTCTACGCAAAGGGGGGCGGATCTTTTAACAGAAGCAAAACACATATATATCGCGTATCTACAGACGGTAATATGCTTGTGCCGATTCAAGGCATGCCTATCTTCGACTCGCTGGTATCATATATTAAGTCAGACGAAATATTAGATAACCGATTTAACGTGTCAGATAAATCGGTCCTTGAACAGATGCAAGAGGAGATTCCTGGCGCAACCCAGCTTTTCAAACAGTTGACACAAACAGATCAAGAAAATCGGTTTAAACTTTTTAGACTCGCCCAGCGTAGTCCGTTTGCTGTCAGTGGTGACACATTCTATATGGAATACAATTATAAACTTTTCCGATGGAAACCCGGTGATACTGAATGGCACGATACTGGACAGGAAGAAACCATTGAATTGTCTTTAGACAGGGCAAAGAAAGATACTAAACTTGCTGTTTCAGGAAATACTGTCTATTTTGGTAAACGGGATGGGCACCTTGTGCAATCATTTGACGCAGGACATACTTGGAAAGATATACCTTTGAATTTTATGTTTTCTACGCCTATCCACGCCTTCAAAGATATCGTGTTTGCAGGTTCTACGGTATATGTAGCGACAGACGCAGGTGTCGCTGCATCAGATGATGGAAGGCATTGGGGTACCGTCACCGATGCAGAGGGGACCAATCTCGTCATGGAACACTTGGCTGTTGACGGTACAACGCTTTATGGTGTTACTAAAGGGACAGGTATCTATCGCTTGGAAAGCGGGACTTGGGAAAAGGTTGTTTCAGAGATACCTGACAATGTAACTTCTCTTGCTGTTGATGGAGAGACATTATATATAGGCACGCAAAGCAACGGTATGCTTTATTACAATTTTGAAGAATAAACCAAATCAATGCTGAATGCGACAAATGCCGTACATGCATTAGCGTTTAGCATTCGGTGTCTCATAATAGATGTCTACTTCTCCTACAAGAAGATAGTCGCGACCAGGAGGTCGCTCCTACAGGAAGAAGTTTGGACTTATAAAGTACGTCTACAACGTACAAATTGACCTTAAAGTTCCGCGCTGACAGTCATCTCTAAGCGATGTTCAGGTTTGCGCTGTTTTGTTGAGAGAAGGCGGTAATTGAGTCTAAATAGTAGATCGGTAAATTTGCGTAACCTATAATCCGCAGTGGCGCGCACTTCATGGCTGATGCCTTCGTAAAAATAGTATTGTGCGAAAGGGATACCGCCATCGCTTTTACCATAGCCGAGGGTATGGTTTACATCAATACGACCCTTACCGAAAATACTATATGTTAAGCGATTTTCAAAGGAAAAGGTACGTGTTTTTGCTGTAGACTCTTCGTCAAGTTTTTCTATGTCAGTTGTGCGTTTGTATCCTCCGATACCACTCCATCGTATCGAGCGACTCAGTTCATACTGGAGTTTTAATTCTGTTATCTGTTCAAATTGACGGAGGTCGGAGATGGGTGTTGATGAAAATAAATCAGGATCGGTAACCGTTCCCTTTTCTGTTCCATCGGGGTTGGAAACCCCTCCTAAGTCTATAAAGTTGAGTTGGCTATATTTTTCTGTTTCGCGGCGTTGCTCCCAGTTTGCACCGACTGAGAGACGTTGCGTTGGATTTACTGAGAAAGCAACATCCCACGTTCTATGATTTCTCAGCCGTTCTTGTGTGTTAATCCGTCGATTGAGTGTGCGTCCAGTCCTAAGATTGACTTCAAAACTGAACAGAGGTGAAGGTGAAAATTCAACCCGATGATGTTGGTTAACGCGTCCGAAAAGCGTTTGTGAACCTTGTAAGCTTTGGAGTAGATAGAGGGATATAGTATCTTCTGCTTCCTGTTCCTCTGTTAACCATAGGCGTGTCTGGATTCTGAGTGCATTTAAGAACCACGTAAATGGTTGTCGGTTTTTGGTTGTCGGTTTTTGGTTGTCGGTGTTAGTGGTTGGGGGAAGATTACCTCGCCCCATGAAATCTATTCTGGTGGAATTGCGTTGATTTCGGGCGCGGCGGGCAAAAAACTGACGGGGTTGGAAACGGAGTCTAAATGCAGCATCAACCGCTGTTGTCGGTCTATCCCCTACATTCTGGTAAATTTTGATGTACGTTCCTTCCTCCGGATCTTCTACATAGCGCAAATCATCTAATCTGACATAATACCCTTCACCGGGCTGGATTCTATTTCCAGTGAGCGGATGAATATCGGTGTAGATTTCACGACGTTGTGTTGTCAGTTTTTTATCCAATTCATAAGTAATTTCAGCATCAATCGCACGACTGAACGGTGTTAATTGGATTGTTGCATCCGCTAATTGTGTTGTTGTATCTGTGCCACGTTCAGAATGCGCCTTCACCATGCGGCGTGCGAGATTTGTTTTCATATTTATCCATTGTCCTTGCTGTGAAAAGACTCCGGCTTTCCATGTGCGTGCTGTGGTAGACCGCATCCAATCAGAAATTCCTAAAGTTTCGCCATCAAGTGTCAATAAAGGTTTTTTAGCAAAAGCCTGTTCAAGTTCGTAACTTGTATGAATGGAAGCCCATTTAAAGTCAACCAAGTTGACGCGTCCAGAAGTTCGGTTACGTCTGCGGTTGCGCGCAGCAGTGTAATCATCAATGGAGGCGAATCGATCAAAAGTGCCAACAAATTCAAAAGGAGAAAGAAGGTAAGATAGACTCCCCTCTTGCCTTGATTTTCGGATATTTTCTTCTGTGCCTGCAGACTCCTCGCCCGGTTCTATGCGGGATGTGCTGCGATAATCATTCCAACGAAGATTCGGCAATTTTGCCAGAATCGAATTACGCGAAAGATCGCTTTCCACAGAACTCGGTCTCCGTCCATCGCCACTTTGATATTGCGCGGATGGTCGGAATAAATTTTCAGCTTGCGAGGACATATTAGAAAAAGTTGAACTTCTGCTTGAGCGTGGCGCGAAATTTGCCCCCCAATTGAAATTATTACGCCGTGTTGTTTGTCCTTCAACAACATCCTCAATTGTCCTGCCGCCACCCAAATCAAATCGTAGCCATTGGGACGGCAGCAATTTGAAGTCAAGATTTAATGTTTGCTCATCGGACGCTTGCGAGATAGAACTCGGGTCAAACAGAAACGCGTCCTCAAACCCTTCTGTCGCGTATTGGGTCCCGTAGCGATCGCGAGTTCTATTACTACTTGACGCGCCAACAGGCAAGAAATTTGCATCCATTGCCCGCACATCAAGGCTTCCTATTAGTTTGGGACGCAGCTTGTTAGACCATGTTGGAAAATCCCAACTTGTGTAACCAATTAGTTTCCAAGCCTGACTTGCCTCCTTCCTGTCTACGGTAGAATAGGTATTTTTATCAACAGCGCTAAAAGCGAGTTCTCCATCAACCCATGTCTGTTCGGCAAAATTTAGACGACTCTCTAATCCCCACACCGTATGTTTCTGCGGCGGCGTAAGGAGGAAACCGTCGCCATCTGGGTCCAGCATATTTTGGCGGAGTGCGTCCAAATCATCGTCATCAAAAAGGACTAAAGCCTGCTCAGGATCGTCCAAATCCGCTTCCACAGCGTAAGAAGCACCGAGTGACAACCATTCCCCGGGCAACCTGAAAACGTTATTGACGCCGTAAAGATTTTGTTGATATACAAGGTCTTCAGGAATGTATTCAAAATCAACGCGGATTACGTCGTTGCTTGTTATGAGATGTTTGCTGTTGAATTCAATAATTGGATCGCCGTATTCACGGATGATGTAATCGTTATTTTCACCGCGCCGCATCTTTTCACCGTTCAGCCAAACGATTTCACTCCCTGCTTTGACAATAACGAACTGGTTATCTACATCAAGCCGATATTCACTGCGACCTTCCTCACCACGAATTACTTTGCTCGTGGACTGCCCCTTTGGAAGCGCGCTCGGAATGAGATGGAATTTTCCCCAGTCAAAATCACCTTCGACCTTGACTCCCTCAAGCGCACGTGGAAAAAAGATAAATTCAGATGGTCCCAAGGTGGCGTCGAAATCGCCTAAAGTGCCTGTCACATTAGGATGCGTGATGCGAATTAACTTTTGATTGATATCCTGAATATCCTCAGTCATTCCCTCCGGTTGAATAGGCAAATCTTGGTCGGAGAGCATTGCAAGCACCTCAATATTCTCTGAGACGTTACCTCGGACATTGATACGGAACTCCTGATTTTGCGATAATGATCGCCCGCTGCCGACAGAAATACCGAATGTACGACTGCCAGAATACTCTAATTGCGATGGTGGGATAGAAGAAGATGTGCCAGGGCCCGTAGGTTGTCTTTCCAAATCAGGGGATATATCATTTCTTGGCGTTGAATCTAATTCCTCGTCAAATGGTGTTCCAAACAGATCACGTTTATATATCTTTAGGAAAGTGAAGGGAATCGAACGGTAGGTTATCGTCCATGTTACGTCTTTTTGTGCTGCAACTGATTTATCAAGGGTAATTTTACCTGATGTGTAATTTATCTGGTAATCTTTCCCACGAACGAGTTTTTGTCCGTTATCACCTGCTATCTGTTCACTATTGAAAAAAACAGGTGGATATTTGACTGTCCATTCCGTTTTTCCTGCTCCCAATTGAAAGTTTTCCGACTTTTCAATAACAGAAAAAGTTGGAAATTTAAGGATGGGATTCTGCTTTTGCTGTTCAGTTTGTGCGTTTGCGCTATTCAAACAAAAAAAGAAAAGAAGACAGAAAAAAAATGGGAATGTAGAAAGTCGGATTTCTGTATGTCTTGCCATCCTTCTACCTTTCCATTCTTGCACCTATCCATTCCTATTTTTCTTATTCTGCTTTCTTTGCATCTGATTTGAATATTACATGAAAAACTTTTATATCCCCCGCGTCCGTGTCACTCACAAAAACCTGTCCTCTCTGTGAAATAGCGATACCACAAGGAGTCAATAACGTTTCCGCAGTAAATTCCATAACAACTTGTCCTTCTGGCGTAAAAACCTGAATCCTCCGATTTCCGCTGTCGGTGACGTAGAGATAGTTCCAAGAGTCTATGGCAAGCCGCTTTGGTTCACGGAATTGTCCGAGTGCGGCACCCTTCTCACCCCACGTCCGTATAGGATTCCCACTGAAATCATAACTTTTAATGCTATTGTTCCCGGTATCCACTACGTATACAGTGCCGTGCGGGTTAACAATGAGGTCGGTCGGATCCCAAAACTGCTCTCGACTGCTACCGAAACTTCCCATTGCGAAAACAGGCGCGAGGTTTCTACTAAATTGGACCCAGCGATGATTGAGGGTGTCAACCACAAAAACTTCCCCATTTCGACCAATACTGATTCCTTCGGGGGCATCAAACTTAAGGTCTTCTGAAGCGGTTGTAAGCGGATAGAAAATTCGATGCACCAAATTACAATATTGGACTCTGTTATTGCCTGTATCTGCAACGTAGAGGGTGTCTAAACTAAGTGCCACATCATTAGGAAAGTCAAACTCACCTTCACGCCATCCAAAGCTTCCGAATTCGGCAATGAAGTGTCCATCATTATCAATAACTTGCACCCGATTGTTCCCTGCATCTGCCACGTACAGTTGCCCATAGGCATCAATAACTAAACCCATAGGCATCAGAAATTCGCCAGCACCTTGCCCCGTTCTGCCGATTGTTTTGACATAACTGACACCCAAAATTGAAGGCGCTTCCCGCTCACGAATTGAAGGGACAATATCTACATGGGAAGATATCTGAGGATGGAACGTGCTTTTACCATCCGGTTCAGGCACAGCACAACCTAAATAGCATAGGAGAGAAACCCAGATAAGAATAGATCTGCAGCGGCGTAACTTCATCAAAGCACTCTTGATAGCAAAACGTAAAGAAATCAAAAAGCACTCTCTTGAAAACTTTACTGATAAGACTAATTCTACATTAACCTCGCTGCACTTTAAATTTGAAAACAAATGTCGTTTGCTGATCATTGAATTCGCTTTTCACCCTGGGTATAATAATCCGCAAATTCGTAGATTTTGTGCTGCGTTTTGGAAAATAGATAAAGAATAGCGACCGGTTTTTCGGCATAATGTTCGTTTTCTTGTAATCGTCAGTTGGCAGAACAATCTGACCCCCTTGTACACGAATAGTCTTGTCATATCGGAAAACATCTGCTGCAAATTCAGGAGGTAACTTTGGTTTATAATTTCTTTTTAGATGGAATGATTGTTGTGACTTGTCTAACTGTTTTACAATGTTTCCGGATTGGTCAAGCATCTGACAATCTTCTTTTTTATAGCTGATCCAATGGTTTGTTCGATTGTAAATAAGAATGCCGAACGCATCAACATTTTTCAGATCGTGGAGCGGAACTGCCATTGCAACGATACCGTTTTTCATATAAATTACGGTGCCGGTTTGTGGCGTAATTGTCGCATCCGGATCAAAAACTGGAACTATCCGCTCTGGTCGGAATATATCAGTTGCCACATCTCGTATCTTTGCACATCCAACCAAAGATACAGACAAAATTAACATAACCAAGATTTGAAATGGTCGCGTCCAAATCAAAGATGAATTCTGTGTGGTATTTGTCGAATTTACGAAAAACCTCATTTAAACGTGTTCCTTTCTTTGTCCTTTATCAGTTGTTATATACCAGCATTGCTGCACCAACGAGTCCAGCGTTGTTTCCCAATTTCGCGGGGACAATTTCCATGCCTCCGGGGATGTCCATCGTTCGTGCTGTGAATTCTCCACGAATATGTTGAAAGAGTAGGTTCTCTCCTGCAGCGGCAATTCCACCACCGATGATAGCGATCTGAGGGTTAAGAATATGTGCTATAGATGTTAACGCTATTCCGATATATCTTCCTGTTTCTGAAAAAATATCAAATGCAAGTTCATCTCCTGCAGTTGCTGCTTCTGCTATTTGTTTTGGAGTCAATCTTTCAGGATTCAGACAAGTTTTCCTACCGCTTGCAATCTGTTGTTGTGCGCGCTCTACAATATGTCTTGCACCCGCGTACGCCTCAAGACAACCGTGGTTACCGCAACCACACTTACGACCATTCGGTTGCACAACTGTGTGTCCCAATTCACCTGCTGTATTCCAGCTGCCGTGGTAGACTTTTCTGTTGATGACGACACCGCCACCGACACCTGTTCCGAGTGTAAGCCCTACGACGTTTTCATATCCAACGCCAGCACCGTGGTGCAGTTCACCTAATACCATCACATTTACATCGTTATCAATATAGAGCGGTAGATTTAAATCGTCAAGTTCGGCAGTGACATAATCCAGTAGCGGGATATCACTCCATCCAGGGAAATTTGGTGAAAAGTGTATAATACCACTATCGGCGATGATAAGCCCTGGTGCGCCTAAACCGATACCTACAATTTCTTTTTTTTCTTCTTCACGCGGGTGCGATTCTGCGTCTGCTGTCTCAATAACTTGATGGATCGTTTGAGCGATGCGTGCCGCTATAGCTTTTGCGCCTTCACTTACACGAGTAGAAACGACCGTACGGCACGAAAGTTTACCATTTGCTGCTAACAATCCTGCTTTGATGTCAGTTCCACCGAGATCAATTCCTATGCTATATTTCATTTTTAATTGGCTGTTAGTATTCGTTTCGGCTTCTGGAAACTACCCTTCGGTTCAGTTCGCTGACTGCCAATAGCCTCCTAACTATACCTAATACCAAATTAACGAGTTTTGTATTGTTTTCACTGCCGAGAACACGGGCGGGCACAGAGACCCGCCCCTACGATTT
>JAGWBU010000075.1:0-17178 GCA_021295735.1 Candidatus Poribacteria bacterium | reverse complement strand
CTTATGCTTTCTTTTCTAAATCGGGGTTAGAAACCCCTCCTACAAGAGCATTCGCGATATAGGTAGCAACTTGGGTTAACTATGAGAACTCCAATTTATACGTGCGCCGTCGCCAACGTCACATATATAGATGTGAGGTTCAATGCTGGTAAGTTGTGTATATTCTTTCATCACCCGGTTCTGAAACTCCTCCACAGCATTGCTGTAGACTAAATTCACTGTACATCCTCCGAAGCCTGCCCCTGTCATCCTTGCCCCAATGACGCCATCAATACTTTGCGCGATCTCAGTTAACACATTTAATTCGTCACAGCTGACTTCATAAGCGTCGCGTAAACCTTCATGCGAAGCATTCATCAGGGCGCCGAAGGTATCTATATCTTTTGCTACAAGGGCAGATACAGCATTTTGCACTCGAGCGTTCTCCTCAACGACATACCTACACCTTTTTTGTGTTATCTGGGGTAGTTCTGCTTCATATTTTTTGAAATTTTCCAATGTTACATCTCGTAGTGAGGTGATAGAAGGTAGCCAGCGTTGAAGAATCTCAACCCCCTTTTCACATTCAGCACGTCGCTTATTATACTCTGATGAAGCAAGTTCACGTTTGACGTTAGTGTTACAGATTACGATTAGAATATCCGATAAGTTGAGCGGGACCTGCTTGTATTCAAGAGAACGGCAATCTAAAAACAGTGCGTGGTCTGCTTTTCCTAATAACGAGATAGATTGGTCCATGATGCCACAGTTGACACCAGCAAATTCATTTTCTGCACGCTGACATAGTGCCGCTAATTCCATCGGTGGGAGTTCAATCAATTCAATCTCGCTATTAGAATTTATAGCTGTGTTTGCTATTTCTAAGCCACATGCCCCTAAAAAAGCGAGTGCTGAAGCAACTTCAAGCGCAGCAGAAGAGCTGAGTCCAGCACTAATCGGGACATTTCCAGTAATTACGGCAGACATGCCATTTAGTGTGTGATCAATTTTCCGTAGAACTTGTTCTTGTAATAAGTATGCAACACCCCTCAGATAATTACCCCACAGAGGTGTCTTTGTGTCCTCAATTGCTTCTAAACTGAAGACACAAGCCTCGTTCATATCTAAGGCGTGGAGGTGCACTTCGCGGTCAGAGCGCTTGCTGCCTGCGATGTGGAGATATTTATCAATTGCAACAGGAAACACAAAACCTTCATTGTAATCTGTATGCTCACCGATAAGGTTAACCCTTCCTGGGGCGGATACGCTGAATTCCGGTGGATGTCCGAAGCGTTTGTTAAATTCCTGTGCCAATCTATTACTTGAAATAGGTTTTCCCTGTTTCATCCGATTCTCTCCATTGGTTCACCTTATATTATCTGTAGGTGGATTCTATGATGTGCGGCTATGTTTCAATTGTTGGGGAAGTAGTAAAAAACTTTAGTAATCGGCCTAACACCGTGTGTAACTCCGAACGCTGAATATAGCAGTCTACACTAATGTCTGGAGGGCTTGGGTTTAGTTCACGATTCTTTTCAGGTAGGAGTTGTTCTTCTGGGGCATGTAATGCTGGTTGCGGATAGGATCGAGGTGTGTTTTCCGATAGCGGTGCACACTCTGCAATAACTATTTCACCAACTGGCAGATGTGATTTAAGCTGTCCTGTCCCTGTTTCAGTCAAAATTGTCAGGTGTGGAAGTGAATTTTGTGCTAATTGCTCTAAATGTAGTAGTAGCGGTACAATTTCAGAAAAGGAGATTTCTGCAGCAGTCGGATTAGCGGTGAAAACAGAAAGCAAAGGTATTGATTTCTCCAACGCATCTGCAATTGCTTCAGAAAACACCGTCAAATGTTGTTTTAGTACGGCAGAATCAGGATCCAGAATAAACAGACTGATCGGATATCCGGCAATGTTTTCCTCCGTAACAAGAACATCATTCGTAGTGTTAACAGTCTCACTTGCAAGCGTATCCGTAATATCAGGAAAATCGTCGTCACCGCTAAGGAGTTTCAATCTGTTTTCAATCGACAACGGAAATAGTTCCTTACACTTCGGACAGATAAAACCATTTCGTTCTAATTCCCCTCGGAAAGACACCTCACTGCACGCTGTGCATTTCTGCCATAAACTGATGCTTTCCTCTGTTAATTCGGAGTTTCGCGTAGTTTCCATATTCAGTTCCATATATGATAAATTTTACAATTAATGATACACCTTGGTCGGCGCATTTATAGGTGGGTGTCTACAGATTTTTATGCTTTACTATAACAAACCTAAGTTGCCACGCACAAGATTTTAGATAGACAGATGCCGTTTTAAGCAGAAAAGTTCATTATTCGCGAAATATCGTAGCACAAACTAAAAGTTTGTGCTACAAGGTAGCAACTTGGGTTATAACAAGAAGTAAGTAATTAGAGAAAGCTTGCAATTGCTTCCGCTTCTGTGTCATATCGGTCAAATATTGTCACCAGTTTCGCCATAATGATGAGGCTTCTGATGTTTCCGCCTATATTTAGGAGAACTACTCTGCCATTATTGCGTCTGACAGAGGCATAAGCAGCAACAATCACACCTAACCCGGAACTATCCATCATTTGTACACGTTCCATATTTAAAATCATAAACACGGGGTCACCACTCGCTGCTCGAATTTGGTCATCAATAATGTTTTTCAGTGCAATTGTATTAGGTCCAACAAGGTTTCCCTCAATATCTAAAATAATAACGTTTCCTTTATGTCGCAGGTTAATTTGCATAAAGCCTCCTTTCTTTGAATTTTGTCTTCCTGAAAGCACAACCTAATCAACGCTAAGTGGCACTCATGGTATTGGTCAAGGTACTACCTTTGGAGCAATGTTTGTGACTTTAGCACGCAACGTGGCAATTTGGAGGATCTACAAATTCGGACTTTGCTTATATTTAACCATTTTGACAATGGTGCCCCCAGCCTCGTAAACTACTTCATCCATGCAGGCTTCCATAAGGAAAAGACCTCGTCCACTACTTTTCAGCAAATTTTCTGGTTCAAGCGGATTCGCAACATCTTCGCGTTCAAACCCATGACCTTCATCAGTCACGACAACCGTGAGTTTATCATCTTCAATAAGAAACTCAAGTGTAGCGTTCTTGTTTATGTCTTCTTTATTGCCGTGCTTGATTGCGTTTGTCCCCGCCTCAATGACAGCGAGGTTCACATGCTCCTGTGTTTCTTCATCGAAATTCATCTCTCTCAGAATATCGCTGATAACAGTGTCAATTAAATAGATCAACTGCATTGTGCTTGGGAGAGAAAGGAAAATTCTCCATTGATTTTTCTCACCCACGTGTTAGGCTCCTTCCTTGCGGATATGAAATTTCCGTGCTGTATCATTCAAATAGGTTTAGCGCGATGCTGCTACGTTGGCGTTTTTTTAGTATCAGTGCGCTTAAGAACAACTACGGCGCGGTCATCCTTGAGTTGTGCAGTTCCGCTAAATTCCATCAGGTCCGTTTGAAGGACATCACAAAGTGATTCAGCGGATCGCGTTAGGTTTTTAGAGAAGCAGTTAATCAAACGGTCTTCACCATAGAAGTTATTTGATATTTGCCCCTCTGTTTCGGTAACCCCATCGGTATAAAGTAAAAGGACATCTCCTGGAGATAAGAGACAGGTTTCTGACGAAAAAGTTGCGATATCAAACGCCCCTATCAGCATACCTCCGGTTTCAAGTAGTTTTACCTGATGCCTACTTTTTTCGGCTTGTTCGGGATTTCCTGAGTCTGTAATGAAATGGATTGGTGGACAGTGTCCACCGTTGGCATAAGTAAACTTTCCTGTGTCTATTTCTAATATACCGTATACCATTGTGGCAAATTGTTCAAGGTCTGTGTTGTGAAAAAGTAAGGTATTAATGTGTTTTAAAATCATCGCGGGACAGTCTGCTTGATGACTTAGTAAGCGTGAAGCTGTCTGGATCATTACCATTAAAAGTGCTGCCGGAATTCCATGTCCTTTTACATCCCCCAATACGATAGCGAGATGTGTGTCGCTAAGTGGAATAAAGTCGTAAAAGTCTCCGGAAACAGAGGTTGAACTTCGAAACATTGTAGCGAAGTCATAACCTGGGAAAAATGGTGGTTTCTCTGGAAGCAACTTGAGTTGAATTTCAGCAGCAGCTTGGAGATGCGAACCGAGTTCAGCAACACCTGCTTCACTGAAACTTTCCCCCATTGCATTGATTAATGGGTTGATATATTTAACAGGTCGTGTTCTCCCTAAAACGGCATTAATCCGAGCTGTTACCTCCCGCAAATCAAAAGGTTTTGTAATATAGTCGTCCCCACCGATTTCTAAGCCGCGTAATTTGTCCACAGTTTGTGATTTTGCTGTCAACCATAGGACGGGAATTGCATTTGTTTCAGTATCTGATTTTAGTTTCTCAATTACTTGTAGGCCATCCATCTGCGGCATCATAACATCAAGAAGAATCAGGTCTGGTTGATCCGCTTTAGCAAGTTCAAGTCCACTTATACCGTCACTGGCGGTTATGACTTGGAATCCGTCAGAAATCAAACTCATTTTAAGGAGTTCAAGAATATCAGTATCGTCATCAATTACCAAAATGGTTTCAGCTGTTTGTGTATTTTGAGAGACAAAAATTGTTTCGGACATATCTTTAGCCTTAAGTTTGCAATTTAGAATTTGGTTAGTAAATCCTTTTATAACGACTTGTGCCAGTTAAGTGAAAGTTTTGTTATTTTTCACAATTGTTCATATTTTGGGATCAACGCCAAATACGCTTTTGACGAAACCACTGTTAGTCGGGAATCGGAGTTCCCTCGGACAGCTCAGATGTCCAGTTAATTGTAGAATCCGCTATAACTTATAATTTTCGTTGTAGAAAACAGAGTCTCTTATGATAAAAATGGAATCCAGAATTGGAAGTTGCAACCTTTGTCATTTTCACCTGCATCTACCCAGATTTTCCCCTTATGTGCCTCAACGAATCCGCGTGCGATTGGAAGACCTAAACCGGTGCCGCCCTGTTCCCGAGTTTGGACATTACTAAGTTGTCGGAATTTGTCAAAGACGTCCTCACGGTCCTGAGCAGAGATGCCAGGGCCGGTGTCTATCACCTCAACATGAATACCATCGTTTTTATCCATAACACCATCTTTTTCTAAAGGACAATTCTTGCGGAACATTTTCACGTTTACTTCGCCGTTTGACGGCGTGAATTTTATTGCATTCCCAATCAGATTTGTTAGAATTTGACCGAGATGTTCCGCATCTCCAGTTAGATCGGGTAAATCGGGTTGAACGTTCAGCTCTAAGTTGATTGTCTTCTCATCGGCTTGTGGTTTAAGCTCCTCAATACGTTGCTGAGCAATTTCAGCGAGGTCCACCGGCTCAAGCTTCATTACAATACGTCCCGCTTCGATACGGGAAATATCAAGCAGATCATTAATCATTGTGGCGAGGCGCTTCGACTGGCGATGTGCACGGGTCAAACTCTGTTGTTGGACTTTGTTAAGAGGGCCAGCTTTTCCATCCAATATCAGCGAGATAAATCCGATGATTGAAGTTAATGGCGTACGCAGTTCATGTGAGACAAGAGCAACAAAATCAGATTTCATCTTATCAATTTCATGTTCACGCGTTATATCGTCAAAGACATAGACCATTCCAGCCATATCCGTATTTTCATCAGACGGACTACCGCCGTTAGTGGTTGTGCTAACCGCAGAAAATTGGCTTGTCACAACACGGAGGATACGATTTTCACCTTCCTGATCTAAGTTGATTTCAACTGTTGCTCGCGCTTCCTGTCCTTGCGTATTTGCTAAAACAGTTAGGTTAGTGATACGCAACAACTCGGTGAAACGATCAGGAAACTGTGATGTCTCATTGAAGTTGAGCAGGTGCTTGGCAGCGGGGTTAAAATATAGGATACGATCGCGTGTATCAACAACAATAAGTCCTTCACCGAGGCAATCAACGATAGTCGTCATCTGTTGTTCGGCACTGATGAGTTTTTCGACAGCAATTTTTAGGTTACGGTGCATGTCGTTGAATTCTTTAGCCAATATTCCGACTTCATTTTTGCTGTCTACAGAAATCACCTCAGATTCTACATTTTGATACCATTGCATATTTGCTATCTGTTTACGGACTTGATCAGATTCCTCTTGGACAACTTCTTTCGCTTCTTGCCCGATGCGTTTCGCCGCTTGTGCCAGCTGCATGACGGGTCGGGAAATCCGCTTTGCTACCAGATACGCGACAGGTATAACAATGACACATGATAGAATGGTAACCCACAAGACATACTGGTTCAGTTTAGCAACCCCCGCATAAGCCTCGGAGCTTGGATATGAAACGAAAACAATCCAGTTAGCGAAATTTTGGTGTTTTTTCCACGGTTGCCGTCTCATCGGTCGGGTCCTTGCCCATCCATAGACACGGGATTCACTGAAACGATCCGTTTCGCCTTCTGCCTCATAGCCGTGGTATTTGCCTTTAGTTTCTTTTTTTGCCTCAATAATTGCTCTTGCTACAGCATGTTCTGTTAATATTGTATCACCCATTTTGTAGTCGCTTTGTGATGAGACAGTAATAATTTTTCCAGATTGATTCGTTAGAATCGTATGTGCTTTTTCCATATCTGGCAATAATTCCACAACACTGGATAACTCTGGCAAATAGAGTACAACCCTGAGTACGCCAACAACATTCCTTTCAGTGTTTGAAGAAGGTCTTGGGTTTCTTTTTCGGATTGGAAGTGCTACTGAAAGCCGATGCATGTTCCGTTCTTCATCATAGGTAACATCTTTGGCGTGCTCAGAACCTAATTCGTTGCTACTAGCATTCATCCACCAATCTTGGTCATTAACCTTATTAGGTAGTCCTTTTCTTGGATCAAAATTTAATTGTTGGTCATCTGAGTAAAGGACATATCCATCAACATTTGCGATTGTCAACTCACTTCTATTTCTATAGCTGCGTCTTCTATAACCGCTACCAGCATAAGTTTTTATTAACTGAACACTAATACTATTGTTTAAACTACTCCACACTTCAAAAAACACATCATAATTCTCTTTTGCATTGTTAGATTTGCTAACTGTTTCTTGAATATTCGGTAGTTCCATACGGATTTTCAGTATTTTCTCTGAAATAGCGCGATCTACTCGGTAAAGTTTTTCTTGTGCAAGTAAGACTAACCCTTCGCCAACGCTGCTTTTTAAAGTGTTTCCACCCAATATCTTGATAGCCAGTGAAACAACTAATAACGGTGTGAGCGAAACCATTAGAAACAGAATAACTTGTTGACTGCGCAGCCCCATCTTAAACCGGGAACGCATCGCAGGTTTTTTGTCTTTCATCTCTGTTCTCCTATAGAGGTAGGCTTCTTTGCTCCTGCTGAGAACTTATGCCGCATTATTGAATGTAATATCTGTATTATAGTCTATACTTACTCCAACACTATCGCCAGCGCAGTTATAAGGGATTGTTGTATACATATTTTGGATTGCACTACAATCTATTAAACCTACGAAAAAGCGTTGAGCGCGGCTTCTTCAGTTTCATACACCTCTAAAATTGACGTAAGACGCGTAACCTCCAATATACTGGTAACTGCTTTCTGTGGATTTAGCAGCACCAATTTCCCACCTGATCGTTGCAAAATCTGCAATGTCACAATTATGACACCAAGTGCAGTGCTGTCAAGGAGTGGGACGTTTTTTAAATCAATTATCAATTTGTTGTTCCCATTTTGCAGCTGCTGTTCGATTTCGGTGCGAAACTGTACAACTGTATTGCCAATAATTTTTCCTTGAACGTGGACGATTGCTGTATTTTGCGCGTCCGTTGTAATATCAAACATTACATAAAACTCCTTCACTGGTGCGCTGCTATTGCCGGACAAATCCAATCACTTCATGTGCCCAACTACGACAATGAGGAAATCGTTGAACTTCTTAAGTTCCTCTATCATCGCGACGCACAACAAGATAGCAACGATTTAGCTGTGCAATCCGACTATTATGCACCCTTTCAATTTCTCCCCCAAGTTGCTGTAGTACTTTCTTGCTTTCGTGGATTTCAACATCCTTCTCATTAGATTTATAGGCTATCCACCTACCTGTAGTATTCAGTAACGGCAAACAGTATACGGCTGACTTTGCCAGTGAGGCGACGTATCGCGTCAAAACCCAATCGTAAGCATTCACAAACTGATCACTTTCAGCGCAAGTTTCAGCGCGTTTCGCAATAACCTGAATTGATGAATCCAACCCCAATTGCGAAATTAGATACTTAAGGAAAGCCACCTTCTTATGGGAGGCTTCAACAAGCGTTAATCGGATATTGGGGATATAGATTTTAAGTACAACCCCGGGAAATCCGGCACCGGTTCCAATGTCAATAACAGTATTCCCACCTTCAATAGCACAATGTTCAAGAACACTTACAGAATCGAGAAAGTGTTTTTGGATTATCTCAACGTCATCTTGAAGTGCCGTTAGATTAATATGCGTATTCCACCGTTTCAATTCGGAGCGATATACTGTCAACTGTTCTGTCTGCTCCGGTGTGAGGAAAAAACCGTACCGATTGAATTCCGCTTCAAGTTGATGACGGAATTTTGTTTCCATATTTCTCTTGGCAATTATTCTAATTCAGTGTGCAAATACCTCCACTGTGTCAAACTATCGGTTTTGCTGATGTAGCATGACCATTAAAATAGAGATGTCTGCCGGTGAAACACCAGGCAGACGCGAAGCTTGCCCTATAGAGGCAGGACGAATTTTTTCAAGTTTCTCACGCGCTTCAGTTTTTAGTCCGCGCACATCCACATAGTTGAACGTATCCGGAATACGAAGATTTTCTAATTTTTTGAATTGGTGAATTTGTCGTTGTTGCCGTTGGATATAGCCATCATATTTAATCTGGATTTCTACTTGTTCTCTGACTGATGGCGGTAGTTCTTCGTCCGGTGGTGCTAAACGCGCTATGTGCTCATAACGGAGTTCAGGACGTTTGAGTAGATCTGCTAATAACGTAGGTTGTTTTAGTTCACCTGTTTGGACGATATCTGCCAAACGGTCAATAGTGGCTGCGTTTGGTATTAAACGCGTTTCGTCTAAACGTTTCAGTTCTGTCTGAATAAATGATGCTTTCTCTTGGAATCTGTTGTATGTGTCATCATCAACGAGTCCAATTTGTTTGCCGATTTCGGTGAGTCGTAGATCCGCATTATCCTCTCGTAACGCCAACCTATATTCTGCACGCGATGTGAACATACGGTAAGGTTCACGGATGTCTAACGTGACCAAATCGTCAATGAGGACAGCGATGTATGCTTGGGCTCTATCAAGAATGAGCGGTTCTTCGCCTTTCACTTTCAAAGCAGCATTGATTCCTGCCATCAGTCCTTGTGCGGCGGCTTCTTCATAACCGGTCGTGCCGTTGAGTTGTCCAGCAAAATAGAGTCCAGGAACCGTTTTTGTTTCAAGTGTTGGTTGAAGTTGAGTGGCAGGAGCAAAGTCATATTCAACGGCGTATCCGAAGCGCATAATCTCGGCATTCTCTAAACCTTTGATGCTATGCACCATTTCTACCTGCACATCTTCAGGTAAACTCGCGGAGATACCGTTAAGGTAAATCTCATCGGTATCTAATCCTTCTGGTTCCACAAAGACCTGATGTTCTGTCTTTTCGGCAAAACGGACAACTTTGTCTTCAATTGAGGGGCAATAGCGGGGGCCGATGCCAACTATACGACCACTGTACATCGCTGATCGGTGAAGATTTTCTTTAATTACATCGTGTGTTTTTTCATTGGTATAGGTAAGGTAACATGGGACTTGTGGCTGCGTAATCTGTTTTGTGGAAAATGAGAATGGCAGTGGGTCTTCGTCCCCTGGTTGAATTTCCATCTGACTAATGTCAATTGAGTGTGCGTTGACGCGAGGTGGTGTGCCAGTTTTGAGTCTGCCAATCTCAAAGCCGAGATTCAGAAAACTCTCAGATAGTTTTTCAGCAGAGGATTCACCAGCCCTGCCAGCACTATACGACACATCTCCGATGTGAATTAGTCCTCTAAGGAAAGTGCCTGTCGTCAGAATAACAGCATCTGCATAATAAGCGGTCTGTGTTTGGCTCTTAATCCCAATACACCTTCCATTTTCGACGAGCAATTCTTCTACCAATACCTGTTTGATGTCAAGATGTTCTTGCTTTTCCAGCACACGTTTCATCTCATCTTGGTATGCCTTTTTGTCTGCTTGTGCGCGACTGGACCGCACCGCCGGTCCTTTTTTGGTGTTCAAGCGGCGAAATTGGATGCCTGTTTTGTCAATGTTCTTTGCCATCTCTCCACCCAGCGCGTCTATCTCTTTTACGAGATGTCCCTTAGCGAGTCCACCTATAGCGGGGTTGCAAGACATCTTGGCGATAGTATCCAGATTGATGGTTACGATGAGCGTTTCGCATCCCATGCGCGCAGCAGCAAGTGCCGCTTCACATCCGGCATGGCCTGCTCCTACAACAATGACATCGTATTTTTTGTGATATGTATTCATTATCTGCCTCCTTTGTAGGAGGGGTTTTCACTGAGCGTTCTATACACCTGTCGCTCCACTGAGGCTGCTGTCTTTCAAGTATACATGTTACATGTTGGGTTTCGCGTTCGCTCTACCCATAGGCGCCAATTTAAGGATATACCCTCTTGTGGGAGTGAATCAACGCCGCCAAATGCGCTTGGTAGAATGCGCGCATGGCATTCTACATGATTTGTCCAAATCAACGCAGCATGCGCGTTTGGCATGCTGCGGACTTGTAACCCCGATTTCTTCTCTATGAGAGGTATTTAACTGTGAGAAATCAATATATCGGGCTTATAAAGCCCTCCCACAAGAGGCAATCTGGTAATTGTGTGCTTAAATTAACACCTATGGGTTTCGCGTTCGCTCTACCCAACCGACAGACTAATGCAAGAGGCGCAATAAATTGCGCGACTACAAACGCCACTAATCTATGGAAATGTAAAAGGTTTAAATTCACTATACATGTTAGATTCCTTCATAAATAATGTTAACAACAAGTTTTCCTACCACCTCTAAACTTTTTGGACTACATTTGTCCACTGTATCTTCAAGCGTATGCCAGTGCGGATAATCAAAGTCAATTATATTAACCATCGGTATGCCTGCTTTAATTAACGGAACATGATCATCCATAACTGCCGGACCTAATTTGCGTTTAAAAGGTGCTAAACCGAGATTCTCTGCCCGCTGCCAGATAGCAGCTGCAAATTCAGGGTTTGCCTCCCAAGAGTATCGTTCTATCGGTATCTGTAAATCCTTGTCGCCAATCATATCCAAGAGGATGCCGTAGTCGGGTTTCCATTTTCCCATGTTTTTTGCGAAGTAGCGGGAGCCGAGGAACATTTGATCTACTGTTTTTCCGTAATCTTCGCCATCAAACAAAATAATGATGACTCTGCGTGGTGGCGGTGTTTCTTTTAAAATCCGTGCAATTTCAAGCAAAACTGCCACACCTGATGCCCCATCATTTGCGCCGAGAATGGGTTCGCGCTGATTATCAGTGTTCGGGTCTCTATCAGCACATGGACGTGTATCCCAATGTGCCGCGAGTAGGAGTGTCTCACTATGGCTACTGCCGAATTCAGCGATAATGTTGTTCATGTGGAGCGTTTTGCGTTGGGGGGGATCGTCAATCGTGTCTACATCAGATGTGTAGGGTTGAAGGGTTACAGTATCAGTGTATTTTTTCAGTTCCGTGAGAAGGTAGTCTCTGGTTTTCTGATGAGCATCAGAATCCGGCGGTCGCGGTCCGAATTCACACTGCTTTTTTAAGAGATCAAAGGCGCGGTTGCTGTCAAAGGGCAAAGGCGTCTTCTGCGATGACGGACTCTTTGGTTCTGCACACGCCCAAGTGAATATGCCAGAACATAGAATCAAAACGAGGATAGTTAATTGGATGGTTTTCATTGACTACGCGCTTGCAATAAATAGGTTGTCGGTTAAATCATTATAGGTTTACCATTAACGATTCACTTGATCGTCGCGTTTACTAAAGTATGTCTACAGGATATAATACCATTTCTGCATTATAACTTCCCATTACAAAAAACGCGTTTGTAGTCGCGCAATTCATTGCGCCTCGGACATTCAACATAAGATGAGTTTCAAAACCTCATAGAATCTTCGTAATGGTATTTTATTTATTAGAATTGGTATAATACCAAATTAACTTGTAAGCCCGATTTATTCCCAAAGGTAGGCGTTCTGTAAACGCGCCTACCTAACAACAGAATGACAAAGTTGGGTTTCGCGTTCGCTCTACCCAACCTACAAACTGAAACGAGCAAAGTGTAAATCCTATATAAAATATTCTTACACTGCGCGCCTACCTTCCAAAGCCTTCGCTAAGGTCACTTCGTCAATATATTCTAAATCTCCACCAACAGGAATACCATAAGCGATTCGGGTAACGCTCACTTGAAACTGTTCAAGATGTTGGGTAAGATAGAGTGCTGTAGCTTGTCCCTCTGTGTCCCAATTGGTAGCGAGGATAACCTCTTTGACTGCACCATTATGAACACGGTTAAAAAGAGAATCTATTCGCAGAGAATCAGGTCCAACGCCATCTAATGGGGACAATACGCCCCCGAGAACATGATAAAGCCCCTTGTGACTTTCAGTCCGTTCTATTGCCCATAGATCGTCCGGTTGTTCAACAACACAGATAATCTGTGGGTCACGTCTCGGATTTGAACAGATATGACACGGGTTTATGTCAGTGATAGTACCACATATCTTGCAATCTGACAAGTTTTCTTTAACTTCCAAGATCGCTTCAGCGATTTGGTTGGTCTCAATATCCGGCAATGTTAGCATAAAGAAAGCTAAACGTTGTGCGGTTTTGGGGCCAACCGTAGGAAGTTTCTGAAGCTGCATGATAAGCCGCTCCAACGGTTGTGGATAACCTTGCATGTTTTTGCCTATTGCCGTTACGGAAGTCCGGGAATTTTGAAACCGCCGGTTAGTTTACTCATCTCCTCAGACATCATTTCTTGTGATTGTTGCAATGCCTCATTCACAGCTGCCACAACTAAATCTTCAAGCATTTCGGTGTCATCTGGGTCAACAACCTCTGGTGTAATGCGAAGTGAAACGAGTTCTTGCTGCCCATTGACAACTGCTGTGACCATGCCGCCTCCGACGGTTGCTTCAATAGTCTGGTTCGCGAGTTCTTCTCGGATTTCGAGCATGCGCTTTTGCATCTGCTGCGCCTGCTTCATCAAGTCATTCATTTTCATAATGGTAACTGGCTCCAGTTCTCAAAACAGAACTGGAATATCTCCTTATTGAGTTTCTAAAATTCTTGCATCAAATAAATCAAGCACGTTTCTGATCTGTTCGTCTTCTTCGGCTTGTTGTCTACGCATCATAGGCGTTGTTTTTACTTCTTTCTCCGACGATTCAGCGGTTTCCTCCGGTTGTGCGACCACTTCCTCTCTAATAAGTTCAATGTGAACCGGCTGCCCTAAAACCTCTCTAAAAGTATTCGTAATATTTTTCTTTGCTTCATCATCTGCCAAAAAAAACATTTTAGGTGGACAAGCGATTGTAATTCGTCCTTCTGTATCTACTGTTGGAACAGCATTCTCAAAGAGCCCGCGTGCCAACATTCGTGGCAGTTTTGATTTCACCTCTTCCCATATAGCAGGCAATTCGTCTAAACTGCGAACCACTGTTTGATCGGATTGATCCGAATTTGAAACTGATTCACTGTTTTCTGAGGTAGGTTTTGGAAGTGTTTGAGAGGAGGTTGCCGATTCTTGTAAGCGCCGGGTTGAACTATCTACTTCAAAGGTTGGGTCAGAAGTTTTACTGCTGCGGGTGTCGGGAAGCTTGGGATTTGGTGTCGGTTCTGATTCGGAACTATCCATTTTCTGTTCTATGGCGATAAGTTTTTTGATAATTTCGTCAAGTTGTATGGTTTCATTTATAGCGTTAATTTGAATTAGCGCACTTTCAAGTTGCAATTGGGCATAACCGTATTCTTTGATTTCACGGTTGGTATGCATCAGAATTTTGATAATTCGTGATAGTCGATCTACTGAAATTTGTTGTGCTTTTTCCTTTAGTTCGGATAGTTCAGATTTTGGACTCTGAATAAGTTCATCAAGCTGATTGTCAATAGCGAGTAGACGCAGGTCGCGAAAGTATGCGATGAGTTGATGAAGGCATTGTGCTAAATCCATTCCTTGTTTGGATAATTTGTTTAATGTAGCGAGTCCTGCAGCGAGATTACGTCCTTCGATTGCCTCCGTAAGTTCGTGAAGAAGTAAATTTGAACCGAGTCCGAGTGTCTCTTCAACATTAGTAAGTGTCAATTCTTTCCCAGCAGATGTGACTAAGCGTTCAAGAAGATTTTCAGCATCACGGAGACATCCTTCGGATTGGCGTGCGATGAGCGACAGAACTTCACTGTCAGCAGAAATTTCTTCATCATCGGCAATAAGTTGTAAGCGGGAAATTATCTGTTCGGGGATTAGATAACGAAAGTCAAAGTCTTGACAACGGGAGATGATGGTTTTTGGGATTTGGGTGTGTTCGGTAGTTGCCATGATAAAGATAACATGCGGCGGTGGTTCTTCAAGCGTTTTGAGTAGTGCATTGAAGCCTTCTGTTGTCAGCATGTGAACTTCATCAATAATATAAATTTTATATTTATAGGCTGCGGGAGAAAGTTTGACGTTCTCGCGAAGGTCGCGGATTGTGTCAATTCCGCGATTAGAAGCGGCGTCCATCTCTATAACATCAAAGGATGAGCCTTGTGTAATCTCTTTACAAGCGTTGCATGCATTACACGGTTCTCCGGTAATTACCTGCTCAAATTCGGTTTCTTGTATAGGGTTCAGACAGTTTACTGCTTTCGCAAAGAGGCGAGCGACTGTTGTTTTACCGGTACCTCTTGGCCCCCAAAAAAGATATGCATGACCGAGACGCTCGGACCGGATTTGGTTCTGTAACGTAGCGGTCACGTGCGCTTGTCCAACAACATCACGGAAGTACTGAGGTCGCCATTTTTGTGCGAAAACTTCATAAGACATGCTTGAAACCTTCAGACAGGCAAATGTAGTACTTTGTTCATATCACTCACAGATAGCCTATAGGTTGGGTAGAGCGCAGCGAAACCCAACTTTTATATTTTGAATGTTAGGTTTCACGGTGTGCGAGCTACTTACACAATATACCTAACACATTAATGCCTATATAATACCATTTCTAAAAAATAAGATTTCATTATGAGATTTGTATGTTCACTCTCAAGCGAAGAATGTCCGAGGCACAATGAATTGCGCTTGGTAAATGTGCGTCCGACATTCACATTAAACGCGTTTTTTGTTAATGAAAGGCGATCAATTAGAAACGGTATAATGGCTATGCACCCAGGGTTGACAAGCCTCTCCGGGCGTTGCCCATGTCGTTGGCTCAAGCCAAGCTACCTTGCGTCACACGAGAAGACTTATCTGCCGCTGCTTCCTTCCAGACCTGACGGGGTTCAACAAGCTCTCGTTGCTCAAGACCCAGCCATCAACGCTACGTGCATGGGACAGTCCCCACAAAGACAGGCCGCATACTGGGAATTCAGTTCTGCTTTAGCGGTTTGCAGATACAGGGCACCGCTACCTCCCCACCTAGCATAACCAAGTCGTTAAAGTTATTCATCAGATATGAGACACGCCGGTTTAGCTGCGTCTAATTTGGGTTGTCGAAACCGACGTTACGGATTCGAACCCACGGTACTGCAAAACAGCACACATGATTTCCAGTCATGCCAGTTCAACCAACTCCTGCATCTCTCCGGAAAGTATAAGAAAATGGAGCAGACGGGATTCGAACCCGTGGCCTCATCCGTGCGAGGGATGCACTCTCCCAACTGAGCTACTGCCCCAAGATAATCGTAATGAATTTTAGGTATAGCAAACCTCCATTCAAATCATAACATTTATTAACTGACTAAAAGTTCACTTGCACACAATTACTAACTTTATTCTTTACGCCAAAAGTCCTTTTCAATAAAGGGACCTGCATCTAAGGTTGTTGTTAATATTTTTCCATTCCATGTGTAGGTCGCTTCAGAGATTAAATCTGATCCGTCATTATCTATCAACATAATTCTTTCATCTGGGCGAATTTCAAAGGTCCCTGTGAGAGTCACAGAAACCCCATATACTTCAAGATCCTGGGTAATTTTTTGATTTGAGGTAATTCTCATCGTTCCCGAAGCCGTAGGAGGTTCAAGCACTTCCTTGGGTTTACCATCATAAGTAATTTCTGCCCTAAATAAATCATACGTGCCAACTAATTCATCATATAGACTTTCTAAATCGTTTTGCTCATCATTTAGGCTTTCTATATCAACATCAACTGGTTTACTGATATCGTTGACATCATCTTCACCACACCCCATGATGAAACTGATGATTGTTATAGCAATAATGAGGCAAAAGATAGAAAGGTGTTTTTTCATCATTACAAAAAATGGCGGAGAGAGTGGGATTCGAACCCACGGTGACTTGCGCCACAACAGTTTTCGAGACTGTCCAGTTCAACCGCTCCTGCATCTCTCCCTATTGTTTATGGACACAATCTGATTCTTGAAATGTGTCGTCTCTGAGATGTGAAAGTAGTGTGATAATGTTAAAAACAACTGCCGATTACCCGGGACCCTAAATGCCAGCGGACAGTAATTTTATTTTTATCTTCGTCGTTGTCAATTTCACTATCGGGATAATAGTGACGAAAACCAATTCCAGGGCACATTATCAAAAGCACATTTCCATCCAATGACCAATTATCAATGCCACTAACACTCAGGAAGTTAGGGGCACGGTTAAATACGACTCCAATTGTTATATTGTCTGTGTCATTTTCTATGTGGTATGGGGATATGCTGACAATTTTAACAGCATCTTCATCTCTAACAATCTCAGAACTATCCGGATCCTTTGTATCATCATCCATCCCACAACTTACCAAGAAAACAAGTATTCCTAAGACAAAAATCTGTGATGCCACCCACTACCTAAAGGTAGGGACTTCGGTTTCATCGCGATTGCGCTGTTTCCGAAGAAACAAGCGTCTTATTGTCGCTCCACCATTAGGCCGTTATTCCG
>JAGWBU010000074.1 GCA_021295735.1 Candidatus Poribacteria bacterium | reverse complement strand
TTTCGTGCTGTCCATCACATTGTTAGCCGTGGACATCCCACAAGCTAAAGCATGGGGATTTGACGGGGGAGCGTTAAAGGCATTAGTCCAGAGGCACTCACTCGCCTTGAACAAGCTGCGTGGCCCGGCAATATTCGGCAGCTCAGAAGTACTATTCAAACTGCTATTGCGCTCGCCACTACTGATACTCTTGAACCAAAAGATTTTCCAAATATATATCCTGAGTTCTTACAGACTCTAATCTCTATATGGGGAACACTTGCCTCTGATACGCAGCACGCGATATGGGAAGCACTCCATCCAGAGACGCAGCATATAATTATGCATGAACTCTCCACGCAAACACCGCAACCGTGGTATAGCGTGAGAAATTCCGTCAATGCAAAAACTGCAGAAGAAGCGGAAGCACTTAACATAGGAAAAATGAATCAAAATCAAATTCTACGCGCTGTTGCGCAGATGCGTATTGAGAAGTTTACATCCTTACGTGAAGCAGCTGAATCGTTAGGGATTGATATCCGTACCCTTTAGCGCCACGCACAATGGAATGAATCAGGTGTTGAAAACTGATACAACGTCAGTTCGGTGTAAGAGATATGAAGCTCTCTATGCTTTGAATTCTACTCTTACGACCACGATAAGTTCGGTTTCCCGCCAAGTGTCTTATGGCACTTGGCGTTGATTCATCGTACCAATTCCCAAAAATTGTTTCTACCGCACACATGATTATAAATATACTAGACCTGACTAAATTAGTCAAATTAATTTTCAAAATAACTCAATATTTGATATTAACGTGTATTTTATGTTAAACAAACCGAATTATATTAGAAAAAAAATAGGTGAACATCTGCCTATAGGCGTGCTTAGCAGACATCATACTTGAATCGCCAACCATCTTGTGTTAAACTGATACATTATGGAGAAACACAAAGCTGATGGCACACGCCTCATCAAACGCGATCCTTTGTTAAAGCCTTATGCCCCTCAATTACGCGAAAGGTTCGCGCACTATCAACGTTTCAAAGCCCAGATTGAAAAAACTGGTAGTATATTAGGCAAGATTAGCCAAGGGCATCGTTATTTCGGTTTCAACCGAGGCGAAAATGCAGGTGAAAGCGGTGTTTGGTACCGCGAGTGGGCACCGGGCGCACAGTCCCTCTCCCTTATAGGCGATTTTAACGACTGGAATCGTGATGCCAACCCAATGTCTATTGATGAATGGGGAATATGGCATCTTTTTTTGTCGGATAAAGATTATGCAGATCGGTTCACACACGGTAACCGAGTAAAAGTGCATGTCAAATCAGAACTGGGGGCACTTGATAGAATTCCCGCCTATATTCAGCGCGTCATTCAGGAAAGCGAAACTGAATTCACAGGACAATATTGGTCGCCGTCGGATTCGTATCAATGGAAGAATCAAGCACCAAATTTTAACGCACACAAACAGGGGTTGCGCATCTACGAAGCACATGTCGGCATGGCGCAAGAAGGAGAAAAAGTCGGAACGTTTGCAGAGTTTACGCAAAACGTGTTGCTCCGAATTGCCAATTTAGGTTACAACGCAGTGCAACTGATGGCAATAATGGAGCATCCCTATTATGCAAGTTTCGGGTATCATGTAAGCAACTTTTTCGCAGTATCAAGTCGTTTTGGAACACCTGAAGAACTTAAGGAACTCATAGACACTGCACACGAAATGGGATTGCTGGTGATTATGGATTTGGTGCATAGCCATGCTGTGAAAAACATCAATGAAGGGTTGAACCGCTTTGATGGCACGGAGTATCACTATTTTCATGCAGGTGAAAAAGGCGAACACATCGCCTGGGACTCTCGCTGTTTCGATTACAGCAAATACGAAGTGCAGCGGTTTCTACTGAGCAATATCCGCTACTGGTTGGAAACCTATCGGTTTGACGGTTTCAGATTCGATGGTGTTACGAGTATGCTTTATAGCGATCACGGACTTGGGCAGAAGTTCACAAGTTATGACGATTACTTTGGTCCTAAAGTGGAGTTGGATTCCATTGCTTACCTGATGTTAGCAAATGAAGTTATCCATGCTGTCAACCCGAACGCGATTTCTATTGCTGAGGATATGAGCGGAATGCCCGGTCTTGCACGCCCTATTGAAGAAGGCGGACTCGGCTTTGATTATCGTCTCGCAATGGGCATTCCAGACTATTGGATTCGGTTGTTAAAAGAGAAAAAGGACGAGAATTGGCGGATCGGAGAAATTTACGGCATGTTGCGCAACCGCCGCGCAGGTGAAAAACACATTGCTTACGTAGAGAGCCACGACCAAAGCATTGTCGGTGATAAGACGCTTGCCATGCAGTTGATGGATGCCGAACTCTACACAAAAATGAGCGTTTTCACGCCAAGCTTAAGGATTGCACGCGGCGTTGCTCTTCACAAGTTGATTCGCTTGCTGACGTTTTGTTTAGGCGGTGAAGGGTATCTCAACTTTATGGGCAATGAGTTTGGACATCCTGAGTGGATTGATTTTCCCCGGGCAGGAAACAACAATTCTTATTGGTATGCGCGCAGGCAGTGGCACCTCGTAGATGATGGGACGCTCTATTATCGGCATCTAAACGATTTTGACCGATCCATGCAACATCTTGATACAACGTATCATATTCTCACTGATGAAAACATTCAGCTTCTATTGATTCACGAGGACGCAAAACAAATTGTATACACGCGCGGAGGACTTGTGTTTGCCTTTAACTTCCATCCGACAGCATCTGTCACGGATTGGCGTATCCCTGTGCCTGAAAAAGCAGATTACCGTCTCATTCTCAACACGGACGACACTGAATTTGGCGGTTACGGTGCTGTAGAAGGGGTTCATTATCCGTGGCAAGACGTAGCGACAGAAGGGCATACACAGTCTATTCAACTTTATGTTCCTGCCCGAAGCGCGCTGGTGTTAGCTCCTCAAATGGTATCAAATTCATGAATATCTTGTTTTGACAATTGGATCTTTGCATGGTATAATATTTTAGGAGGCACTGCATAAATGGTAACGCGCGAGGATCTTTTACGCCCAAAAATGAATGAAGTCGTTAAGGAAGTTCGTGAAATGCGTATGAAAATTTCAGAAAAATGTGGGCATGATCTTTATCGATTACTCGCTCATTACCAAGAGGTAGGGAAAAGATTGCGGAAAACAGGTAAGTATAAGTTCGTCGAACCGGAACCGCCTGCAGAGGAGAAGTCAACGCTTGTTGAATCATCTGAAGATAAAGTTGCAGATTAAGGTGTGGCAGCAGGTAACGCACACTTTATAATTATTCCTTTGCCCGAATACGTGCCATAAGGACGGTGCTTTTCCTCGGAAAAGCTAGGGACAGCCAACCGTGACCTCTACTTTTACGGTATGTCTATGTTGGGTTGCCAGAGCCAGACACTCTGGCATTTTTGCGGATATTTCACTGTAGGCGCGGTTTGTGACCGTGCCTACAGTTTCTATTATCACGTAGTGTTATTCTCTAACGAATACGCCCGATTCCCACCAGGACCGCCACCAATCGCCCACGTCCCGCGGAATAATGATTGTCGTCTCGGCGGCATCGTTTCAATGATTTCATGGCTCAGATTCAACCGATGCCACTGTGCCCAGATAGAGTTGTAACAATTAAAGACAGCACAGCGCGGATTTGACGGATTCGTCCAGTCGTTTGCCGCATGCACAAGACTTTCAGTGAAAATGACGACAGAACCCGGTGGGCAGCTATAGTCGTCCATCATATCCCGCATGCTATTCTCCCAAGGCGACTCGCCGATATTCGGACGATAAGGGTCGGGGCCTCCATAGTTGAAATGTGCTTTATGCGATCCACTCAGAAAAGAGGTGGCGCCTTGTCCAGCCTTTACCTCCTCAAGTTCCCATACGACACGAGTAAGTCCAGCGAATATCTTTTCACCAGCAACCTGATACCGCATCGCATTTGCTTGTTGCGGTGGTCGCACAACGTGTGGTAAGCCGTTGTCACCACGTGATGTTACACTCCAACCAGATTCACGGACTGTGGTAAAAGACCCTTCACATCGAAATCCGTAGCAATCATCGTGTACAAACGGATCTTCGGACAAAATTTCATTTAGAACACCTACAATTGCAGGATGATCAAGGAGGTTCTGCAGTGAACCCTGATAACTTTGCCTTGCGCCCGCATATACTTCCGCTTTCATCTTTTCGATTTCTGAGTCCGATAATATTGATGGTAATAAAATCCAACCGCGAAGATCAAAGAAAAACTTCTGTTCTGGAGTCATTGGTTTTGGTTCACCGTTTAACGTTTCTTTTGACATTAATATCTCCTTATAGTTTTAAAATTATTTGGTAGTATTATCCAACGAATACTGACGGTTTCCGCCAGGACCCCCACCTATTGCCCAAGTTCCACGGAATAAAGATTGCCGTTTCGGCGGCATCGTTTCAATAATTTCATGACTTAGATTCAACCGAAACCATTGCGCCCATATTGAGTTGTAACAATTAAACACAGCACAACGCGGATTGTCAGGGTTCGTCCAGTTGTTGGTAGCATGGATAAGGCTTTCAGTGAAAATAAGTACTGACCCAGGGGGACAACTATAATCCTCCATCATATCCTTTATTTTATTTTCCCAAGGAGATTCACTAATATTCGGGCGGTTTGGGTCCGGTCCACCGTAGTTGAAATGTGCCTTATGAGACCCACTCAGAAAAGTAGTCCCTCCCTGTCCAGCTTTCACCTCCTCAAGTTCCCAAATCACACGTGTGAGTCCTGCGAATATCTTTCCACCTGCCACCTGATACCGCATCGCATTTGCTTGTTGTGGAGGTCGTACGACATGCGGCACCGCAGTACCACTATTAGAAGAAGTGCTCCAGCCGGGTTTTCTGACCGTCGTAATCGAATTCTCACACCGAAAGCCGTAGCAATCGTCAAAGATAAATCGTTCATCAGCAAGGATTTCGCTTAGAATACCTACAATTGCCGGATGGTCAAGTAAATTCTGTAAAGCACCTTGATAACTCTGCCTTGCACCTGCATACACTTCCACTTTCATCTCTTCGATTTCCGACTCTGACAATACCGATGGTAGCAGAAGCCAACCCCGTAAGTCAAAGAAAAACTTCTGTTCTGGAGTCATCAACTTCTCTCCTGGAGACAACGGTATTGGATCATTAGAATTACGTACTTCTTGCATAATAATCAAATCCTTTATAGACAAACTGTACAAAATATTACAATGCCTGTTTCAATCCAGGCAAAAAATAATCTTTAACAACAACCTCCCAACTCATACGAGAGGCAATTTCATATCCTTCTTTAATCATATCCTCAACATCACGCGGTTTCCGCGGTAGACGACCAAGCAGTTTTGCAGCGATGTCCCGGCTATTTTCCACTTCAATCTGCGTTCGTTCTGCTAAACCGATGTTCAGCACATCTCCTAACGATTTCGGTGCGGCATTAAGGTGCGTATAGTCAGCAATTACAACATTCGGAACTTCGCGATTGTCAGTTGCACGTTGAATGAAACCGCAACATCCGCACACCTTGCTAACAACACAAATCGCACCGAAACTGAGCGGCTCCACCTGTGCAATCCCAAAAGGTTCATAAATTGACTGCCCAAATTCCGCATCACTTCCTTTACGGATATCCATAAATTCCATCTCTATCGGCATTCGACTGCCGCAAGAGGTCTGACTCCACCCGAACTGATTCACAAACACGACTTTTATTGCTTTAGACTGCAGATTGAAGGCAGAAACACCGTTGTTCAACTCAATTTCTGCTCCGACCAAATCTGGATAACCAATTTTGTGAAACACAGGCCAGCCGTATTCGCGTTCCATTTCATGAATGTTTTCGTGGGGTCGTCCTGTGGCAATTTCTGTAGAGAGGATAAACAGCACAGCAGTCTTGTCATTAGAAGCAAGCAGCGAATCCAGATGTGTTAGTACCTGCAAATCACGCCATAATCCTTTACTTTTAACAAGCCGTGTAACATGCGTAAACACATAATCAGGACGATAGTCAAGCAGCGTTCTTGCATATTTTTGGAGCCGTGCTTTCGATGCTAACTTATCCTCTAAGCTCATCTCAAACGCAGGAATTCCGTTATAGACGAGGTTAATCGGAAACGCTTCAAAAGGTTGTGCCAAAAAGCGGAGTTCATCTACAACAAGGTCCCCAACAGCAAAGATCGTATCGCAGAGATGTGCTTTGTCAATCAACGCATGCTTAAAATACCAGAACGGATCACCGAATACATCACTGATTAGCATGCCTTGTGATTTTGCCTGATCTAACGCGTTGTAAAAACGGACATCGTGTCCGGGATGTCCTTCAACAATAGGACGTATCGTTGCCACTTCATGAGCATAAAAGACAGTGCGTATATTTGCCGCGCCGTTACCATTTTTACGTTCAATCTGAGTTTTGAGCGCAAGCGGCATCCCCATAAACTCATGCGAGATAATATATACAGGCGTTTCTGTTGCTTCACCGATCAGTACTTGCAGTGCTTCATAAGCAGGTTCGGCAAGGCGCACATACTCCTCAAACTCCCATTCACTCTCATAACGAGTTGATTCAATACCAAAATGCTCGTAAAGTTGCCACTTAAACTGTCCTGTCATGTCTTCATTGCTGTTCGAGACATTGACTAAGATTACATCTGTCAATGTGGTAACGTTCTGATCTTTATTTTCAAATCGCCGTTGTCCGTAGATAAGTTCAACATGATAGGTCTTTTCAATCTCGCTGAGTGCCGCTGCGTGGGGTGTTGTTTTTGTCCCTTCGGCAGCGTGATACAACACCGAATCCAATGCTTCCAAATCGGCACCGGAAAAAAGAGGACCGACAAGAAAGGTTCGCTCAATCGCTTCGTTGTAGCTGCGGGTTGTCAGCAACCCTTCTAAAACAGCACCGATGCCTCCCATTTTTTGGATGGCTTCGTGCGTGACGTGGACAACAATACTCAAGATTTCACCTCGCCTAAAAAATAGGTTTAGAATGTTAAAAAATACCATGCAAAGCAGGAAAGTGTCAAGTTGTTTTGGTATCAGGGTTATTCAGTTTTATAAATTTTCATTTTATAAGGTTAACTGCGAGTTTCTATTAAGTGGCAAGATTTTCTTCTTGTCATTATTCACCTCAAAATAGGTCGTTTTAAGGTGAACTATAGCAGATATGTTGTAAAAAAACACGCTATATCTGCTTTTCATAAAAAATAAACACTTGTAAAAAAAATTTCGAAAACTGAATAACCCTACCTTGATTTGGAATCTATTTCATTTAAATTAGAACTGTGATATACTTGTCCTGAACATACAATATTGGATTGGAGGATATGGATTGTTAAAAGTATCAAAGTTTGGGGGGAGTTCCCTCGCGACAGCAGAGCAGGTTCGCCAAGTATGTGACATCATCACAGCTGACCCAGCACGAAGGTTAATTGTCGTATCAGCACCCGGAAAACGTCACAGTGAAGATATAAAAGTAACCGACCTGCTGATTGCAGCAGCATCGGAGCGGCTGATGGGAAAAATCGGTGCTTCGGAATGTGCTGAGACTATTGAACGTTATCGGAATATTGCTTCTGAATTGGAACTCCCTGATGAGGTCGTTGACCCTATTGCACGCGACTTAACACAACGTCTTGAAAACAGCACAGATGATGCTGACCTCTATATGGATACGATGAAAGCAGGTGGAGAAGACAATTGCGCTCGTCTAATTGCACAGGTGCTGCAGGCGCGAGGCGTAGAAGCACACTATGTGAATCCGAAAGATGCAGGTTTACTACTCTCAGATGAACCTGGCAATGCCCAGGTTTTACCCGAAGCATACAGTCGCTTGCGAAGTCTAAGCGAACGTCCCGGCATTACAATTTTTCCAGGATTTTTCGGTTATTCCAAAGAAGATCACATTGTTACCTTCTCTCGCGGCGGTTCAGATATTACAGGTGCGATTCTTGCCAGTGCGGTTCGAGCAGAAGTTTACGAAAATTTCACAGATGTTGACTCCGTATTCGCTGCAAATCCGTCAATAGTATTAAATCCTGTCCCAATTTCGGAACTAACCTACCGTGAGATGCGCGAACTCTCTTACGCCGGCTTCTCAGTATTTCACGATGAGGCACTTGAACCCGTATATCGTGCAATGGTACCAGTCCACATCCGAAATACCAATAACCCAAAAGCATCCGGCACCCTGATTGTTCCACATCGTACTTCAACGGAAATGCCTGTTGTTGGGATTGCTGCGATGAGCAATGTTTGTTGTGTCTACCTTAGCAAATATCTAATGAATCGGCAAATCGGATTCGGCAGACGGCTGCTACAGATTTTGGAAGGCGAAAACATCTCTTTTGAACATATCCCCTCTGGCATAGACAACATGTCTGTCATCCTTCGCGAAGAAAACTTACCTGCGGACAAAGAGAAAAGGGTTGTGGAAAAGATTCGGCAAACGCTTGCGCCAGAAGATGTTTTTGTAGAACGCGAGTTATCTCTCATCATGGTTGTCGGTGAAGGTATGCGGCATACTGTTGGCATTGCTTCACGAGCAACAGGGGCGTTAGCAGGCGCAAAAGTCAATATAGAGATGATCAACCAAGGTTCAAATGAAGTCAGCATGATGTTCGGTGTAAAGTCAACGGATATGGACACTGCAGTTCAAGCACTCTACAAGGAATTTTTCAATGGTAGTGGTAAAAGCTCAACCTAAAGAATTAACCGCAGGCAAGTTCTCAGAAACGCACCTCAAAAAAGCGATTGAAGCTATCCGTGTTGATGGATGTGTCGTCATAGAAAACATTGTTAACCATAAACATTTGGATATTCTTCGCGAACGGATGGATGCTGATTCGCAAAAGTTGATTAAGGCAGGAAAATGGGGTGGTGCAGGAATGCTCAAGGGACATCTTCAGCAGGGACCGCCACCGTTTGCGCCATATATTTTTAGCGACATCGTTGCCAATCCTTACGTCGTGCAGATAACACAGGAACTGCTCGGTGCTGGGGTCTACAATAATTTCTATAACGGCAACACCAACTGTCCTGGTAGCGGCACGCAACCGCTCCACAGAGACGGTGATCATCTCTGGTTAAATCAGCAAGTTGCACACCCAGCAGCTGAAGTGGTTGTGAATATCTCACCTCAGGATACAACAGAAGAGAACGGCAGTGTAGAACTCTGGCCCGGATCGCATCTGGATGTCAGTGATCGACACATAGACGAAGAACATGAGGCAGAACGACGTGAAATCGCGCCGCCTATCCGTGGGAATGCGAAAAAGGGAAGCGTGTTGATTCGAGACATGCGGCTCTGGCACCGCGGCGTCCCAAACCTATCCGATGAACCACGCCACATGATAGCGATGATCCACCGTATCCGTTGGCTCCGTTCTGGCAGACGACTGAAGTACCAAACCGGATGTGAAGCCGCTTTTGAAAATAGCGAACTTGACCATAATGCAGAATTCGTAAATGAGAAAATGGATGATTACCTTTTCAATCCGAAATTCTAAATCGCTGCATAAAATTGTCTATATCGCTGATCACCGCAAATGAAGTGAATCACGCGGATTTACAAAGTGAGTATCTTATGCAAAATAACACAAATTGGCTTCCAGCAGAGCCTAATCTCAAAGCGGTTTGCGAAAAATATAAGGACCCGATCTATTCGCTATCACAAGCGGAAATACCTGCCATTATTTTACGTAATGCCTATTCCCCCGCACAATGTCATGGACTCATCAATAGATTCACCAACATGGGACTGATGCGAGACGAAGCGGACATCAACTCTGCCGACAAACGTACCCGTATCGACATCGGCACGAGTCTTGGTAATCGTGGTAGCGAAAAAACCCGTTTTTTAGCACATGCTGAAGCAACGCATCATCTATTTCAATTCTTATTTGATGGCTTCAAAAACCCTGTTGACTTGATTTATGACACTCTTGCTGCGCTTTCTCCCGGAAAAGAGGTTAAAGTCGCGCGTGAACCTGACGGGTCACTTTATGGTCCAGCTATCTTCCGCGTTCACTACGAAACACATAGTTATAAACCGCACATTGACAGTGTCAAATATCGTGAACAACGGGCCGATTACGCTGTTTATCGCTTTGAACATCAGTTTGCAGGTGTGTTGTGTGTGCAAAATGCGGATGCAACCGGAAAAGGAACACAAGCTATCCTACACCGATGCCTTTGGTCTGAAGACGTTCAACCACATATTGCAGCAGAAACGTTTGATAGCTACGCAGCCGAGAACAGAATAGAAAACTGTCAGGTCAATTTGGAACAAGGGGACCTATACTTTTTCAACACCCGTTGCATCCACGAAGTACCAGCTGTTCAGGGCACACGTGCAAGAATTGTTTTGGCTGTATTCATCGGATATTCCCCAGATGATAACGAAGTGTTTGTCTGGTCATAAACTCTTATCACACTGACAAAAACCAAAATCAAGCAGCCAAAGCATTAGAGCGTATCTCATAAATCATTTGTAGGGCGAGGTCTCTGTGCCTCGCCATCTCTCTCATAAGTGTAAACAATGGGCGGGCACCAAATCAACGGTCCGAATGCCTTTTGGCATTCACCGGGGACCCGCCCCTACGATGAATGTAGATCCTGTGTAAGGAACCGTATTTAACAATTTATGAGATAGACTGTAGTAATTTGATGCCTACCAATATTCTAACCTACACCCATTCCCACGTAAAATTGCATTCTCACCGTCTTTGTGGTATACTTTAGAAAAAGACATCAATCAAATTGTTTGCATGCAACATATAGCAGCCAATTACCTTCAAAAGGAGAATACTACAATGAAAAAGACGTTATTTTTTATTTTTTTTACCCAACTTCTTGTTTTGTCATTTTTTCTTACCGAAACCTTTGCTCAAACCGCCTCACAATTTAGTTTACCCGACAACGCGAAAGCGCGTCTCGGAAAGGGAAGGATAGCTGAGCTTACATATTCGCGAGATGGCACACGTTTGGCGGTAGTCAGTTCCATCGGTATTTGGCTCTATAATGCACAAACCTATGAAGAAATAAGATTGCTCACTGAAGATACACAGACTGTTTACTGTGCTGCATTTAGTTCGGATGGTCAGACACTTGCCAGTGGCCATGATGATGGAACAATTAAACTCTGGAATGCAACAACTGGCGAACATCAAGAGGATCTTACAGGCCCCACAGACGTAGTCTTGAGTTTGGCATTTAGTTCAGATGGTCAAACACTTGCCAGTGGCCATGGTGGCAGCACAATCCAACTTTGGAATTATATTACTCGTGAAAATCTGCAGACACTTCCCGGACATTTTGATGCTGTTACGAGCGTTGCTTTTAGTACGAGTGGAGAAACGCTCGCAAGTGGCAGTTTAGACGGGTCTGTCCAACTGTGGGATGTTGCAACTGGTGAACAACAACACATCCTGACCGGGCATGAAGATTCTGTTTACAGTGTAGCGTTCAGTCCAAATGAAGGAACACTCGCAAGTGGCAGTCGAGATGGTACTGTAAGACTTTGGTATACTGCCTTCGGTGTATCAAAGCAGACTCTACCCGGACATCTGGGTACCGTCTATAGTGTGGCATATAGTCCAAATGGAAATACGCTTGCAAGTGGCAGTGCCGATGGGACTATCCTTTTGTGGGATGCTGTTACTGGGCAACCTCAGCAGGAACTCCCTGGACATACAAATGTTGTTTTAAGTGTAGCGTTCAATTCAAGTGGAGGAACGCTTGCAAGTGGCAGTGCCGATGGGACTGTTCGGTTGTGGGATCCTGTCTTTGGAGGACAGCGACAGGTACTTACTGGATATACAAATTATATTTTAAGTGTTGGCTTCAACATTAATGGAAACGTAGTAGCAACAGGTGGTGCAGATAATACGATTAATCTATGGGATGCTACCACAGGGCAACACCAACAGATGTTAATAGGACATGAGGATTGGATATGGAGCATTGCCTTCAGTCCTGATGGAAACACACTGGCAAGTGGTAGTGACGATGGGACTATCCGGTTATGGAATGCCTTTACTGGTGAACACATTGATACGCTTATTGGACACGAAGATTGGGTTTGGAGCATTGCCTTCAGTCCTGACGGGTCCAAGATTGTGAGCGGTAGTGAAGACGGTACTATCAAATTATGGGATACTGCTCTTGCAGAAGAACTGAGAACATTCGATGAACACACAAATGCGGTACTAAGCGTTGCTTTCAGTGAAGATGGAGAGACGATTGCAAGTGGTAGCGCAGATGACACTATCATATTATGGGATACCGCTTCCGGTGAACCCCAGCAAACACTTATTGGGCATACGGATTTCGTGAGGAGCGTCGCTTTTAGTCCAAATGGCGACATGCTTGCCAGCGGTAGTGACGATAATACTGTCCGAATATGGGATATTGTCTTTGGCGTAGAACTCCAGAATTTTACTGAACATACGGATTTAGTCTGGAGCGTCGCTTTTAGTAACGATGGTGAAACACTTGCCAGTGCTGGCGGCGATCGTACTATCCGTTTATGGGATACGGTATCTGGTCAGCATATACAAACGTTTTCTGGGCATACAGGCGGCATCCTTGACATAGCGTTCAGTCCGGATGCAAGGACGCTTGCCAGTAGCAGCTCAGATGGCACAACGCTCCTATGGAATTTTACACCCCCAACCAACACTTATGCGACTGTAAGTCTATCTCCACCTTCTCTGCAGTCTCCTTCTATAGATGGGCAGCTTACGTTCTCACTTAATATTGAAGACGCTGGTAGCGTAGCCGGATATCAGGCAACTATTAGGTATGATGCCTCAGCGCTCCGTTATGTCGAAAGTGCAAATGCTAATTTTTTACCAATGGGGGCATTTTCCGTGCAGCCAATTATTACGGAAAACACTGTTACGCTCGCTGCAACATCTCTTGCTGGAGAAGGATTTGGGATGGGAACGTTGGCAAACATCACCTTTGAAGTTCTTGCGCCTAAGGCATCTAAACTAACTGTGTCTAATGTGCGATTGACTGATAGCACTGGTAACGTTTATTATGCGCGCGTTAGGACCGGACAGGTAGCGGAACCTGTACGCCAGCAAGAGGATCTGAATGGAGACGGCGTTGTAAATATACAAGATTTGACTTTAGTCGCATCTAATTTTACACAGGTGGGTGAAAACCTTGCGGACGTGAACGGTGATGGAATTGTCAATATCGTAGACCTTACGTTGGTAGCAGCTGCTATGACAAGTTCTTCAAGTGCTGCGCCGGCAATCTGGAGTTACGACCTTGAAAACGCTCCGACAAAAACAGAGGTGCAACAGTGGTTGCGGGATGCTAAACAACTTGCACATTCCGATCCTGCTTTCCAACGCGGCATCTTGGTTTTGGAACACTGCCCTTCTTCCAAACTATCCAAATCCCTTCAACCCGGAAACTTGGATACCGTATCAGTTGGCAGAATCCGCCAATGTGACAATCCGCATCTATTCTGCCGATGGACAGTTGATACGGACCCTACTTTTGGGACAACAGGCTGCCGGACTTTATCAGCATCGGAGTCGCGCAGCTTTTTGGAATGGTAAAAACGATGTTGGGGAAAAAGTTGCCAGCGGTCTCTATTTCTATCAACTGCAGGCGGACAATATGTCGCTCCTGCGCAAAATGGTTATTTTGAAATAGGCAGTTTGCGCAGCATAGGGACAATGTCAGCGTTCATCTATAATTGTGAGATGTAACTCGCAGACTTACCTTACGTCCGCGTACTGATTTCTTTTCTTACACTCTTTTACTGCGCCCATTTTTCCACTGTCTTAACACATATCCATTATAGAAAACGTATAATCATTTACACCCTGTAATAGGCACGGTTTGAAACCGCGTCTATCATAGGGTGTTCACATATCTTCAACTTTCAATAGTGTGTGCGGTTGTTTTTAATGAAGGCAATGGCCACGCGGGTTAAACCTTTTGATTAGCACTCATTCTTTACATGAGCCACACAATCTAATCTTCTTTCCACAAATGCACTATATCGTGCAACATGCACCATAATTGCCCGTTTTCGTGCAGGCTACCCTCTTGACACGGAACACCCTAACCTTGCCTTTGAACTATAATGGCTGTAAATGTTCAAATTATGGGCAATGATGTTGCTTTTTGACGATATAACCGCCCATCAATGCTAAAAAATTCCTGCTAAACGAAACCTATTTGTACTTTCAACAATAACTCAAAACTGGCATCAGATTTGCTAATTGCTATTACAGTTGTTGAAAAGAACCGAATCAAATAGGAACGCAAACCTATGAGAGCTATTGAATCCCAAAATACTCATACAAAAAGCGTGAAAAATAATTTACGTCACAAACACCTTTTTGAATTTCAGATAAAAAATCCAATTTTATTGCTCTTAGTGCTTTCAACCCTATTCCTACAGAACACTTTTGCGCAAGACTATACCCGATGGGATTTGCCTGAAGGGGCTAAATTACGTCTTGGCAAGGGAAGTGTCGGTAATATCACGTTTTCACCCGATGGGAATCGGGTAATTGTTAAAAGTAGTATAGGTTTTTGGATCTATGATGCACACACGGGTGTTGAACTGGATTTAATTGCAGTGAATCCAGGTAACATATTGGGAGTGAGTCCGGATGTCAGCATGTATGTTAGCAGGGAAGCAGACGATACAGTACAATTGCGAGACTTAACAAATGGTAGGGTTAAAGTAATACTAAAAGGAGATACTGCGGATATTCACCGTATCGCTTTTAGTACAGATGGGCGGATGCTGGCTGGTGCCAGTGACGAAGTTATTCATCTTTGGGACCTTACCACTGGAGAGCAAAATGCGACTCTTGAAGGACATACTAAATGGGTAGGATATATTGTCTTCAGTCCGGATGGTGCTACGCTTGCAAGTGCAAGTTCGGATCGCACCCTAAGACTATGGGATGTTAACACTGCTACACACAAAACCACTTTGTCCAAGTATGCGCGAGGAATAAGTTATCTTTTGTTCAGTCCAGATGGGAACACGCTCATAAGTGGGGATACGTACGACGATATTCAGGTGTGGGATGTTAACACTGGAAAGAAGATAATTGAATTTGATGCGCTATCGCTCAATAGTATTGCTGTAAGTCCAGATGGGAACACGCTCGCAACCGGCGGTTTTAAAGGTTTGCATCTATGGGACCTTGCTACAGGAACACACTTAACCGAATTCGGAGGAGAACTGGGGGGCAGTTATGTCGCATTCAGTCCTGATGGCAAAACACTCGCGAGTGGTGGAGGCGGAGATTTGTATCTATGGGATGTTGAAAGTAGGACGCGCAAATTGTCTATTACTGGACATACAATAGGCGTTGCAGGAATAACAATCAGTCCAAATGGTAATCTCCTCGCCACTTCGAGTTGGGATAATATCCACCTGTGGAATCCTATCACAGGCGAATACAAAAAGTTTATATATGGACGAGGAAGGCACTCAAATCATTATGATTTAGTTTTCAGTCCGGATGGCAACACGTTTGCAAGTTTGGATTTTGGGGCAATTCATCTTTGGGACGTTTCCAGTACCACCCCAATTAATACCATTTATAAGTGGTATGGTCATGGACAAAAAAACACGTCGGCCTTATCAGGAGGTTATAATTCCCTTGCTTTCAGCCCAGACGGTCAATTCATCGCTGCAGGACATAGTGACAAAACAATACATTTATGGTATATGGGGCGCACCTATATTGACGCGCTTATAGGGCATACAGATGAGGTGACATCAATTGTTTTTAGTCGTGATAGCCGCACCCTTGTTAGTGGAAGTTATGATGGTACAGTACGTTTTTGGGATTTTACCTCCCGATCAAATATAGCAACTTTCACTGGACATACAAATAAGGTAAAATGTGTGGCATTTAACTCTGATGAAAGAATAGTCGCCAGTGGAAGTGAAGATAACACGATTATTCTATGGGATGTTACGACTGGTAATCCGAGTGTAATCCATACTAACCACATCGAAGGGATACATAAACTTACATTCAGTATTGATGGTAAGACACTCGTAAGTTGTGGCAATTGGCGCGATTCAACTTTACAAATTTGGGATGTTGCTACTGGTGAACAGAAAAAAATCATCACAGATCACACGTATGGTGTATCCAAGGCAATCTTTAGTCCTGATGGCAGAACACTTATAAGTGGCAGTAGGGACGGAACGGTTCTTATATGGGATTATACTTCGTTGTTAGGCACTGAAAATGAAATACAACAACTCGCTGAGGATGCGAACCGTGATGGTAGTGTAGATTTGCAAGACCTTATTTTTGTTGCATCACAATTTGGGCAGTCGGGAGATGATAATGCTGCCGATGTCAACGGGGATGGTGTTATCAATATAGCGGATATCTTATTAGTTGCTGCTGCGCTTGCTAATGAGAATGGTGCTCCGTCAGTGGCATCGAAATCTATAGAATTGCTCACTGCTGATGAAGTACAACATTGGTTAACGCACGCGTGGCAAGTTAACAGCAATACACCAACATTTCAGAAAGGCATTGCAGTACTTGAACAACTCTTAGCAGTATTGACTCCAGAAAAGACAGTGCTCTTATCCAACTACCCGAACCCGTTTAACCCTGAAACGTGGATACCCTATCAGTTGGCAAACCCAGCAGATGTCACACTTTGCATCTATTCTATTGATGGACAGTCGGTTCGGGCATTGGTATTAGGCAATCAGCCTGCCGGGAACTATCAGAATCGAAATAAGGCAGCACATTGGGACGGTAAAAATGAATTTGGTGAACCTGTTGCGAGCGGTATCTATTTTTATACACTTTCTGCTGGAAACTTCACTGCAACACGGCGCATGGTCATACGAAAATAGGAGAAAAAAGATGGAAACGATACGATCCACCATTTTACTGCTTGTTCTTATTTTAATTTGCTTTACACCAAATGCTTTTTCGCAAAACTACATGCAGTTGGGCTTGCCCGAAGGTGCAAAAATGCGTATCGGGAAAGGAGAGATAACTGGTAATATCACCTTCTCGCCAGATAGTTCTCTACTCGCAGTCACAACTCCTATTGGGATTTGGCTCTATGATGGATTCACTGGTAAAGAACTAAATTTGCTATCAAGTAATTTAGACTATTATTCCAATATTGCATTCAGTCCTGATGGGAAAAAACTTGCATGTAATAATACTTCCGAACTTTTTTTATGGGATGTTGACACTGGCAATCTCAAACTAACTATATCTGCACATACCAAATATATCACAAATATAGCATTCAACCCCAATGGAAAAACAATCGCGACATGTAGTCAATCTAATAAAGACAGAACAGTCAAGTTTTGGGATGTTTCAAGCGGAGAGCTGAAAGCAACTATAATTGGGCATAAAAGTGGTGTTGATACCATCGCCTACAGTCCAGATGGAACGGTTTTTGTCAGTTGTGGTTATGAGGGGGAAAATACTACGATGAAATTATGGGATGTTGCTACTGTTGAACTCAAAGCAACTTTCATATTGGCAGAAGATAGATTTCCTTATGATGCGAATATCGCATTTAGTCCAGACAGCAGCACAATAGCAAGTTGTGGCGGTAGATGGACCGCACATGTCAACCTGTGGGATATTGCAAGTAGCACCCTGAAAAACACCCTTATAGGACACATAGGTGGTGTCAACGATGTCGCGTTTAGCTCGGATGGTAGCACCCTTGCAAGTGGTAGCATGGATAATACAGTATGTCTGTGGGATGTTTCTACAGGTAATTATAAGACGACGCTCATAGCACATACTGACGACGTCGCGAGTGTGGCATATAGTCTTGATGGAACTACTTTTGCGAGTTATAGTAAGGATGGAACTATCATTCTGTGGGATGCGGAGAAGCTTGAGCAAAGAACCACAATCACTGGACATATCTCCGGTTTCTCAGAGATAGCGTTCAGTCCAGATGGACACACAATTGTGAGTGGAAGTAGGGATAAAACGGTGCGACTGTGGGATACGACATCCGGCAAAAACATAAAAACCTTCCTCGGACACATAGGTCCAGTCATATCGGTTGCCATTAGTCCAGATGGGCAAACTATAGCCAGTAGCGGCGGCGTAATTTATGAGGATAGATGGTTTGCTGATGACTACCCGATAAGGTTATGGGATGTTCCCTCTGGATCCCAGAAAGCAACGATTATTGGACATGAACGTGACATCTATCGCGTCACCTTCAGTCCGGATGGACGGATTCTCACAACTTTCGCTACTAACTTAAAACCCATTTTTTGGGATGCTGCCACAGGTGATCTTCTTTGGACGTTCACTGGAATTGAGAAAGGGGTTGGAGACATTACGTTCAGTCCGGATAGTCGCAAGTTCGTATATGGCGATAGTGCCGGAATACATTTGTGGGACATCGCAAGTAGAAAACTAATTACAACATACACTGGCTCCATACCAAAAACTACCGATATCGTATTCAGTCCGGATGGGAACACGATTGCGGCTGGTGGGAGTGGTCAGGAAGCACATTTGTGGAATGTCCACACTGGCGAGAGAAACACAATTATCACTGGGCATGTTGGCAAGTTTAAGCATGTTATTTTCAGTCCGGATGGGCGAACGCTCGTAACTGCAGGAGGTTGGGAAGATAGAACATTGCGGTTTTGGGATCCGGAAAGTGGTGCACTCAAATTAATGCTTAGGGGTATACCAGAAGGTTTTTATAACCTTACAATTAGCCCCGATGGTAAGACGCTTGCACTATCGGTCGATACAGGAATAATACTATTGTGGGATTTCGCTGCCTTATTCAACCCTACGCGACATGAAGCAGATATAAATGGTGATGGAGTTATTGATGTTAACGATTTAGTTGTTGTTGCCGCAAACTTCGGGCAAACAGGTCCAAATCCTGCAGATGTGAATGGTGATGGTGTCGTTAATATTGCCGATCTTATTAAGGTTGCAGGTGCGATAGATGATGCAGCCGCTGCACCTTTAGGATTAGGTCGTGACTTAAAGTTCGCGTTTACAAGAACCGATGTGCAAAAATGGTTGATACAAGCACAGCAGGTTGACCTGATGGATGCAACATCACAAAAAGGTATCCGTTTCCTTGAAAAGTTGTTGGTAGCACTGACTCCGCAAGAAACTGCCCTTCTTCCAAACTATCCAAATCCCTTCAACCCGGAAACTTGGATACCGTATCA
>JAGWBU010000208.1:1246-3873 GCA_021295735.1 Candidatus Poribacteria bacterium | reverse complement strand
CTTTTGTTGAAGGAGAAAGTCCTCGCCTCGGCAATCTGTTATGAAAAAGAAGTGGACACCTTGCTCGAATACGTTGAACGTTACGATGAATTGGTAGCCACAAAATTGGCATCAGATTCCGAAATGGACAGCCACCGTCAATATATTGAGGAGCAATTTCAAGCAATCGTTGAGACCCTTTTAGTGTAGTTTTAACCCAAGTTGCTACTAACGTATTTTGGGGTTTTTGCTTGGGTATTTCTGCGTATTTCAACACAGTTTTTCAGACACTTTCCCCACCCCGGGGTCCCCACCCGTTACTGGGAAGGGGGAGGGGTGAGATTGCTTCGCAGTGAGAATAGAAAAAGGTATATCAACGTCCCGCACTCCAGCGGAGTGCTATGTAAGTAAATAGGTGGCAACTTGCGTTAGTTTTAGGTTTCCAACACACATGGTAATGTGGGAGGGGTTGTAATCCCGAACATGTTTTATTTCTCGGAGGGGTTTGTAATCCCGAATTACCAAGATATTTATCATTCTCTTCATTTTCAAAACTCCATGCTTTAGCTTGGAGATTCAGAAAATGCTAATTATGTTGACTTTTTCTAATAATTTTGATATAATTTCAGTATCGCATTGGCAGGCATGTTAAGCATTGCCGCAAGGCAATGTGCCTGCCTCCCACTTAACAGGGGATAAAAGTGCGATATGCGATAAATCCATGAGATTAACAAGAGCGAAAAAACTTAAAATAGAACGGCAAGACATCTTTTCTGAGATTAATGCAGCATCAGCTGATGTATGGCGTGAGTGTTGTGATTTGATGGACCGGTATCAGTGGCAGCGTGGTTATGGTCATGCTCACATGGACTTCTATATTGGTGAGGATTGTGAAGGATGGATGGACAAGCAGTTAAATAAATCGCAACCTTTACATTCACAGAGTATACAGGCGGTGCGTGCGTCATATTTTAAGTCTTGGCGTTCTTATTCTGTGTTGAAGAAAACGGGTGGTATCAAGAATCCTAAACCGCCTAATAAAAGAAAGCAGTATCGTACGACTCAGTGGAAGAAGTCTGCTATAACTTTCATTGAGAGTGGTTTGTTTGGTAAGCGTGTTATTCTTTCTATGGGGCGTGGCAGGTCACGTTTAGATATAAAATTGCCAAAAAGTTTTGATATGTCTACGAGTCATTTGATTGCCACAATAGAGTTAGTCTATGATTATGGTCAATGGGAATTACATTTCACGTATGTTGAGACTATAGTATCACCTGCAAGCGGTAATGGTATTATGGGTGTGGATATTGGTGAGGTACATCCTATGGTATGTTTTGATGGTCAGGGCGTTCTAATTTTTAATGGACGGTATATCCGATCGCTATATCGACTTAGAAATAAAGTGCTTGCTGAATTCAGTCATACTATAAGTGGTTGTGAACGCCATTCCAAACGTTGGTGGAAACTCACGCGACGTAAGTGGAAGCGTATTAGACGGATTGATAATCAGATACGTGACTGCTTGCACAAACACACGCGTAAGTTTCTGGATCAATGCAAGTTAAAAGGTATTGGTACTATTGTTGTGGGTGATTTGACGGGTATTCGCGATAATATAGGCTATGGTAAAAAGGCGAATCAGAAGTTACACCAGTGGCCATTTGCGAAGTTAATAGCTATGATAACCGACAAGGCAAAAGCATTAGGTATCAAAGTCAAATCTATTAACGAAGCATATACCTCACAAACTTGCCCTAAATGTAGTAACAGGAAGAAACCTACCCATCGCGAGTATAAATGCAAATGTGGATTTGCGTATCATCGTGATGGTGTGGGTGCGATAAATATAAGACAAAAGTATCTCGGATGCCTCGGTGTCCCTGTAGTGGCGGACATGGCGCCGCCCTTGGGCTTCAGACTAGAAGCCCCTGTTGCCTTGGCTTAAAACCAAGGAATGTTCCTATAAGGAACAAAAGGAATCTCCAGGCTTTAGCCTGGAGAGGGTTCAAAGGGTGATAGATGAAAGTAGCTTTATTGGGCAACAGTCAGCTTGCCGTTTCGGCTGCCTGGGGCTTGTGTCAATCGGAGGCGGCACACGAAATTGTCTTCGTGTCGGATGCAACATCCAACAAAAATAGGGGTGTTTCTTCAAAAGAAGATACACCTGGAAGTGGAAGACTTCAAGATCTTGTGGAATCAAACGCGTTAAGCGCAAGTGATACTGCAATTTCATTTTCTAATGCGTTGGAAGGTTTATCTGGCGCAGACGTGATTATGCTGCTGCCACCGATGGGACAATCCGGTTTCCGTTCCGCGCAAGCCTCAAAGACAACAGGCATCGCACTTGTCAGGCGGTTTGTCCCCGGAATCCAGCAGCACGCACCGGATGCCAAGATATTGATGGCGATATCACCTGCGAATTACATCGCCGCATGGACGCATCAGGCACTCGGAGACGCGAAAATTATTGGACTCGGAAACGGTGCTGCTACGGCACACCTAACCGCTGAAATTGCGAAACGCGTTGAGGTCTCCGTAAAAGATGTAACCGCTTTAGCGATTGGGAGTGATTGGGAGACGTATCCGCTGCCACAATACTGCCGAGTGAACGGCATCCCTTTAGCGCAACTGATGTCTGAAGCTGAAAT
>JAGWBU010000208.1:0-980 GCA_021295735.1 Candidatus Poribacteria bacterium | reverse complement strand
ATAGTGAATCCTAAAAATAAATAGACACATTCGTAGCACAAACTTCCAGTTTGTGTTTCCAGTCTGAATGCCTGTTATAAGTATTCAGAATTGACTGCTGACAAAAAAAATGAGAGAAATATATCAAAAAATCCCAGAACTCATTGAATCCGATCAAGTCGCTGCCTATTGTACTGTCGTAGAAACGAAGGGTTCAACGCCACAAAAACCGGGGTCAAAGTTACTGATCCTCCCCGATTTGCGGAATATCGGCACACTCGGCGGTGGCTGTGTTGAAGCGGAAGCACGCCGACAGGCCATTGGGTTGATGCAAGGCGGGATACCACGACTCCTTGAGTTTCAATTGGATAGCGATTATGGGTGGGATGATGGACTCATCTGCGGCGGAAATATGAAAATCTTCATTGATCTGCCAAAGACCGAAGCCGAAGCGGAGATGTTTGAGCGACTCCAAACGCTGAACGCCGAAAACACACCCCTTGTCTATGCTGCCAAGCAGAATGTCGATGTCGGCATGAAGATGATCTTCGCTGCTACGGGTGAACGCATCGGCACACTGGGGGATTCGGCTTTGGAAGCAGCGATTGAAGACGAGACCGCTGGGATCCTTGAAAACAACAGAGCGAGCGTATTTCGTGAGGACGACTCGACCGCAGTCTTCTTAGAGCCGTTACAACCGCGTCCGACGCTCCTCATTGCTGGCGCAGGGCACGTCGGTCAAGCACTCTGTCATCTCGGCAGCTGGTTGGATTTTGATATTGTTATCGTTGACGATCGCGCTGATTTTGCCTCGGCAGAACGCTTGCCAGAGGCAGACGAAATCATCATCGGTGACATCGCGACCGAACTCCGAAATTACCCGATTACCCCGCTCACTTACGTCGTAATTGTCACCCGTGGGCATCAACACGATGAATCGGCGTTACACAGCGTCGTTGAATCGGATGCTCGATACATCGGTTTAATAGGCAGCCGTCGCA
>JAGWBU010000073.1:24888-27889 GCA_021295735.1 Candidatus Poribacteria bacterium | reverse complement strand
AAGACGGTCAACTCTCTGAGAAAACCGCAGTCGCAAGGAAGCACAAGCCCCTACCTTTAGGTAGTGGGTACCTATGACAGATTCAACAGAAAAGAGGCGCTATGAATTGCGCGACTACAAACGCACATATTCTTAAATTGACATCTATGGGTTTCGCAAACTTTACCCAATTTACGGACAGCAAAATTGGTTGACATTCTTGATAAATAAGAGTAGACTATTCAGTATTAGATGCCCTCATTGGATTTTGTAAAAAGTATTACGTACACGCTCTAAAATGTCTGAAAAAACGCATAAGCAAGAAGAACTTTTTAGCCAATTGCTTGAGAAAGCCGATAGTTTATTGACACGGTTGCAAATGCCCGCGGTACAATCATCAAATGAGGTACTCGACGATTATATAGCATTTCGGTGGCGACAACAAAACGGAACAGCGCAGATTGTTCCTGTTAAACATCCACATCTTGTTGATACAGTTGATTTAATTGGAATAGACACACAATGTGAGGCGTTGGATAGAAACACGCGGCAGTTTCTACAAGGATTACCCACTAATCATGCACTCCTATGGGGTGACCGTGGCACTGGTAAATCTTCTTTGGTTAAAGCGATGTTGAACCGTTATGCTCACGACGGTCTTCGGTTAATCGGTATAAGTAAAGAGGGATTTATCCATTTACAGGAAATATCAGAATTAGTGTGGGAACGTCCGGAACGTTATCTCCTTTTCTGTGATGACCTTGCTTTTAGCGAAGACGAACCTGAATATCGTGAATTGAAAGCAGTGTTGGAAGGTGGAATTTCCGAATGTCCAGACAACATGCTTATCTATGCAACTTCTAATCGCCGGCATCTGATGCCTCGACAGGTCAGTGAAAACCAGTATCCGCAAAACGAAGAAGATGAACTCTACCCACGCGAGGCAACAGAGGAAAAAGTATCGCTAAGCGACCGTTTTGGGTTACGACTCGCTTTCTACCGAATTTCGCAGCAGACTTATTTACAAATCGTTTCGCATTATGCCCAAAAACGAGGAATTACTATACCGACAGAGGAATTACACCGTGCAGCATTGGAGTGGGAAGCATCATCCAGTGGGCGTTCTGGTCGAGTCGCATTTCAGTTCATCACAGACCTTGCCGGACAATTAGCACTTACTGATAATGCACAGTAGAATTTTCAACATAGGATCAGCATATTCTATAAACAGGAAGGTTAGTTCATGAGCGACCTACAGACACAGCAGTACCTCTTCGACGTGCAAGGCTATTTAGTCATTGAGGATGTCTTGGCTTCTGAAGAGGTGGCAGAACTCAATCAACGAATTGACGAGCAAGAACTCCCTGTACCTGGAAAGGTCCAAAGATTTGGAAGTGCACCGGACGGTGCAGGCTTTTTACAGTGGGGAAAATCGTTTTGTGATTTACTTGACAATCCGAAGATAATGGATATTCTCCGTTTTCGATTAGGCGACTGCTTTCGACTTGACCGTATCTATGGCATGTATATGCGCGAAGGAATGCCGAGAGGTGGACTACATGCGGACTACGGCGCTTCTTCACCTACTTCAAACGCGAAGCAGGGAGAATATTATGCATTTCGAGATACCGAAATTACTAACGGATTCGTGGTGGTAACATGGAATCTGGCAGATACCGGTCCCGAATATGGTGGATTTTGTTGTATTCCCGGCAGCCATAAAAGCAATTATAGATTACCACACGAGATTGCTGCAGCGCCAGAACAAGCACCTTGTGTCACTCTTCCAAACGCTCCTGCTGGTTCAGCGATTTTGTTTTCTGAGGCACTGACACACGGTACTGCCGCATGGAATGGAAAACATCAGCGGCGATCACTTTTGTATAAATATTGTGTCTCACACATGGCGTGGACATCCCGACGCGTAGCACAACCGAGGGGTATTGAATTAACAGAACGGCAAAAGATACTGTTTCGTGAACCGGCAGATCCGTATCGGCATTTTCCATCGCTATTTTGAAGTTGAGGTGTCAGGAAGCAACGGTTATGACAATTTACAATCCGTTGTTTTATCGTAAAGATGGAATTTAATACCATATCTGAATAATCACTTCTTATTAACAGAAAACGTGTTCGTAGTCGCGCAATTCATTGCGCCTCGGACATCCACATTCGTATGAGTTCTAAAATCTCATAAATGTGATTTTATTTTTTTTTTAGAATTGGTATAATATATCCCAAAATTGATACTTTGGTTGAACGGATTTAAATTTGTTCAATACCAAATACATAAAATGGAGGTTTTTTATGAACAAACGATTTTTATTTTGTCTACCACTCATACTGTTGATAGGCAGTATAATTTTAACACAAACCGTGAATGCTGTTCCTAAAAAGGGCACGTTGCGTGTTAGTGGTGATAATACTTGGACTATTTTTATCAACGGTGAAAGGGTGAATGCACACATTCATTGGAATCAACCCACTGTAGATGAATTTGAACTGGATAAAGGTTTTGCTGTGATTGCAATCTATGTACACGATGCTGAACCTGGTGCTGCTGGCAGAGGCGGTTTCCTTGCTGACATTATTCTTGATGATAAACCTGAATACATCGGCACAGGTGAAGAAGGTTGGCGTTGTGAGGCTGGAAAACCTATCGGTCAGCGAAATGATGGTTGGGAAAAAGTGGATTTTGACGATAGTAAATGGGAAAATGAACTTGAAATTATGGATAAATTCGGAGGTGGTATCTGGGGCGGTGGGGCAGCTGCTATGCGTAATATCCTGAAAGACCCTGATTGTACAGCGAATTGGGTTTGGTGTGGTCCAAACGACGCAGAAGACGATATCTATTTCCGTTATACCATCGGTCAACTCCCCGTAGAACCCGGCGGGAAAGTCACAACTACGTGGGGTGCATTAAAGGCTGCGCGATAAAATTTATAGTGGATTTTACAATTAACTGGACATTGTCACTCGGCACGGACAAAGTGTTCTACAGTTTTAAAGTCGCGACCTG
>JAGWBU010000073.1:0-24483 GCA_021295735.1 Candidatus Poribacteria bacterium | reverse complement strand
TATGCTAATAGTGAACTATCCGATTAAAAAGGTGTTTTTTATGTCAATTATCTTGTAGGTAGCAACTTGAGTTATAATATAGGGAACGGTGTTCGTACCGTTCCCTAAACACAATAATTTTACGACTATTTTTTCACATCTATTATTGCGATTGGATAACCTGTGCAATTACACTGAATACATCCTCAATATCGGCTTCTTCAAGACATGAATATGCCACCCGCAATTCGGTGTTGCTAAGGGCAATTGTTCCAATGCCATATTCATTGAGTAGCGTTTGCCGCACCTTTTCAGCATTCCCAGACTTGAGACATAAACATATAAAATAACCTGCGTGGCTTGGATAAACTTCCCATAGATTCGCATACCGCGCATCAGTAGTAACTTGTTTTACTTTTACTGCTCGTGCCCTGAGAATCTCATAGTTAAGTTGTTTTTGTTCGGCATAATCTGGTGCCTTCATCGCTTCAAGAACAAGCGTTTGAGAAATCTTCGCCACACCTGAGGTATTTGCGCGGATTAGTCCGCTTAACTTTCCTTCAATCGCTGGCATCAACTTTTCTGGAAACCCGAAAGTCAAAAACCCGACACGTAAACCCCACGCATATTCTTCTTTGGTTGCACCGTCTATCTTCACTGGGACAACGTTCGGGTGGCATCCAACTAACATACCGAATAAGGATTCTTGCATTACCTCTGCGTCATACCATAAGCCTGCGTAGGCATCATCAACCATCACAAGGATGCAGCATCCGGTATCAGCACATGCCACAATTCCTTCTATTATCTTTTGTGCTTCAGTACGCGTAATAGCGTATCCAGTTGGATTGTGCGGAAAATTCAGCAGAATCAACAACTTGTCGGTAGTTGTCTCAGAGAGTGTTTTTCTAAATCCACTGATGTTAAAATGCTTATCAGTGCTGAAGAGTGGGTAGGTTTGGATATTAGCACCCGCTTTAGTCTGAAAAATGAGTCGATAATTTCCCCAAATTTTGTCTGGAAGAACGAGTGTGTCATCCCTATTGACAAAGAGAGCCGCGATTAGACTGAAGCCGTGCGTCATCCCACTTGTTACAATCGGGAGACTAAGCGTTGTTTCTGCAAGTAGTGGATTTGCTTTTTGAAGATGTGTTTTCCATGCCTGCCGTAATTCTGTATCACCGAGGACGGAGGCATAGTTATAAATGGTTTCAGGAGAAAGTTCAGAGACTAATTGACGTGAAACACCTAAGTGCATTATCTCATTATCTTTCAATGCGACTGCGCGTGTCGCATTAAAACGATCAGCTTTTTCATTCGCCTCTGCACTTTGGCTTAAGATGCCTTTTGGAAAATAAATACGTTTTCCTAATTCTGAGAGTAACGTGTAAACTTCTGGCGAGGCAGCGCGAATCTGTTCATTTAGTTCAATTGCTAACGGATTTAAATCTTGCATATTTTTCTGGTATGTGTAAACTATAACGTAATAGGATGATTGAGTGAGAAGTCATAAGTGAATGGAACATAATAGCAATAATTGTGTGCTGAGGATAATTTAATGTCAACTAAATTTTGCTAATATCGGTTTAAAAAAGTAATAGTATCCTCAAATTTGGTTAGTTTTTACATAATAGTTATGAAATCATCTCTAAAATTCCTAAGTTTATTCTTATTTATAGTCATAATCATCGGTTTCTGCTTCTGTGTTTATATTCTACAAGCACCGCCAGTTGCACAGCCAGATCCACCGAAGTTGCAAGTACACACGCGTACAGCCATACGCGGTAGACCTACTGTTAACTCAAAACCAATTGCATACACAAAAGATGTCTACCGTTTTAGTATTGACAAAAAGTATATTAGTAATTTAAACAGTGCTCAACTTTCAAATGAATTGCTGTTTAGTGTGGCACTGGGACAACGGTCGAGGTTTAGTTCTGAAGTATTGGACAAGGAATTAAAAACCGTATTTAATTGGCAGAAAATGTTCGCAGATTCAGGCACAGAAATTAAATTAAGGTCGCGTTCATCAACAATTAAGGTACTACTTAGCGGTAGAAATTGGCTCCTTAAGGATAGCACTGGGGCAGGTTTTAGCGTTGAAAGAAATGGAGATGCGCTTGACATCTATCTACCCAATTTACAAGAAGCATTTAACACTAATAGGACCACACTCTCTGCAGATGTAGAACTCTCCGTAGAAACAAAAGGAAAACAGTGGTTGATCAAGGATAATCAGTCTCGACAGACTTATGAAATTAGAAATGGCAACAAACAATTGAATATATATCAACAATCTAAGTATCCTATTCAGACGTTTCTGTTTAAGACTGATTTAGCAGCCATGACTGCATTAACCGAAGGATACTTTTCTGAAGACTTGCGCGAGGGATTTGTGATTAAGAAAATTCCGTTATCGCGAAATGCTAAATTGATTCCTGATGAAAATGATGTCAATTGGCGAGTTACTGATGGGACCCAAAAATACTACATCCAAAATGAGGATGGACTGTTGAATGTTTATCTTGATCTTGAAAGCAAATGGCTTCTCGTCCAAGTTGATGATAATATCAAGGGATGGGTACAGCGTGAACGCGGTACTATTTTCTTGCCGCCGCAGCCAACACTCAGTTCTCGTCAACAACTGAAAGAAAAGCTGGTTACATTAATTGAGAAATTGAAAGAAAAAGTAAGGATTTCCGAACAACCTGATCAAACCCCAAATGCTGAACTTCCCTAATAGCGCTACAATATATTTCTTTTCACATTGGCTAAACATTTCATTAACAAGAAACAACGGTTTGTAAGTTAGCAGTATGCTGTTATAAAACATGAAAATTCTCTTCTTGTCTCCTACCGTGCCCTATCCCCTCACAGACGGTGGGCGTATCCGTGTATTTAACCTTCTCAAACAGATCGCACAAAAAAATGATGTGACACTACTTGCTTTAGAAACACAACCGACGGATGCTGATAGTATCACACACATTCAAGACTTAGGTATAAGGGTTCACCTTGTCCTAAATTCGTCAACACTTCCACGCGTATCACTTAGCACGCTCTTCTCATCGTTTTTCAAAAGACAACCTATCACTGTCGCACGTTACAACGTTCCTGTTTATCGCGAAAAATTAAAAGAGTTGTTATCAGCAGAAACCTTTGATCTTGTTCACTATGAGATGTTTCATACTGCGCAATTTTATTCGGAAACAGACCTACCCCGTGTGCTTTCACAACAAAACGTTGATTCCGCTATCTGGCGAAGGTTAAAGGGTGAAACTTCTAATCTGTTCTACAAGTGTGCGTATTGGACTCAACAACTTGCATTTCAAAGGTATGAGCGGGTGATAAGTCCCAAGTTTGACGCTGTTACGTGTACGTCTGATATTGATGCCGCCGTTTTTCAAGAACACTGTAGAAAAAACGTTGTAAAGGTAATTCCTAACGGTGTGGATATTACGCATTATCACCCGAATTTTTCCTCTGAAGCACCAGCGCATTTAATCTATATCGGCAGCATGGATTGGTATCCGAATGAAGATGCAGTTTCATTCTTTGTTGAAGAGGTGTTGCCGCAGATTCAGGACAAGGTGCCAGATGTCAAATTTTCCATTGTTGGGGGGAATCCATCGACGCGTGTCCAAAGATTAGCAGAAAGGGAAAAGGTTGTTGTTACTGGACGTGTCCCTGAGATCAAGCCTTACTTCTCGGAGGCGACGGTTTTTGTCGTCCCCTTACGCATTGGGAGTGGAACGCGCCTGAAAATTCTTGAAGCATTGGCAATGGGGAAAGCAGTTGTCTCTACCACAGTTGGCGCTGAAGGTCTGGCTCTCCGAGATGGGGAAGAAATATTTATTGCTGATGAACCGAAACTCTTTGCAGAAGCAGTCACCCAGTTGCTTACAGATTCGTCACTACGTCGCAAGATTGGAGAAAACGGCCGCGCGCGTGTAGAACAAGATTACGATTGGCGTAATATTGGAAAAAAGTTGCTTGACGTTTATGAAGCGGTGATAAACAAGTAGAAATTATTTCATAGATCACTTGTAGGGCGGATCAACGCCAAATGCGCTTTGTGGCATTCACAGCGTTGATTTATGGTATCGCTTTGCGCTCTACCCAACCTACGAACTTCCACACAGTCAGATGCTTCTCTTTAATTTGTATCTGTGAGTTGTAAAAAAGAGAGCATCCTTCCTGTTTGTTCACCCTCTGCCCGATATGAATAAAACTTATCTGTACAACAGGCAGTACAAAAAGGAGATATTGAAATTGATTCGGGTGTTATGCCAGCTTCAACTAATTGACAAAAGTTGGCTGTCTGCAAACTCAGATTTAGTCCATTGTGGACGGCACTACCAAAATGTATTACAAACTGAGAAATCATATCTGAACTTACGGTGTAACAACACTGTTGAATGGAAGTTCCTAAATGGATTAGACAATTTTTTGTAATCGTCCCGAAACTCGCTTTCATTTGTGCAAGTGTTTTGGCAGCGATTCGTGCCAAGGTGCCGCGCCATCCAGCATGCACCATACCGATAGCGGGTGTTGCTGTATCCAAAATGAAAATTGGGACGCAATCTGCAGTAAAAACACCAAGAGCATCACCTTGCTGCGCTGAAATCAAGGCATCTCCTGTTTTTTCAGGAACGTTTTGGTTTTCACCGTTCCAAAATGAGGTTTTAACAACATCTGCGTTTAATACAGAATCGCTATGAATTTGGCGGCAATATTTAAGTTCATGAATACCGCTTTGGGCGGAGAAGATTCGCTGATTTTGGGAAACCGCTGCGGGGTTATCTCCTACATGGGAAGCTAAATTAAGTGAAGTGTAAGGTGCTTTGCTTACGCCTCCAAAACGTAGACTGATGCCTGCCTTGGCTAAGCGGGTCTGTGTTAATTCAGAAATTGTATGAAACAAATTTGTCGTCAAGATATATAATCTTCCCGGGGTGGGCTAAAAATATCAAGTGCTATTGCCATTTCATCGAATGCTTTTGCACTATGTATTACATCGGATGGGATAAGGTAAGTATCGCCTTTTTTAAGTGTTCGAGATTCTCCGTCAATAGTCAATTCAAATGTGCCTTCTAAAACCATACCCATCTGTTCATGCAAGTGGCTATGCTCTGCAACCGTGCTGTGTGGTTGTAGATAGACATAGGACATCATAAGTTTTTCGCCATGTATAGTCCGAATTGTAATCCCATCAAAAACCTGTTTTTCAGGTTGTACATTAATATCAATAAATGGCATAGAGACAACTCCATCTTATTAATCAAACATCAAAACGAGTTATAGGGCTACACTATGGATAAGGTAAATCTGAATCAACAGGTTCAACATAAAGTACCCGTTTGCAGCTGGAGCAATAAACCAATTTTTCATATTTTTGCGCTTCTTTGAGATTTTGTGGCTGAATTGTAAGACGACAACTTCCACAAGTTCCATTTTTACCCAATGCTACAAAATTGGTTTTATGCCGTTCCATCCACCGATGGTACTGTGTGCTAAGTTTCTTATCGATTTTCGGAAGATATGTGTTCCGCTGCTTTAATTTCTGGTTTATCTGTGCTTCCAAATTTTTTTGTTCAGATCGGAATTCAGATGTTTTTTCAGTCGTTTTTTCGTCTTCACGAACAACGTCTGCTTCAAGTTCTGTCAATTCTGCCTTCAACTGGTCACCCTTTTCCATCAGTTCTAAGATTTCCTCCTCTGTTTCTCCATCCTTTTGATCAAGGAATTCAATCTGATTTTCAAGTGCGGTATAGGCTTCATTTGAGGTAACTTCGCGTTGTTCATTTCTATATTTTTCGCGCTGAACAGCATTCATTTCTAATTCACCGTTCTTGGCGCGTTGTAATTTTTCTACTTCTGTGAGTTGATCAGATTTTGTTGTTAAGCTATCTTTATATTTGGTTACGTTGGCTTCTAACTGTTCAATGTGTTGGGGAATAACTTGGAGTCGCTGGTGGAAAGACAACAACTCCCTGTCATGCTCCTGCAACTCATAGAGCAAAGCGAGCTGCTGCCGCAAAGATTCGTTCGCCATTATGCCTCTACCTCCTTTTCAACAAGAAATGCGAAAAAAATACCGAGTTGATACAAAATGAAAAGCGGAATCGCCATCAACAGCATTGAACCTGGGTCTGCTGGTGTTAGCAAAGCTGAAATTACACAGATACCTAACAAGGCATAACGTTGCTTCCCACGAAAACCTTGTGAGTCAATAACTCCGATACGCGCGAGAAATGCCATTACGATGGGTAATTCAAAAGCAACTCCGAACCCTAAAATTAACTGTGTCACAAAAGTAATATACCCTTTCAAATCCCAAAGGTTTTTAAACTGAAAGAGACCTGCTGCGAATTGCAATACAACTGGAACTACGATGAAATATGCAAAAACCGCGCCAAGAATAAAAAAGAAGATGATGGTGAAGAAAAGCGGCGCTGCCAATCGCTGTTCAGACCTATTCAATGCGGGAAACACAAACATCCAAATCTGATAAAGAATTATCGGTAATGAGAGTAGGACACCAGTCGTTATTCCAATTGTTAGGTATGCCATGATACCTTGAAATGGGCCTGTTAGGATGAGTTCAGCCTCCACCCTTGATGTTGTTCCGCTGCGGAGCGAGAGTGCCAAAAAACCGAGTGTTGAACCTTCTGTTCCTGCCCTCGCTTCAATCGCTTTGGCAACCATATTCATCATAGGGCTCTTCATAGGGAGCTCAAGTACATATTGAATTGGCTTTAAAAATGACAAACCCAAGACTGAAAAAACAGCTAAAGCAATTAGAGAAATAATAATACGCCGCCGGAGTTCCTCAAGATGCTCCCAGAAGTTCATTTCAACATCATTAGATTCCATAGTGCTTCTTGCTCACTGAGTCAGGATGATTTAGGGGGTTTAATGGTTTTCTCCGGATCAATATCTATGTCGTTTGTTGCTTTTGTAATTTCATCTTGGATTTCGCTCCCGGCACTTTTAAATTCCCGGATAGCTTTTCCCAAAGACTTTCCCATTTCCGGTAACTTTTGCGGCCCGAAAATTACTAAGGCAGCCACAAGAATAAAAAAGATCTCCATTCCGCCTATTCCCATGTTTTTGGATCCTCCTTTGATGAGATGTTGCACACTCCTAATAAATATAGTATATCATAAACGATACGTATTGACAACAAATTTTGGGGATTTTCGGGATTGAAAGGTGTTAAAAACACATCATCTCTAAAGAAAATACAGAGCCATTCAGTTTCGATTTTTTAAATGTGAATCTGCGCTATGTTTTAAGTTACGAAACAACGGGAGGCGCAGAGATCGGCAAGTAAATCGGGCTTACAAAGCCCTCCCACAAGAGTGTTTCGCGATAATTGAATGGCTCTGGAGAAATGACTAAATTCAGTTGACCCATCCTACTTAACCTGTTATCATATCAACGGCGCGGAAAGAAGGTATCAATTCCTGCTTCAACATCTTCAATGGGGTGTCCATATTGCTTTTGATAGTTTTCGTGCGTGCTGCGTTCAGTTTCAGTGAGTTCTGTGATAGGAAATAGGAGGGTTTCGCGGCTCCGTTTGCCCGATTCATTCATCGCAATGTTCATTTCTTGATCTTGCCTTGCAAGGGCGGCACCGTATTCAGGGTCTGTATCATTAAGTACTGCTGTGGCAATACTGAGGAGTTCATCTGCTACTGCAATTTGTCCTTCTGAAAGTGGATAGTTCTTGAGTGGGTTCTCCCACGTGACTGTTTGTTCTGGGAGTTCAAGTTCAATCTTTTCAATTACATCAACCCCATCAACGTCAATTGTTGTGCGGTTGGCACGGTGCGCGATGCCTTTAGCACCGGATTCGAGGTCTGCAGCAGGCGTTACATAAATATCTTCACCAACGATTGTGCCTTTGCTGCCATCAATTTGTGAAATACCTGTCTGTCCGCGTCCAAGAGAACGCGCATGGATGACGTTAGAATATACCATGAGTGCAGTTGCGCTATTGTCAAATTCAATAAAACCAAGGCTCCACTTTTCACTGGTATGATTTCGTTTCATGCGGTCAATGATAGGAATTACTGGGCTTGATTGCGTAATACCGAGCGCGGATTTCGGTTCACCACCTGCGCGGAGACGGAGCATGCTCATGCCGTGATATCCACCTTCGTAAAAAATTCGGTAAATCCGAGCGACATCACCAATAACATCGGCTTCAATAACCTTAGATAAAAACCGTTCCCGTGGTGCGCGATAATAATTTTCTGCAACTTCAAGTTTAACGTTGTTCGCCTTCGCACTTTCAATCATCATATCCGATGTTGGGAGCGTTACGGCGATAGGGGTTTCACAAAGGATATGAACTCCAGCATCTGCCATAAAACATGCGATCGCATGGTGTGCTACGCCTGGCACGGTAATATCTACAACGTCAAGTTCTTCCTGCTCAACAAGATCACGGACGTTGGTGTACGGGTTTGCACCGTATTGTTTTGCGAAGTTTGTTGCGGTTTCTTCGTCTATATCGCAAATCGCGACAAGATTGTAGACATCTTTGAGTTTAGCAATAACAGGTAGATGCGAACCCCCACCACGGCGACCAGCACCAACTAAAGCGATATTGAGTTTGGACATAGTTTGCTCCTAAATTTACAGTGATACTCTTGGAATATAGGGTTACGTATGTACAAAAAATACCATTTTTGTGAAAATCCGTCAATGGAATTACTCATAGTTTGAGCCAATTAGTTTTCAGTTCAGGAGTTGAAAACTCAATTCTCAAACACGCTAAATTATGTTAGCTATAATTCTTAAAGACCTTCGTTTATATACAAATTCGCGCAAATATCGGATAATTCAGTTTATTATTTTGGCTGCTCTTACCCTTCTGTTTTTTGGTGCTGCAATAGAATTCTATGCCCAAGGAATAGATAAGCAACAAGTAGGGAATGCAATTGATGTCGGCAAACAGACGTATACACTTTTTATTATCTGCATTTTTATTTTACAGTTTCTTACGCCGAGACATGGTGTTGAAGCAGTTTATATGGAACGGTCTCTGACTTTTTTGAGAGATAATCAACGGGAGCATAGTGGAAACGGTGCGATATTAGCGTTAACGCCTTTGCCAAATTGGAAAATGTTAGGTGGGAAGTTAGCTGCAGTAGTGATTTGGGCATTCTGGGGTGTGTGGTTTACAATTCCATTATTCGCACTTTCAAGTTATGTAGGTGGATTAGTAATATCGCAGTTAGTCAAATGTGGTATGGTGATATTGGTTAGCTGTATCTTTTTTGCCTTGGTTGGCATTGGGGTTGCGCTGTGGAACTCCCCTACGCGTGCCAAAGGCATCAGTTACGGATTTGTTCTTGCCATCACTTTCCTGCCGCTGATTCCGATTAGCCCCTTTACCGACATACCGATGTTTGACATGCTGAGTCCACTGTGTGCACTATTGTCAATCCTTCAATCAGACGCAACGTATTTGTGGATACAGAACGTTAGTCTTTTTTGTGTACTGTGTCTTGTTATTTTTCCAGTTTTGTGCAGGCGTATGTCCTAAAGACATAGAAAAGCACTTGATAACTCAGAATGGGCAAACGTCCTTACATGAAATTGTATCTATTACAACGTTTTAGTTCAGGCTGCAGCATGAATATTTAAAAGTAAATTCAACATTTACTATCAGAAATTTGCTTAAATCGACTCGATAGACGTAGGACACTTTAAAACTTTCCTTTCATTTGCCAACCTATTCTTATGACGAATACACCAACAATACATTCGCCAGACCTTCAAGAAATGGCACAGTCTAAACACCCAGGTGTGACCTACCGTGCGATTCTGATAGGCATTATATTAATCCCTCCTAATACCTATTTCATCATGGCGAATCATCTTCGTTTTTGGAGCACGCTGCCTACGACGATGTCCCTAATTTACAACGTCGTGGTAACATTGGTTGTGTTGACATGTCTCAATTTCTTAATCAAACTGTTTGCGCCGCGTTTCTCGCTTCGTCAGGGAGAACTACTCACAATCTACGTTATCCTCTCACTTTCATCAGCAATTGCGGGGCACGACATGATGCAAACCGTCGTCCCTGTTATTCCGAACGGCTTTTGGTTTGCAACGCCTGAAAATGAATGGCAACAACTCTTCTGGCGATATTTGCCCAGTTGGATGACGTTGAGTGACTTGTCTGTTTTGCAAGATTTCTACGATGGCGATACAACCTTTTATAGCAAAAGGTATCTATCCGCTTGGTGGGAACCGATTTTATGGTGGACTGTGTTTCTATCAGTAATAATTTGGGTAATGATTTGCATTGATCTGCTTTTGCGGAAGCAGTGGATTGAACGGGAACGGTTAACATATCCGATTGTTCGTTTGCCAATAGAAATGACACATTCGGATGGAAGGCTCTTTAAGAACAAGATGCTGTGGGTTGGCTTTGCGATTGCAGGCGGAATTGATCTGATTAATGGTATCCATGCTTTCTTTCCCGCATTTCCAGAGATTCCGGTGCGTCAGGCAAATCTTGGTACCTACTTCACAGAAAAACCTTGGGATGCTATGGGGTGGACACCTGTCTACATTTTATCATTCGGTGTGGGACTCGCTTTTTTAATGCCGTTAGAGATGTCGTTTTCACTTTGGTTTTTCTACCTATTTTGGAAGGGAGAACGTATCTTGGGTCGGGCGATGGGTCTACAAGTATTGCCCGGTTTTCCTTATGACGGACCACAGGGCGTTGGTGCATATCTTGCTATAGCCTGCTTTGCGCTTTATGGTGGACGTAAACACTTCTATGCCATGTTCCACAACTTAATCGGGACATTCAAAATAGGTACACGTTCTAACCGATCAGCACAGAACCTTTTCTCTGAACTACGAGATTCGACAAATTATCGATGGCCAATAGCAGGGTTAATAGCGGGTGTTCTGTTTCTTTTTATTTTTTCAGGTTATGGCGGGATGGCTGTTTGGATGATTGCGTTGTACTTTCTAATCTATTATCTTCTTGCGTTGGGAATCACCCGTGTCCGAGCTGAAGTTGGACCTCCGACACACGAGATGTTTGTAGCAAACCCACGACAGTTTATCTTAGATGCATTCGGTTCACGCAAGATTCCGCCACAAAGCTTAACGATGATGTCGCTGTATTATGCCTTTAATCGCGGGTACCGTGCGCATCCGATGCCTCATACATTGGAAGGATTTAAACTTGTTGAGGTAGCAAACATGAAAACTGGGAGAATGGTGATTGCAATGATGTGTGCTGTTTTTTTCGGTATTCTTGCCTCGTTCTGGTCATATCTGGTTGTATCCTACGACATAGGGGCGAATCCGGGTTTGGGGAACGGCGGATATAACAGGCTACGGACCTGGCTTTATTATCCGAGCGAAACGAATGTTCCTGCCGTAGCATTTATGGGTGTTGGATTTCTGTTTACAGGGTTGTTGTGGTGGCTCCGCACCCGTTTTCCTATGTTTCCGTTTCATCCGACTGGTTATGCTGTAGCAAGTAGTATGTGGACCTTTGGTTGGCTCTGGTTTTCTGTTTTTATTAGTTGGGCGGCCAAAAACCTTATCTTACGGTTTGGCGGCATCCGTCTCTATCATCGGGTGTTACCGCTGTTTTTGGGACTTATTTTAGGTGAATTTATTGTTGGTGGGGCATGGGTGTTGGTTCGGCTTATCTGGGGTGTGTCTGTGTATTCGTTTTACCGGTAGAAAATTTAGCGAGGTTAGGAAAACTCGCCAGCAGGTGGGTACACCTGCCTTGTGCGAACAGAAAATTACCGAATTAAAAAATTAATCTTCATGTAAGCGCGCCGTTAATATTGTCCAAGTAATCACGGATTTTTTTAAACCTTGCACTCAGATTTATAGAAACGTGAGTTTGAAAAAGAATTCAATATTGAATGTTGTGTGTCGTTTACGTTCATCTTGGCATGGAAATCGAACACGAATACCAGAAAAATTCCTTTGTTCCGTGAATCAACGCCAAATGGGGCGCATGGCATTTGGCGGGAGCGGTATGTGATTCAGTGGACATAGCACTCCGCTGGCGTGCGAGAACTTGACAATCTGGTATTCTATAAACATAGCACTCCGCTGGCGTGCTGCAACATATTCACATCAAATTTAGATAGCCATGATATCGTGTTGGATTTCTTTAAATTATTGAATCAAATTCACGTTATAAAGTGTTATAATACTCACGTTATAGAAGTTTGTTCTCCCACCATTCAAGGTAATCGGCATCACTTATATCCGGTGAGAGGTCTCTTTTTTCCATACTATTTCTAAAACTTTCCGCCATGTTTTCATCCCAATAAGCATTAACTTCATTGGATTCAGGTGTCTCACCCATGTCTCCTGTTGCATCTATCCATGCGTCCAATTTTTCGCTCAGATCGTTTCGCACTACACCATACCGTTTATCATCGGCGAGGTTGTTAACTTCATGTGGGTCTGCCCGTAAATCGTATAATTCTTCAGAAGGACGCGTCTGTTGCAGGAAATGCTGTTGCGCTTGAGACAATTCGCCTTTTTCGGATAAGACACGAATCAATGTCCACAAAGGATACTGCAATTTCTTATAGCCATTGAATTGCATATAAGGCAGATCGGGATGATAGTTTCGGATGAGTTTGTATTGATGTGTACGGATGCAGCGAATACGGTCGTCTGTTCCGTCACATCGGTCTCGTGCAGCAAAGATTACATCACGAGATGTAGCATCCGATCCGAGGAAGATTTGCCCCTGCATATAGTTCGGAATATCAATTCCGGCGAGAGAAAGCGTTGTCGGTGCAAAATCAACACCGCTAACCAGTTCATCACTAACTGCACCTGCTGCAACATTTCCTGGCCACCTAACAATCAAAGGGATGTGAATGCCGCCATCGTAGAGGAATTGTTTGCAGCGGATATGGGCGCGTCCATGATCGCTCATGAAAAAGACAATTGTGTTTTCAGAAAGACCTTCATCGTCCAGACGTTTGAGGATTTCACCCACTTTCCTATCCAAAATCTGAATGCTTTCAAGATAGAGTGCCCAATCCTTGCAAGTAAGCGGATGATCGGGATAGTAAGGTGGTAATTCAACATCATCAGGATTGATTGGACGTTCCGGATCCGGTTTAAATACGCGATGTGTGTCAGGGATATTGATTTGGGCGTAAAAAGGTTGTCCCTCTGCACGTTCAGACCAATCAATTCCATCAAAAGGCTGCTCACGTTGAAAGTTGAAATCTGTTTTACCACGACGATTATAAGGCGGTCCAGGACTGTTACAAGTGAAATATCCTGCCTCACGGAAACAATCAGTGATGAGTTTCATATCATCTCGTAAAGGTTTTTCGCGATTACTTCGATGATTGTGTGCATCAAAATGGGTTTGATACGTACCCGTAATTAGGGCTGATCGACTTGGTGAACAGACTGGACAAGTCACAAAAGCGTTGGAAAAAAGTGTGCCTTCTCCGGCAAGACGATCAATATTCGGTGTTTGTACAGCAGGAGTGCCGTAACATGCCAAATCTGGTGAAAGGTCTTCACCGTATATCCACAAAACATTAGGTTGTGTTGTTGCCAAAACTGTCTCCTTTCAATGTTATGAATAAAAACTATTCTACTTTGTTGGGTTTCGCTGCGCTCTTCTCAGCCTACTGGTTATAGTCCATCTCTTGTGGGAGGCGTTTTCAACGCCGATAAATTAACTAATCGGGCTTAGAAAGCCCTCCCACAAGAAAAAAATACGCTAAGTTGACACCTATGGGTTTTGCGTGAAATTTACGCGTGCTAAATACCCAACTTATGAGATGACGATAGGTGCGCGTTGTAAGTGCGCTGTTTTCTCTTCCTGTGGGAGCGACCTCCTGGTCGCGACATATTACGAACGGTCGCGAGCTGGAGATCGCTCCTACAAGAAGAAAATCGAGCGGACAAGGTTTCCCTCCCACAAGAAAAAAATACGCTAAGTTGACACCTATGGGTTTTGCGTTTGCTCTACCCAACCTACGCCTCTCGATTTGAAATTTTTATGTGCCATTCAGATTGTCTACCACGTATCGATTGCGGAACAGAGTTCGACGCAGCGATGGCATTTCTTCAAGCAATTTCGGATGCGGTTTGTAAACTCGCGCATAACCGCTATCAACTGGACTATAAAGGTTAAAAATTGCTATCCTATCATTATCCGTATTTGTCCACGGATTCGCGCTGTGCGTCAGTGCTTCAGTGAAAAAGAGAAGTGAGCCTGGTGGGCATCCGTAAGTGCTCCAAATATCTGATTCTGGATTTTGAATTTCAGGGGGTGCTGTGTAAACAGATTTATGACTTCCTGTGACCAACAACGTTCCACCTTGTCCTTTTTTCACCTCGTTCAATTCCCATACTACACGTGTATGTGGACTATATCCTTTGCCAGGAAAAGCGTTGTAGTAATGAACATCACCAGGGAAACGGAGCAAACCGTTGCCGTTATGTGGGCCAAATCCGCCCATGCCAGGGGTTCGATAGAAAAGATTTGTGCTTTCTACACAAAAACCGTAGCATTCAGGACTCGTCACGGACGGATGTGCAGTGAATTCATTGAGAAGCGATACAACAAGCGGATGGTCAATTAATTTTTGTAGAGGACCTCCGAGCGTACTCCGTTCATGTTCTGGAATAGACTCAGGTTCATGGTGCAGTCTGTAGCCGAAATCACACATTTCTTTTAGCTCACTGCCTGTGAACACTTCTGGTATTAAAAACCAACCGTGCGTATCAAATGCATATATCTGTTCAGGAGTCAATTCTGGTATAGCTATTCCATCAGCGTTGTAAGTTGGCAATTCGCATGTTTCTGCTGGCAAAGCCGTGTTAAGAGTGTTGTTTCTCTGTTTTTCCATTTATGGATACCTTCGTTAAATTTGCATAGGATATGCAGAAGTGCGATTACCAAAATCACCGTTGATAACGTTGCCGCCTGCGTAAGTTTCTCTAAATAGTGTTTGCCGTTTGGATGGCATTGCTTCCAAAAGTTCAGGATGCGGCATCCAATTAGACCAACGGCTTGCTACGGTGTTGTATAAATTAGAGACAGACATACGGTCAATACTTGTGGAATTAGAGGTTGCCTGTCCATGCATCTGTGTGATTGATTCCGTAAGAAGGAAAAGTGACCCTGGAGGACATTCATAAGTGTCCCAGAGCGGTGAATTTAGATTATGGACTGCCTGTGGTGCTGTATATGCTGCTTTATGGCTGCCTGTTATAAACTGAAAACTATTTGTCTCTGCATTGACCTCCGATAATTCCCAAATAGCGCGCGTTAATCCACTCCATCCACGCCCAGGAACACATCGGTAAATATGAGAATCGCCGGGTAATCGGAATAAGCCGTTTCCTTTCTGAGATGTAAACTGATTTTTAACTTTTTTATCTTCTACACCAAAAATCATTTCTGTCTCTTCCAGTCGAAATCCATAGCAATCTTCACTGGCAGCGGGTGGGTATGCCAAAAATTCGTTCAAAAATCCTACAACTACTGGATGATCGGCAAGCCTTTGTAATGGACCACCAAGGGCGCAACGTTGCGGCTCAGGAATGCTGTCAGGTTCAGCGTTCAAGCGTTCACAAAATTCACGCATCTCAACTATTTCTGCACCAGATAAGATGTTTGGAATTAACAGCCATCCTTTACGATCAAAGTCATATTTTTGTTTTTGCGTAGGGATAACCACAGGTAATCCATCCGCATTGGTCTGTGTCAATTCTTCAGGTTCTACCTCAACAGGACTACCGAGGTTTTTGTTAACAATAAACGGTTTCTTCGTAGCAAGTTCTTTGTAAGCCATCGGCTGCTCCTTCTAACTCAATGTTCACGTAAAACAGTTTAACACGTAATTAATAATCTGTCAAAAGAACTTATACCATTGGGTGTGTAAAGTTTTTGTAGAAATCCGCCCTACAGTGGAAAACGCCGCGTAATCATTGCAAATTAAACCTATGTAACCAAATATTTACACACCCCTTCACTATAAAACAACTTGACTTAATAATGAAAAATATAGTACACTATTAACAAACCAAAAAATAACACAGCATTTGATGGCTTTCACATGACAAGATTAATAACGTTTTTCTCATAAGTTACAATCTTGTTAAGAAAAGTTTCCAATTAGAGTTGAACTATGGTCAACAGGAGGCATACTTCATGCAGGAAAAATTGATTCTCGAAAAAATTTCTCACGTACGCCGCCGTTTGAACGTCCAAGGATATTTTCAAACACTCGCGACGTTTCTATTCTTTGGACTTTTGGTATGTGTGCCGGTAGTTATCGTAGATAGCGTTGTAACATCCTTTAACATTCCGCCACTTGTATTCCTCTTGGTTGCATGTGGCGTTGCAGTGATCACTCTAATTGTCCGTCTTATTCGACCAGTCAATCTACACGAAGCAGCCCGCGCAATAGATATAGACGCGTCTCTAAAGGACCGTGTTGTCAGTGGTCTTGAACAGATTCAACGTAATACCAATGAAACGTTGACTGCTCTTCAACTTCAAGATACCTCAAAAAGGCTGCAAGCAATCCCTATAAAACAGGTTGCGCGATATACTGTGCCGCGTGAAACCAAATTTATTGCTATTGTCGCCATCTTTCTGATTACTTTCTCTTTTATAGAGTTTTTTGCACCGCCAGCAACCTCAACAGAAATTGACTTTTCACCGCAAATAGCTGCAGAAGCCGACTCGCTGTTGAAAAAAATTGAAGAGGCTAAAAAAGAAGCTGAACAGGACGAAGACCAAGAACTCAAAGAAATCTTGAAGGAGATTGAGGAAAGAACACTTGAATTGAAAAAACCTCAGATTGCTCCTAAGGACGCTCTCGCAAGAATGACCGAATTGACTGCGCTGTTGAAGACAAAAACTGATCCACTTAAAATGGCACAGCAGGAAGAGTTAATGAAGGGGCTCGGACAACAGTTCATCGGAAATCCGATCCTCGGTGATTTCGGACAACAATTAAAACGCGGGGACTACAAAGAAGCAGCTGACAAACTTGACAAAGTGGCAGCAGATGTCCCGAAGTATGACCAAGAAAAACGCCAGAATTTGTCTGACGAACTCAAACGCGCTGGCAAAAGCCTCAAAGATACTGATCTTGACGGACTTGGGAGCGGGTTATCTGGTGCGGGGGAATCACTTGAAGGAAACGATGGCGAAGGAGCTCAAAAAGGCTTGCGCGCTTCCGGTAAAAAGATCCGTGATTTTGATCTCCTCCTGAATCGCAACAAACGGTTGGCAAAATTATTGTCCGAATGTGAGGCATGCAAAGCAGGTATCGCAGGGGCTTGCAACGCCAAAGGGATAAATTCTGCCACGGGATTAACAAATTTGTTATCTAATAAACCGGGTGAGGGTGTAGGTAATAAGACTTCTAAGACCCAACTTGGAGAACAAACTTCCCTCGATTCTACTCTTAATCTTGAACAGCTCAAAGGTGTTCAAGGTGAAGGCAGTTCAACCGTTCAAACCTCCAAAGCATCGGCAGAAGGACAAGAATCTGGTCTCAGTTACAAAGATGCTTATATGAAGTATCAAAAACTTTCTGAAGATGCACTCACTGAAGAACAGATCCCTCTCGGATATAAGTTCTATGTGAAACGTTATTTTGAATCGATTAAACCAACTGATGAGTAAACCGAGTTGTCATGTAAATCACCGCAGAGATAATATATCTTTGCGGTGATTTAATGTCTACGTGCTACTACCATTAGAGGGAAATATGTCCGAACAAAATGTTTCCGAAAAAGTCGAACAAAAACATGATGAATTTCGAGAGACCTTCCTAAAGATACAAGAAGAGGTCTCAAAGCGGATTGTTGGTCAAAAGGAAATTATTGAAGGTGTTTTAATTTGCTTAATGACGGGAGGACATGCGTTATTGGAAGGAGTTCCTGGCTTAGGCAAAACATTATTGATCCGTACATTAGAAGAAGTATTAGACTTAGAATTTAATCGTATTCAATTCACACCTGACCTGATGCCTGCTGATATTGTTGGTACTACAATCGTCGCTGAGGATGAAACTGGACAGAAATTCTTTGAATTTCAACCTGGTCCTATATTCGCAAATCTCGTCCTTGCTGACGAAATCAACCGTGCAACCCCTAAAACTCAATCTGCCCTGTTAGAGGCAATGCAGGAAAAATCTGTAACTGTTGCTGGACAACATCGCTCCCTGGATCTACCTTTCTTCGTGATGGCTACTCAAAACCCTTTAGAGATGGAAGGCACATATCCGTTACCTGAAGCACAACTTGACCGCTTCTTTTTCAAACTCAAGGTGGAATTTCCTTCTCTTGATGAACTTGATCTTGTTATGGAACGTACCACAAAGCGAGAAATGCCTGCTGTTGAAAAGGTGTGCGATGGTCAGTCGATTAACGAATTAGAACAGATTGTTCGGGACATCCTTGTTGCAGAAGACGTACGTAGATACGCATTACGAATTGTTATGGGAACACACCCAGAAACTGAAGATGCACCAGAACAGACAAAAAAATATGTCCGATACGGTTCAAGCCCTCGTGGTGCGCAAGCATTGATTCTTGCAAGTAAGGTGCGTGCGATCCTTGATGGTAGATATAACGTCGCACGTGAAGACATCCAAGCAGTCGCACTGCCGAGTCTACGCCATCGTCTCATTCTTAGTTTTGAAGGCGAAGCTGAAGGCATTGACCCAGACGGAATCATCCAACATCTGTTGGAAGTAATTGATTGATTTCTTCTTGTAGGAGTGAGTCAACGCTGAATGCGCATAAGACATTCAGCGGGTTTGTAATCCCAAAACAGCATAAGGTCTTCCTATGAATGACACACAATCCGCGTTTGACAGTGATTTCCTCAAAAAACTGGAATACCTGTATATTGTCTCAAAAAAGATTTTTGCTGGACGAATTAAGGCTGAACGTCGTAGCACACGTCGTGGTGTTAGTGTTGAATTTGCCGATTACCGTAACTACACTGCCGGTGATGACTTTCGTTATATTGATTGGAACGCCTTCGCAAGATTAGACGAACTTCTGCTAAAACTCTACGAAGAACGCGAAGACCTGCACATCTACTTCCTCGTTGATGCAAGCCAATCCATGACTTATGGCGAATTACCGAAACTGATTTATGCCAAACGTGTTGCTGCAGCACTTGCCTACATCGGACTCTCCAATCTTGACCGCATCGGGATTACTGCTTTTAATACTACCGACATGAATCGGCTACCTACAGAACGAGGAAAAGGCAAAATCTTTACAGTCCTCAATTTTCTTGACCAGATTAATGGTACTGGAGAAACCGATCTGGAACAGGCATTCCACAATTTTGTTCACATGACCAAAAGACGTGGGTTGGTCGTCCTAATCTCCGATCTCTTTGACCCTAAAGGGTTTACTGCTGGTCTGAATATGTTGAAATTCCAAAAACATGATCTTTTCGTCATTCACATCATTGATGAAAAGGAGGCTGAACCCAACCTGCTGGGTGATTATCATCTCGTTGATGTTGAAACTAATCAACTCCGACCTGTAACCATCAACGAAAATCACATTAAACGATACCAAACTCTTTTCAAGAAATATTGTGATGACATTGACCGATATTGTACACAGCGAGAGATCAGCATTGTACGGACAATGACAAAAGCACCTTTTGAAGAACTTATCCTACGCATCTTCCGAATGGGTGGTTTTGTCACATAACGGATCAATTCTCACCGAAGATTGTCCATCTGAAATTGATTGATGAATTTTTTAACGCCCACCTCCCTATTCCTATTTGCGCTTGCGATTCCTATAATCGCTTTATACATCCTAAAACTGCGGCGAAGACGTGAACCTGTTTCCACGTTGATGTTTTGGGAACAACTTTTCAAAGAGAGACAAACGACCTCTCTTTTCCAAAGGCTAAAACATCTATTATCCCTACTCCTGCAATTGTTGTTTCTTGCGCTTTTAGTGCTTGCTATTGCACGACCACAGTTCGCATTCATAACGAAATCCGCACGACAACTCATTTTGATTATAGATCACTCAGCAAGTATGAATGCAGTACTGAATCTCAATCCTGATAATTCCGCTACCGAATCCCGTTTAGATTCCGCCAAACAGCAAGCACTACAGATGGTAAAAGGGCTGCGATTTATGGACGAAATGTCGGTCATCAGTTGTCATACTCGTCCTACAATTCGGACGCCCTTTACAAACCATCAAAAAACACTTCGGCAAGCAATTGAATCGATTGAACCAACTGATGTAAAGACAGACCTAAAGTCCGCAGTAGATTTAGCGTTTGATGTCGCACAAACAAAACCTAACCCAGAAATTATTATCCTTAGTGATTTTCAGTCTATTTCTGAGGAAATCCTTGCAAAATTCCAAAAATCGCTTCCACAAGACACAACAACTGAAGAAGAACCTGCTGAAAAAGGAAAAATTAAACTGCATCTTATCAGGATAGGTGAAGACAGCGATAACGTTGGCATCACTCAATTTCGAGTCCGAAAAAGTATTGTTAATGCCTTTGATTACGAAACACTGCTGACTGTTGTCAACGCTTCAGATCAAGAAAAGAAGTGCAGTGTAGAACTCTATTTTAACGATAGTCTCTTTGATGTTCGTCCTTACACACTTGCACCTGGTGAGAAAAAGTCCGAAATTTTCAGCAATTTTACTTTTGAAGGTGGAGAACTAAAAGCAGTGTTAGACATCATAGACGCGCTTCCTACTGACAATGTTGCCTACGCAACGTTACCGAAACGTGTACTCATCTCTGTGTTGCTGGTAACAAATGAAAATCCATTTCTCCTAAAAGCGCTTTCCGTTGATGAAAAACTAAATCTGAGTGTTATGACCCCAGCAGAATATGAGGTGGCTGCTAAAGATGCCCAAGTTGTTATTTTCGACCGATTCAGTCCAACAACGCTTGGAGATGGAAATTATATGTTTATCTATCCTCCCAAAACCACTAACCCGCCTGATGAGAGCAGAACCAACTCTGTTGCGACGTGGAACATCGGAGAAGCACTTGAAACGCCTATTATCACCGATTGGGATAACACACATCCTATCCTGCGTCACGTCCATTTGGAAAATGTCGTAATAGGCGAAGCATACGAGGTTACACCGCCCTCCACAGCACAGATTCTTGCGCGTTCGTTTGAATCTCCTATATTGTTTGTTGATGTTACACCGCAGCGAAAGATCGTCTTTGCTGCAATTAACATACTTGAATCTGACCTACCATTACGTATCGCATTTCCTGTTATAATCGCTAATACAATCCAGTGGTTTCAACAAAGCGAAGAGATACAGGAACATCACCTCCATACAGGTGAAGTCCTCCGATATAAGGTAGATTCACAGCCTACTCCTGATGCACAAGCTAAGCAGGATGAAGATACCCCTTCCGAAAACACAGAAAAAATACTAAAAGTTACCGGTCCTGGAGACAAGACCTGGGATGTTCCTGTTGAAAATGATGAGATACTCTTTGATCAAACCCTACATGCGGGTTTTTATAAGTTGAGCACCTCAAATGAACCTGTAGATGATAACAAAAACGAATCTACAACCGATAACGAAAATGAATCTGCAGCTGACAACGAAGAAGCAGACGCTCAGAAACAGTTCTGGGCAGTCAATCTCGCAAGTGAAACAGAATCTCATATAGGTATCGCTGATGGAATTGAAGACCTGTTAGCAGGATCGGAAGTTTTAGGTGGCGGTTCATTTTTCCGTTATCCACCTTGGATATACTTGGTGTTTCTTGCTGTTATTTTAACAGTTGTGGAGTGGTTTCTATATCAGCGTAGAAGAATCGATTAAACGAACAATTGTCTTACCTTATCCAAAAAACGCTACTATATGTAAATAGACTTGACATATAGTGCTACTATATGCAAATAGACTTGACATATAATACACTGGCATATATTCTGTAGGAGCGATCTCCGAATCGCGATGAAACCACTAATAGTCGGGAATCGGAGTTCCCTCGGACAGCTCATATGTCCAGTTAATTGTAGAATCCACTATAAAATGGAATAAAGGGAAGCCATAGAGATGAATAGTAAAACAGTAAAAGTTGTTGGTGCTATAACTATTTCCATATTAGTGATGATAATTGTCGTCATTTATACACCTAAACCTACCACCCAACCTGCTAAAAATGAACAGGCACTACAAGAACGGCTCAACGAAGGTTTCCAACGGATAAAAAAGGAAAGTGCACACCTTAAACTGACAACCGATGCTATCCAAAAAGTACTTAAGACAACCAGAACGGTAAACGAAAAGATTGAACATCTCTCTGATAACTTTACAAAGGCGATCAAGGCCATACGAGTCCTGATACAAGAAACTAAACGAGTCAACGATGAAAAGCTACAACGCAAGGCGGTTACTGCTATCTCTAAGACGGTTACTGCGATTGAAGTTCTCCAGGGAATTGAGAAAACAAACAAAGCAACCAACGGTAACACACAACCTGCAAAAAATGAAAAGGAACAATATCAGTCATCCCAGATTCTTAATGAGGCAATTGAGGCACTCAATACGTTAGAAAGGGCTATAAATGCACAGAATGATCAACATACACCGTAAACGTTGAAGAAGCACAATACAAAACACTTATTGCACCGACCAGCGAACTGATTAAGACTCTTGAAGAAATAAATAAAAGTATAAAGGAAGACTTTAAGATATTCATTGAAATGAACACCGAGGTAAGCGATGCGCTAACTGCTGCAACCGAGGGGATAAAAACACGCAACGCGGAACTTAAACGTCTCAATCAACAGGACGCAGAACTTAAATCACTGATTGAAAAAAATATTAATGTGAACACCCAGTTGTTTGGAATACTCATTGAGGTGAACAAAGTTACAAAAGCACTAACCATAGAAATGCAACGCCTTAATGATGGAAAAACAGGTTTACAACCACTGAGAAAAGTTATTGGCAAAATGACAACCACTGTTCAATTTACCCTAAATGCTCGGCAAGATGTCCAAAATGCACACTATGAATATCAACAAGCTCAAATTAAAAATGGACAGTAATAAATGTAATCTAACTGAACGAGATCATATTCCTGCTGTATGGAAAACATATGTTAGACTCAAATGACACATCCCACATAAATATAAATGATACATCTAAACTCCAACCAATGGGCGTTGGTGACATTCTTGATACAACTTTCAGTTTGTACAGGAGACACTTCTTACTATTTATGGGGATAGCGAGTATTTATTTCTTTGCAATTCTAATTGAATATTCTCTAAAAGGGTTTATATCAGGAACTATCCAAAAAGCACTCATACCAACCCTCACTGCTATTCCTTTTGCTATGGTAAGCATTGGCGGGATTGTCTTGGCAAGTGCCACGACTTACTTAGGTGGCAACATTACAAGTAGTGCTGCACTACGGCAGGTATTTCAGCGGTTTTTCCCAATGCTTGGGAGTCACCTAATATGGAGATTAGTCGCAGCGATTACACTCATGAGCTTAATGTCTGCAATGCTACTTATGGTGCGTCAAGGACCATTTGGTATACTTTTAGCATTTATCGGTTTCCCAGTATCTATCTATTTTATGATATGTTGGGTATTTCACTTACCAATTGTCCTACTTGAAGAACCGCGTGTCGGATATGCTCTCAAACGGAGCAATGAACTCGTTCGTGGCTCGTGGTGGCAGGTGTTCGGAATGCTAATCTTAATTATCCTATCAAGTTACGCGATTGCAGTCATCTTCAAGGTATCACTCGGATTCATCTTCATTTTCGCAAAATTCGCTGGTAATACTGACTTAAGAAGTATTATAGAATGGTCAGTAATGGAAAAAGTCCTTGATACCAGTAACTTTTTCTTTTATGTAATTATGACGGGCTCCGACCTAATTCTTAAGGCACTCGTCTTGCCAATTTGGGTGATTGGTGCTACTATCTTATATTTTGATCGCCGAATCCGTAAAGAAAGTCCTGATATTGAGATAAATGTAGCCCCTACCTAAGCATTTAGAATTATTCTCAAACAATATGATTGCAGGGTGAGGTGCCCTCTGAATGCTACAAACACATTTCCTTTTATAAGAACTATAAACGTCCTTTTCCAATACTAAATACATCTTCCTATAAACACAAAAAAGTCAAAATAGTGGCAGTAGCCTGCAACAATTTTGAAGTATCATAATTTTGCCATATTCAAGCCTCTATATAGAGGTTTGCCAAAATTGTTATAAACTTGATTTGATGAATTAGGAGAGAATTTGCTGATGTATAATAAGAGAGTCACTATTCTAACGTATGTTGTTCTTTCAATTTCTGTTTTAGTTTTTCTTACTCCCGCCTTTTCTCAAGATAATGAAGTAGATTTATAGTAGATCCTAAAAATAAGTTTACATTTTCTGAGATTTATGTTAGCGTTTATGATTATGGCATATTCAAC
>JAGWBU010000207.1:3432-5798 GCA_021295735.1 Candidatus Poribacteria bacterium | reverse complement strand
CAGGTCCAACGGGTATTGACCCTGAACAGATCAAGCAAGCGATTGAACAAGGCTTAGGTGTAGAGTTGATTGATGGCATGATTAAGGTCTATGCTGATGTTAATTCTAACTCGCTTGTTCTAAAAGCGACTGAAGAAAACCTTATTATTCTAAAAGAAATCATTCGTCATCTTGATAGAGTCCCAACGCTTCAGACAGAAATCCGAACCTATCATCTCAACTATGCTTCAGCGGAGGATGTTGCTACAACGCTTGAAGAGGTTATCACCGGTGAAAGCAGCCAAAATTCTGGAAGTTTTGGTAGGTGGGATGCTGAGAAAATGCGCGCATTTCGACGGGAACGAGGTGACACAAGCAGTCTCTACCAAGGGGTTGTCGGAACGGTAAATGTCTCACGGAATGATCGCTTAAACATTGTCGTTGTTTCGTCAGATCCACGCAATTTTAGCATTATTGAGAAGATAATCAATGAGTTAGATCAGGAGCAAACACAGGAAGAAATCAAGATGTATTTCCTTGAGTTCGCAAATGCTGAAACACTCTCCACGAATCTACAAAACCTGTTCGAAGGGGGAAGTGGTGGAGATGACGATCGGCCTTGGTGGGACAGAGGGCGAAGTGATAGTAGATCAACTGATGGTGGCGGATTTGGTGTTCAAGGTGAAGTGCATATCGTTTTTGATGCGCGCCTCAATGCCTTGCTGATCTCAACCGCTTCACAGAACTTTCCCATGATAGAGAAATTAATCAACGACCTTGATGTTAGCATGCCTGAACAGGAATGGGGTACCCGTATCTTTTATCTTAAATATGCTGACGCAGACAATGTCGCCAATCTATTGAATGCACACTACGGTGGAAACGCCAGTAGCAACAACCGGTCCAATGATTTCTGGTGGGTTCGCAGTCGGAGTTCCTCATCTTCTGGTGCACAGACACAAGGTTCTCTTGCTGGTAATGTTACCGCTCAACCTTTCCCCAATCTAAATGCGGTTATCATATCTACAGGCACAAAGCGCAACTTTGACATGATTGACGAGTTTATCAAACAAATTGACGTGCCTACACCACCGGAACAGGTAGAAGTTACTGAGACAATACGTCTTGAATATGCGACCGCAGAGTCTATTGCACAAATACTTGCACAAGTGTGGCAAGACGCACAGGCAGAGGATGAAGGTTTTGGTTTTAGTAGATTTTTCCGATCATCCTTTGAGGAAGACGAACCGACGGACATCAATTCATTGCACGGGAAGGTGACAGTCTTTGCGGATCCGGATACAAACTCGCTTATTGTCACAACTCGACGCCGCTATCTTGACCAAGTTAAAGCGCTAATTAAACAGCTTGATTTTGTTCGTGGACAGGTATGGATTGATATAAAGATTCTTGAGGTTACGCTTGATGAAACTACAAAACTCGGTATAGAAATGTCCGCTAATGAAAGGAAACTTGGCGGTATTGAACTTGCTTCAGGTAATCCACTTGTTGGAGATACAAATGCTGAACTCGGTCTGGAGCAGGAGATATCGGGATTTAACTATAGTCTGGCAACTAAAGAGTATATGGCACTACTTCATACCCTTATCCGTGAAAATAAGGTCAAAACCATCTCGAATCCAACGCTTATGACACGCGATAGTAAAGCTGCTATATGGAGTAGTGGACGGCGCATTCCATTTCTTCAAAGCGTTGATACCAATAGTATCCTTGGAGACACCGCTACTCAGCCACTCTTCAACTACGATTTTATTGATCCACCCGTCGGCATCAACATTGAACTCACGCCTTATATTGCTAAATCCCAAGCGGGAGAAGATGGGAAGCGGACAATTGGCTTAGCCATTACGAATATCAGTGCCAGCAACTTCATTGAATTTACCGATTTTAACGCACCGATTACGGAAGATAACTCTATTAGTGTTGTTATTGACGTTGAAGATGGTCAGAAGCTTATTATCGGTGGCATTATTCGCAAAAAACAGAAACAAGTTGAAAGCAAAGTTCCAATCCTCGGTGATATTCCTTTACTTGGAAGGCTATTCAAAAGCACCGAAACCGCAGTTGAAGATACTGAGATTGTCTTTATTATTACGCCTCACATCGTGGATATTCAGAATCCGGAAGATTTAGAAAAGTTGAAGCAGAGAGCTGACAACTGGCAAAATAATGGAATAAACGATTTAGAGGATTCCAGCAACTAATCGTAAAATTCACTTGAATCCCCCTTAGTTTTTATATATATACTTAATTATCTTGAGGGGTGTGTATAAATATTTGGCGCATTAACACAGACAGGGACAGACGCCAGGTGCCGCTTGATTTATAGAAATGCGTTTGTAGTCGCGCAATTCATTGCCAAATCA
>JAGWBU010000207.1:2947-3316 GCA_021295735.1 Candidatus Poribacteria bacterium | reverse complement strand
TTGAACTTGTGGACGGAAACCCACGGCGTGTGCCTATTACCTTTAAGCGCATATTTAACATCGGAATTATTTATGCACACCCCTCAATTGTCTTCTAAACTCATTGATGGGCGTTGATACCTATTTTCATATCTGAATGCTGTGGTGTTGAAACTTAATCTTGAGTATTTCAAACGCACACAACTGAATAAGTAAGTGTTGTGTTCTAATCATTACGAGACATTGTCAATGATAAAAAAATATAGTAACTTACTGCTCGCTTCATCAAAACAAAATCGCAATATCTGCTCAGTTTTTCTGGTGTGTTTCGGCTTACTCTTCTTAATGCAAGGAGATTTGTCCGCGCAACAGCAGGGACAAATGGAAGTC
>JAGWBU010000207.1:0-2668 GCA_021295735.1 Candidatus Poribacteria bacterium | reverse complement strand
GATCCGGAACAGGTTGAAATGACAGATGAGATCCAGACTTACATTATCCAGTTGGAAAATGCGTCTGCCTCGGAACAAGTTGGCGTTCTAAAACCTTTATTGAACAGACAAGCAAACATTTTTGCTGATGCGATGACAAATTCACTTGTTATTACCGATGTTGCTTCAAATGTGCATAGGATCGTCTCCATTCTCGAATTCGCTGATGAAGGTGAACGTTTCCCCTTAAAGATTACTATTGTTCCACTTACTTATGCGGATGCTGAAGCAGTGGCACAGACACTCACAAGGGTCTTTGAGGATAACAAAGAAGATGCCAAGTCAGCAAGAGGGCAAACAGGTATTGACCCTGAACAGATCAAGCAAGCGATTGAACAAAGCTTAGGTGTAGAGTTGATTGATGGCATGATTAAGGTTTATGCTGATGCTAATTCTAATTCGCTTGTTCTTAAAGCGACCGAAGAAAACCTTGTTATTCTAAAAGAACTCATCCGTCATCTTGATAGAGCTCCAACGCTTCAGACAGAAATTCGAACCTATAGTCTCAAATATGCTTCAGCGGAGGATGTTGCTACAACGCTTGAAGAGATTATTATAGGTGAAAGTGGGCAGAGTACGGGAAGCGATGACAGGTGGATAGCTGAGAAAATTCGCGCATCTCGACGGGAAAGAGGTGAAGCAAGTAATCTCTACCAAGGGATTGTTGGAACGGTAAATATCTCACGCAATGATCGCTTAAACATTGTCGTTGTTTCGTCAGACACACGCAACTTCTCAATTATAGAAAAGCTCATCAATGAACTGGATCAGGAGCAAACGCAGGAAGAAATGAGGATGTACCTTCTTGAATTTGCAAAAGCTGAAGCGCTTGCCGCAAACATGAAAGACCTATTTGAAGGTGGTAGCGCCGGACAAGATAGAAATCGTCCGTGGTGGGATAGAAGAGATCGTGAACCGACAGAAAATGCTGGTTTCGGTGTGCAAGGAGCGGTACATATCGTCACTGATGGGCGACTCAACGCACTGCTAATCTCAACCGCTTCACAGAATTTTCCCCTGATTGAAGACTTAATCAATAGAATTGATGTTAACCTACCTGAACAAGAATGGAGCACGCGAATCTATAAAATTAAATATGTTGAAGCTGAAAGTGTCGCCACTCTGTTGAACACAGTCTACAAAGGTCAAATCAATATCGGTGGGAACCGCGCTAACTACTATTCCCTTTCCTATTATCTTCGCAGTCGAGAATTAGTACCGGATGAAGTACAAGGCACGCTTTCCAGCATGACTTATGCAGAGCCTTATCCGAATCTCAATGCCGTTATGGTATCTACGGGGACAAATCGCAACTTTGAACTCATTGAAGAATTCATTAGACAAATTGACATACCTACACCCGAACACCATAGAGAGGTTACGGAGTCAATTCGCCTTGAATATGCAACCGCAGAGAATATTGCCCCAATACTCTCACAAGTGTGGCAAGATCCACAAAGTGAAGATCAGGGATTTAGTTTTAGTAGATTTTTCCGTTCATCCTCTGAGGAAAGCGAACCGACAGACATCAGTTCTTTATACGGCAAAGTTACTGTCTTTGCGGATCCGGATACGAACTCGCTCGTTGTTACAACTCGACGCCGCTATCTTGAACAAGTGCGAGCCCTGATTAAAAAACTTGATTTTGTGCGTGGACAGGTATGGATTGATATAAAGATTCTTGAGGTTACGCTTGATGAAACCACAAAACTCGGTGTAGAAGCGGCTGCGAAAGAAAAGAAACTTGGTGGAATTGATCTTAGTCCAAGTAATCCGCTTGTTGGGGAAGCAGATGCTGAACTCGGTTTGGAACAGGAGATCTCTGGGTTTAACTATAGTCTGGCAACCAAAGAGTATATGGCACTTCTCTACACTCTTATCCGCCAAAATAAGGTCAAAACGATCTCAACGCCATCGCTTTTGACACGCGATAGCAAAGCTGCGACTTGGAGTAGTGGACGGCGCATTCCATTTTTACAAAGCGTTGATACCAACAGTATCCTTGGAGACACCGCTACTCAGCCACTTTTCAACTACGATTTTATTGATCCACCCGTGGGAATTAACATCGTCCTGACACCTTATATTACAAAATCACAGGTTGGAGAAGATGGGAAACGGACAATTGGCTTAGACATTACGAACATCAGTGCCAGCAACTTCATTGAATTTACCGATTTTAACGCACCGATAACAGATGATAACGTTCTCAGTGTCTATATTGATGTTGAAGATGGACAAAAACTCATCGTCGGTGGTATCATTCGTAAGAAACAGAAACAGGTTGAAAACAAAGTTCCTATCCTCGGTGATATTCCTTTACTCGGAAGGCTATTCAAAAGCACCGAAACCGAAGTGCAAGATACAGAGATTGTCTTCATTATTACGCCTCATATCGTGGATATTCAGAATCCGGAAGACTTAGAAAAGTTGAAGCAGAAAGCTGACAACTGGCAAAATAATGGAATAAACGATTTAGAGAATTTCATCAAATAGTCCTTAGTAATGAAGGTCACTAATATTTGCAGTTATGCCTTTCGCGGGGCAGCCGTTAGCACTCCCCGTCAAACCCCCTGCCTTTAGGTAGGGGATGTAGACGGCGAAAGTTTTGATTTAAAATATACTTTTC
>JAGWBU010000072.1 GCA_021295735.1 Candidatus Poribacteria bacterium | reverse complement strand
ACACCAAATGCGCGTTTGGCATTTGGCGGGGTTAGAAACCCCTCCTACAAGAGCATTTGCGAAATAGGTGGCAACTTGGTTAATTCTAATAAAAAACGTACCATTACAGAGATTTATTGGAACTTTGAAACTCGACGAATGTGAATGTAAGAGGCGCAATAAATTGCGTTTGGTGAATGTGCGTCCGACATTCACATTAAACGCATTTTTTATTAATGAAAGGCAATCAATTAGAAATGGTAGTCTTATTTATCTGTTAGTGCTTTTGTATCCTGATGTTTAGTATCTGCAATTTGTTCGTTTTGTTTGATTAGATTGTGGGTTGCGATTGTTTTGAGGATATTGTGTGCGAGTCGAACATTTGTCGTAGCGTCTTTCTTATCACTTGTTTCAAAGATATGTTGTTTGATATATCCGTAGAGCGTTTCAAGTTCTAATGTGACGTTATCATCGTTTTTGAGGCTTTCATTTCGGTAACGTGCAAAATATTCATTGCGAGTTTGGTTAAATAGTTCACGATATTTTTGTGGAAATTGGGGATTCGTTCTATTATACCTACGTATTTGATTTGAGATTTCTGTTCTGACGTTTCGTTCGTGTTCATTAACCTGATTATGATATTCTTTGAGGTGTTGTGTATGCAATCTATTACGTTTCTTTTCGATTTGTTGGGCATACTCATCCTCAATCTGTTCTTGGAGTTTGGGTATGTCCTGGTTGAATTTGCTATCTGCCTCGTTGCCGTATAGGTATTCGTATTTCTCTCTTAATCCTTCAAAGGAGACTGCAAAGTATTCATCTTTGTCAAGTTGATCTTCTCTTTCTTGATCGTTGCTATGTTGTTCCTGATTTTCATGAAGTATTGGGAGTTGTTGCATGGGAGGAGGTTGCGGTAGGTCATCAGAAAATTCTTCGAGAAATGCGCTTGTAACTTCTTTTCGTGTCATGAACTGTGCGAAACATTTGACGGCAAATTGTTTGTGTTTTTCTTCAAATTTCATTGGGATCACCTTTATTAAATCATACCGTACGGTATGAAATTTCATACCATGGTATAATTTTCAAATTCTCCCTAAACCCAATGTATGTATAGGTTTAGGGAGGTTTTCTTCTTAAGGAATAAATTCTGTATTTCTGCTCTGTGTTGAGGAATCATGTCTTTCCTTTTGTTGTAGATATCTCATGCGCATAAGTTTTGCATAGTCATCTATGCACTTGGATAGTTGTCTGTCCCAATCTTCAGTGTCTTTGCAGTGTTTTACTCTCTGCAATCGCTTGTTAAGTGATTTCAACATTTTGCCGTAAAGGTTGTTCTCCAGATTTGTGATCTGTTCGTATTTGTATCTGTGAGATTGGTTTTGTTTTTTCATACTGATATTTTAACAGGTTATGATAGATAATCGGAAGTTTTTGTGATGTTTGGAACAATAGATATCCAATATATTTACAATAAGTTTGCAGAAAGAGTTGGTGGTTTGTCTGAACCAGGATTTTCAGAAATATGAGAGGAATGTAAATATTTTGGCAAGGGGCTGAAGTTGCTTATAGCAATACACCTGTCGCCCCGCTGGGGCTATAAAGCAGAGAGAACCAGTTTCTATTACCTGTCGCCCCGCTGGGACTTGTTTCTGGGATGATACCTTTTATTAACATTTTACCTCGCGAATCAACGCCAAATACGCGTTTGGTATTTGTCGGTAAATCTCACCTACCAGTGAATGTCCGAGGCGCAATGAATTGCGCTTGGTGAATGTGCGTCCGACATTCACATTAAACGCTGTAACGTATGGAAATAGGCAAACTACGTAAGTCCTAATAGGTTAAAATCCTTAAGTTGACATTTATGGAAATCGGGGTTGAAAACTCTCCCACAAGAAAAAGGGAATGGTTAATGACAAAATATTTACGCGCTCAGCATTTCAGAGGCATTCAATTGTCGGGTTTTTCTCAATATTTCAGACAAGGTCGCGAGCTGGAGCTCGCTCCTACAAGAAGAGCCCTTTGAGAAAAGTTAGAAATTACTGGAGAATTGAATGGCTCTGTTAGCATTTCAGAACCACTTGACAATTTAGCAGGGATAGGGTAAGTTAATAGGTAAGGAATACATCATATTAATCTTCGTAGGAGTCATTAAAAACTGTGAAAGCGATTGTCATCAAACTATTACCCGACAAACGACGCGAAAAGACAGTCGTCACCGATTGGAAAGTGCCTGCACCGCCTGAGCGGAATGAGGTGTTGTGTGAAGCTGTTTTCACAGGTCTCACAAACGGCACGGAACGTAACCAACTTATTGGTGGTAACTATGCCCCATCTGATGAAAATTTACCCTGTGGTGGTGGCTATCAGAACGTAGGACGTGTCATTGAAACTGGACCTGATGTAACACAACTTAAAGTGGGCGATCTTATTTACGCCAGTGTAGACCATGTTGAAAGGTGGACAATTGCGGAAAACGGTTTGCTTTTGAAATTGCCAGATGATGTTGACCCTGCTGAAGCGGCGCTTTTCGGCATATCTGGTGTGGCGATGCACTGTTGCCGTCGGATTGATCCGCGTATCGGAGAAAGAGTACTAATTGTTGGACAAGGATGTATCGGCATTTTTGCTGCACAGATTGCCTACGCGATGGGCGCGCGCGTTTCTGTATGTGATATTGATGAATCCCGATTAGAACAGATGCATCAACTCGGTATCGCAGAAAATGTCTTCAACACAAGTGGCGATGGATGGAAAGCGCAAATTGCGGATGGAGGTTTTGATGCTGTGATGGATTTTGCGGGTGCTCCAGATATGGTTACGCCGATGATCCAGGCTTGTAAGACCCGTGGGCGTTTGCTTTTAGTCGCTGGGAGGTTTGATGTTAACTATACCTTCAACGTTGGGCAATTCAAGGAGATTAGCATTCTTCACTGTAGCCATTTTACAAAGGATGATCTGGAAAATCTCTGCCGTTTTCTCAGGCAAGGTTCCATTAAAATTGCGCCGCTTATTCGACACAAGGTAAACCTTACCGAAGCACCACAGATATACCGTTGGCTCCGTGATGAACCGATGCGGTTGCTTGGTACAGTATTTGAATGGTAGTATTGAATTAACGTGGGTTTGTAGGACAAGGCCCTCGTACTTCAGTTGATAGCACGCTTACAATCGGGGTTGAAAACCCCTCCCACAAGAAAGATCACACAGATGATAGCACGCTTACAATCGGGGTTGAAAACCCCTCCCACAAGAAAGATCACACACAGATGTAAGTGATCATAACATAGTTTGGCACGCTTACAAAGCGCGCCTACCAGAGATATTTATATATTTTCATATAGGAGAATTTATGTCAGACGTTAGATTAGGTTTTATTGGCACAGGTGGCAACATGAATCGTCACTTGCGTGAATTAACTCAAATTGGCGGCAACAAATTCGTTGCCTTCTGTGATATTGTCATCGAAAAAGCTGAACGTGCCGTTGAGCAGTACGGTGGTAAAGCTTACGCAGATTACAACGAGATGCTCGCAAAAGAGGAATTGGATGCGGTTTATATCTCAATTCCGCCGTTCGCACACGGCGCACCTGAGAAGGCTGTTATCGCCGCAGGACTTCCAATGTTTGTGGAAAAACCTGTCCACATGGATGCCGACGAAGCAAAGGAAATTGCTGCGCAAGTTGAGGACAAAGGCATCATTACCGCCTGTGGCTATCAGGAACGTTACTTTGATATTATTGACAAGGCGCAGGAACTTCTTGTCTCACGACGTGTTGGGTTTTTTATGGGCTACTGGATGGGCGGCATGCCTGGCGGCTGGTGGCGCGAGAAGGCAAAATCTGGTGGTCAACTCATGGAGCAGACGACACATGAATTTGATATGGCGCGCTATCTCTTTGGTGAAGTCAAAACCGTCTATGCTGTTGCCAGATATGATCTCATTCCTAATACCGATTACGACATTGAGGAAGCATCTGCTGTTTCTTTGCAGTTTGAGAGCGGCGTGTTTGGCATTATGTTCTCTGCGTGTTTTACAACTAACGGACTACGACGTTCTGGGTTAGACATCTTCTGTGAGGACGGTTCACTGGAATATCACCTCCGCCGAGCACTTGTCTTATCTACTGCTGACGGGACAGAAACATGGAAACCTGAAAATAATTGCACAATTGACATGGATAGCACTTTTATTGAGGCAGTTCGTACAGGAGATGGCAGCGCAATTCGCTCCCCGTATTCTGATGCTGCGAAGACTGCTATATTGTCCATTGCAGCGAATCAATCTTTGGAAACTGGCGATCCTGTTCATTTATAGGAAATTTTTCAATTAACGACACACCTCCGCTTGGCGCGCTTAAGATGAAGATTAATTTATTAATTTGGTAATTTTGAAGAAGAGCCAGTGCTTACGGCACACGGAGCGTGCCTACTACCTTAATCGCACACCTAATTTTGAATATTTTGGGTACACCCTTCACGTAAGTACCAAGATCAAATATTTTGAGGGTCTTAAAATGCAACAGCAAATTAACCTTCCCATCACTGGCATGCATTGCGAAGGTTGTGCTGCCACTATCACCCACAATCTTGAAGAGATGGCGGGTATCTTCGTAGCAAATGTTAGCATTGCAACGGAGCAGGCGGCGATCACTTTTAATCCCTCTGCGCTCAGCGAAGATACAATCGTTGACAAAATCCGCTCTCTCGGATTTGACGTTGTTGATGCGGATTCTGAAGCAGCCGCGCGTGATGCAGAACTCCAACGACAAAAGTTGCAATTCAGTGTTGGTGTCCTTTTCACGCTCCCGTTATTCTTGCTCAGCATGGGCAGAGACATGGGATTGATAGGTGAATGGGCACACGATCCTTGGGTTAACTGGGTGATGTTTGTTTTAGCATTGCCCGTTCAGGTCTATGTAGGTTGGGATTACTATGTCGGTAGCATAAAGGCATTGCGGAATCGTTCTGCCAATATGGATGTACTTGTGGCGATGGGTTCATCTGTAGCGTTTATCTATAGTGTCGTTGTCATGGCTGCCCTCACATTTAATCTACAAGGGTTTGGAGACCACGTCTATTTTGAGACAGCGGCTGTTATCATTACCCTTATTAAACTCGGCAAACTTCTGGAAGCGCGTGCGAAAGGGCAGACCAGTGCTGCCCTCAAAAAACTGATGCGACTCTCTCCGAAAACTGCGTGTGTCCTCAGAGATGGTGAAGAAAATCACATTCCGATTGAACAGGTAGCCGTTGGTGATCTATTGATTGTTCGTCCCGGTGGAAGCATGCCTGTTGATGGCATTGTGCGCGAGGGTGCAAGTGCTGTTGACGAAAGTTTGTTTACCGGTGAAAGTATGCCTTTAGACAAGTCAGTAGGGGATACCGTTGCCAGTGCCACAATCAATCAAAGTGGTATGCTCACAATTGAGGCTACACGCGTTGGTTCAGAAACCTCTCTTGCCCAGCTTGTTCAGTTGGTGCAAGCAACGCAACAGAGCAAAGCACCTATTCAACGCACTGCGGATGCTGTCGCAAGCGTGTTCGTGCCTATTGTGTTATGTATCGCTGTTGTGACGTTTCTCGTGTGGTGGTTTCTTGTCGGACAAGGATTTACATCTGCGATACTTCGGTTGGTGGCGGTGTTGGTTATTGCGTGTCCATGTGCGTTAGGACTTGCCACGCCGACAGCGATTATGGTCAGCACAGGGATCGGTGCGCATCGTGGTATTCTTTTTCGGAATAGTGAAGCATTAGAGCATGTTGGCGCATTATCTCGGATTGTTCTTGACAAAACTGGCACCTTAACACAAGGACAACTCACGCTCACAGATATTATTGCGAATGAAGGAGACGAAAGCCAATTACTACAGATAGCTGCCTCTGCGGAGCGCGGCAGTGAACACCCTATTGGAAAAGCAATCGTTCTCGCCGCTTCTGAACGCGGGATTGACACTTCTGCACCTACGGAGTTTACTGCTGTTGCTGGCAACGGTATCATTGCTCAGCTTAATGAGAATCAAGTGATAATAGGTAATCTATCTTTGATGGAACAGCATCAAATTCCGACTGAGACGTTTGAAACGGAAGCGGAACGACTACAAACGGACGCTAAAACGGTGTTGTGGGTGGCAATTGATTTGCAGGTAAAGGGGCTCCTTGCGGTTGCGGATACAGTAAAGTCTGAAGCAAAAGCTGCTGTCACCGAACTCCGACAACTCGGATGTGAGGTGACAATGATGACCGGGGACAACCGTGGGACTGCCGCTGCTATTGCAAAAAATGTTGGGATTACCGATGTGATGGCGGAACTTCTCCCCGAAGACAAAGCCTTTGCCGTCAAAGAAGCACAAGAAGATACGAACGGGTTTGTTGCTATGGTCGGGGACGGTATTAACGATGCGCCTGCGTTAGCACAAGCGGATGTCGGCATGGCACTCGGCACGGGGACAGATATTGCTATGGAAACAGCCGATTTGACGTTGATGCATGGCGACCTCCGCGCTATTCCCGATGCTATCCGCTTAAGCCGTGCCACGCTCCGCACGATTAAACAGAATCTGTTTTGGGCGTTTTTCTACAATGTGCTGTTAATTCCTGTTGCTGCAGGTGTGTTGTTTTCGCTTTCGTTTGTGCCTGAAATGTTGCAAAAGTTGCATCCTATGCTTGCGGCGTTTGCGATGGCGTTTAGTAGTGTGTCTGTTGTGCTGAATAGTCTGCGGTTGCAGTGGAAGAAATCATAACACACCTTCTACTACTTCCAACACCTGTTCCACCGTAATCCCATCAATTACAGCGCAACTACCCGCACCGCACCCGCCAGGACGCCGCCCCGGATGACACGGATGGCACCCCAAATCTATTCCACTTTGCACAACTACATGCTTATCACCATAGGGACCGCTCCGAATATGATTCGTTGAACCGAAAAGCGCGATCACAGGTGTTTGGACAGCAGCAGCAATGTGCATCGGACCTGTGTCGTTGCCGATGTAGACATCACACGCTGTGATCAATGCTGCGACTTCACGCAAATTTCCCGTTTTGACGAGGATAGGAGTTGTGTTCATCATATCTGCAACTTGCGCTTGTAGTTTGCGTTCATTTGGTCCTGCGAAAAGCAAAATAGTAGCGTTTTTTTCTTTTGATAAAGCAGTTGCAAGTTGCGCGTATTTCTCTGCACTCCACAGTTTGTATTCCCAATTTCCACCTGGATGAATTCCAATTAATAACTGTCCTGACGTAAATCCTGCTTCGGCAAGAAGACGGTGTGCTGTCGCTTGTTCTGTTTCAGTCAACTGTAAATGGGGTTGTGCATCTGTTGTGTCAACGCCTTGCTTACTTAGGACTTCCAGATATCGGGTAACAGCATGCCGTTCCCTATCCCCACGCACTAAACCCCAATGTTCCGCGCCGACACAGCGCGCAATGAAACTATCCCGCAGATTGACAAAGAGGTCAAATTTCTCACGGCGTAAAGAATTTATAAGTTTCATCCGCCCTTTCAACCCAGCGTGTTCGCCTCGGTTGTCATATACAAGGGTAAAATCAAGTTGTGGGTCGTTGGCAAGAATGTTAAACGCGCTGGGTCCTACAAGAAAGGTGATATGGGCATTTGGAAAGTGTGCTCGTAGCGGTTGGATAACTGCGGTAGATAGCACTGCATCACCAATGAAACTGAAACTGAAGACAAGGATTTTTTTCATTTTTTAACCTAAGTTTGCGCTACAATATTTCACCAATAACGAACTGTTCTCTATTAAAAATGGCGTCTGTGTGTCTAAAATTTTATAGGTAGCAACTTGGGTTATTCAGATAAGGGAAAGGATTCAATCAGATTAACCGCTGTCGTCAACCCATCTTCAGATTCCATCTGTGTGCCTAAGGTCTTTACCTTTTCTGTCATTGAAGGTGTTGTCATCACTTGCTCAATCCGTTCTGCTAAACGTTTCGCGGTAAGATTACGGCGATGTAGACTTTTCGGTGCAACGCCCAAATCAAAGAGTAGCTTGCCCCAATAGAGTTGATCTGCGATGTGTGGCACTACGACAGACGGAACTTTCGCACGACATACCGAGGCAGTAGTCCCTGCGCCACCGTGATGCACAACGCAACTCACTTTTGGAAACAGCCATTGATGCGGTACATACGCTGTGCAAAATATGTCCTCTCCAGTATCCTGATCGCCTAAAAGTCCCCACCCTGCTTGAATGATTGCACGTTGGTTTGTCATTTTGACAGCATCAATTAAAATTTCTGTTGTTTCACGCCCTTTGCTTCCACCCATAGACCCGAAAGTAATAACGATAGGTGGCGGTCCGTCTGCTAAAAAATCTGTGAGTTCAGAGGGCGGAATGTAGTTTGGCTGCGCGAGATGCCATACACCTGTAAACCTGTGGTTCAGGGGAAAATTAGCTGACGGACAGAGCGTAGGGGAAGCCGCGATGAGGTTCAGATGCGGCGAATACATTTCATCTAATGCCACCGTTGCTCTCGGTTTTCCACTAACAGATGTGATGAATTGATTAAAAAGCGGGTCAACAGCGTATCGGAGGCGAAGTCGGACCAAGCTCCACACGAGAGAGTTGAACGTTCTCCCCCAATTCGGAAACGGGTACGGCGCGTTATCAGGTATTTTAATGAAGCCTGGACAATACGTCACAGTCAGCCATGGCAGCCCGTTTCGGATAGCTGCCTCTTGTCCTGGGATGTCTATGGAATGGCATATAGCTAAATCATATCCTTTCATCGCTGCAAGACAATCGGTATACCACTTTTCGCCACGGCGCAGAATTCCCTCCTTCGCGATGAGCAGCAATGGCGCCATAGGGTCGCGCATTGCCATGACAGTATCCATCGTTTGGTGAAATTCTGCTAACTCAAAAGTGACTCCTACTTCATAGAAGTCCGCGCCGATGTCAAGAATTTTGTCTTTATAGATGGATGGTGCACAGACACGCACATGATGTTTTCTTTTGAGCAAACGTTCAGCGAGTGCTAAAACCGGATAAACGTCTCCCGTTGTTCCCCAAGCGGCAATGACAATCTTCATTTTGCATTCCGTACTATTTTATAGGCGCGCTTACAAAGCACGCCTACCTCTGAAAGAAGTTGCTTCTATACCAGAGGTTATGGATTCCCAGACCATCTCGATGGGGAGTTTTTTGGTGCATTCCCATCCGATTTTGCACTTGTGCGCGCTACAGGGCCAGCACGGCATATCTCGCCGCACGACAGATGCGTTTTCACTCATCGGACGCCACGCAACATGGTCGGTGGGACCGAAAATCGCTATCGTTGGCACGTCCAATGCTGCAGCGAGGTGCATCGGACCAGAATCATTACACACTACTAAGTCACAGCTTGAAAGCAGTACTCCCAATTCTCGGATTGTCTTTGGTGCGCAAGCGATAGCATCGGACTGCATTGCTTCTTGAATGTTGTGCGTTAGTTGTGCCTCATCAGGACCTTGTAACAGGAGTATTGTAGCATTGTAGTGGTCGGCAAGTCTATCCGCAAGTTCAGCATACTGCTTCTCGGGCCACCGTTTATCATAAGAACTGCCGCCAGGATGAATACCGATTAGATAAGTATTATGCGCAACACTTAAAGGCGTAAGCCGTGCTTTAGCATTCGCAATCTCATCGGGTAACAGGTTGAAAACAAGTTGTCGTGTACCTTCACCTTGGCAGATTAATTGTACTAATTCCAAGTTTCTATCAACTTCGTGGATTTCGCCTTTTTGATACTTGCCGTGCCACGCATGCGTGAGTGTAGATTTGAACCGTTTCTGATAGCGACCTAAGCGATAGGGGGCACCGGAAAGAAAAGCAATGAGATGTGGCCACGTAGCGGTCTGCATCGCAACAACGAGATGAAACTGTTCACGGCGTAGGGCGCGGTAGAATTGGAGTTGCGCCAACAATTGACGGTGTTCTCCCTGCTTGTCAAACACGATTACTTTGTCAACATCAGGATTTCCGAGTAGCACCGGCGCATTGAGTGGGCGTGCTAACACCGTAATTTCTGCTGATGGGTAGTTCTCCCGTAACAATGCGATCGCTGGTGTTGAGTTCAACAAGTCGCCAATACCATCCGCGCGGATGATGAGAATCTTTTCAATGTCGGGGAGTATCTCTCCGTTTTTTGAACCACGATGTAGCATAGTGTTTCCCTTAGCAGTAAAGTAATGCTAAAATCTATTATAGCACAAGGAGGTGTGAAAGGCAAATATCAGGGAAGACAATCAGAACCATTCAGTTTTTGCGTTTTTCTCGACATTTTGGGTCAGGTCGCGAGCTGGAGCTTGCTCCTACAGGAAGATAAGAGGCGCAATGAATTGCGCGACTACAAACGGACTAACTAAATGTTGGGTTTCGCAAACTCTACGCAACCTACTAACTCAAGGGTTAAATGGGTTGGATAGAATATTCATTGCTTGATTTCATTAGATATGGTATGATAGAAACATGCATCAAAATGAGCCAAGTGCTATTCAGGACGTTGAGAAACCGTCAACACTCCGCTTTATTGTTGGTACTCTCCTCTTCGGTTCTATCCTCATCATTCTAACATGTTACTGGATTATCTCGGCAGAAAACCGTGTAGTATGGGAACTCACAGATTTTTCAATCTTTCCCACTGTGCTTTTCACATTCTTTCTGCTTGCAGCACTTTCACCTTTTCTGAGAAGGTTGTTCAAACATGCTGCGCCGACTTCGCGCGAACTCGCGTTGACGTATATCATGGTCTCGGTTGCCACAGCACTTGCGGGTCATGACATCGTTCGACAATTAGTGCCGATGATAGCGAACGCGGGGTGGTTCGCAACGCCAGAAAATGAATGGGCGGACATATTCTTCCGTTTCCTACCAACATGGTTGACGATTACTGATCGTAAAATTCTTCAAGGTTATTTTGAAGGAGATGACACTTTTTGGCAACCCCGCTACATGGAGGCGTGGCTCTGGCCGATTGTTGCATGGAGCGGTTTAGTGATTTTGCTGCTGTTCGTGATGTTATGCATCAATATCATCATCCGTAAACAGTGGATAGATCATGAAAAGTTGAGTTATCCATTGACAACGCTTCCTGTCGAACTACTTGGCAATACCTCTAATCTTTTTCGTAATAAACTGATTTGGCTCGGTTTTGGGATAGCATTTGGACTTGAGATTTTGGCGGGACTGAATTACCTTTTTCCTGTGATACCCTCGCTGAAAATTAAGTATCAACTCTTCTTTGCGGATCGCCCTTGGAATGCGATGGGACGTTTGCCGGTCTATGTCTATCCATTTGCGATAGGGTTAGGCTACCTAATGCCGTTGGATTTAGCATTGTCTTTCTGGGGATTTTATCTATTTTGGGGTTTGCAGCGCGTCTTTTTCAGTGCGACGGGATGGACAACGGCTATCGGTTTTCAAACTGAACAACGGGCAGGTGCATGGATCGGAATTGGGCTACTTGCACTGGTAACAAGTCGTAGAGAGATTCTTAGAGTGTTGGGCAGCGTTTTTTCCTTTAGGTCGAAAGATCGCTTATATCAACTCGCTGTCTTCGGGTTGATATTTGGAATGGGGTTTGTATTGATATTTTGGTATTTCGCGGGATTATCACCTTGGGTTACGCTCGGATATTTCGGTGTCTATTTAGTATTGTGTATTGGCATGACACGCATGCGTGCAGAACTTGGCCCCCCGACACATGAGTTACACGGGGTTCATCCGGACCGAATTATGCTTTTATTTTTAGGCAGCCGTCCATTAGGCGCACAGAATTTAACGAACACTACGCTGCTATCGTGGCTTGCTTACGGATATCGGTGTCACCCGATGCCACATCAATTAGAGGCGTTTAAAATCGGCAGACACTTCCGTCTCCGTGAGAATCGGTTAGTTATTGCCTTGATAGTGGCATCAATTGTAGGTGCGGTCATTTCCATTGTCGGGCATGTTGCGCTCTATTATGAATATCGGTTTGCACGCTGGGGAGTCGGTGAATTTAACCGCTTACAAAACTGGATTACCGTCCCGCGTGCGCCGAACCTCCCAGCTATCCAACACATGGGTTTTGGCTTCCTATTAACCGGCATATTGACGGTTCTAAAACGGCAATTTCTATGGTGGCCATTTTATCCCGTGGGGTATGCTGTTGGTAACGGTTGGGCAATCGGATGGATGTGGTTTTCAATTTTCTTAGGGTGGCTCTTCAAGCGGCTGCTTTTCACAGGAGGCGGTGTCCGTGCCTATCGCAGAGCGTTACCTCTATTCTTAGGACTTATTTTTGGTCAATTTCTTGCTGGCAGCCTATGGAGTTTGTTAGGCGTGTTGTTTAACAAGAATATGTACACCCTTTTTCCATGAGATTTTAGAAATCTTCCAGTGCCTCTGCTTCAGACGCATATACGCCGATGCTCTGTGTCAATCCGATGGTGTTAAAAATGGTTCGCACCTGCATAGCCGGATGTGCAATTCGCAACGTTTGTCCTTTATCACGCGTCTTCCAAAGTAATTTTATAATCGTACCAAAGCCGCTACTCGTGATAAAACTTTGCCGATCGAAGTTGAGCAGAAGTTTTGTTGCTTCCTGCACACCGTTATCAGCATACGCGTCGTTAATAGCCTCTTCAGATTCGTTAGTTAAGTAACCGGTAATGTCAAAAATCGCAACGTCCTCTTCGTGTCGGATAGAGACCTGTGGTTGTGCTCTCACATTTTCCTCCTAAGGATTAAAATCCCGAATTCGTAGTAGTGCCTCGTCAAGTGATAATTGATGGGTTTGAAAGTAGTCGGGAATCGGAGTTCCCTCCTACCATAAACGTTCCATCGGTAGGAGCGATCTCTGAATCGCGACGAACAATAATATGTTGACAAAGCAGTAGTAGAATTATCAATCTTCAGTGAAAGTGCGTTGGAGCGGCGTATGTTTTTGTTGCTCATGCACTATCGTGTCGTTGTCAAGATGGAGCCAAGTTTCAAATTGGCGCTCACCTTCCGGTAATTGAATCACTCTTGCCCCGCGCGGAAATCCATCTTTTCCATAAGTATTATAGCCGGTGGTTCTACCGTAGCAGAGGCGAATTCCGTGCAAATCTCCCCAGAAATCGTTAATATGCTCATGCCCAACAAATGTTCCCATTACATCTCCTGCTTCATGTAGGGCAGCAAAAAAGCCGGTATTGATGTGAGGCGCGCAAACATCCTCATATTTTACACCGTAGCAGGTGTGAAAATCCCATACTTCATGATATTCAGGAATTGGGATGTGGAAGAAAGCGAGCGCGGGCAACGGATGTCCTACCGATGCAGTCTGTCTCGCGGATTCGCTGAGAAACCACTCTATCTGTGCGCGCCTGATCCAATCGTAACCACCAATATCTGTTGGGGCATAACTACCTGAATCAACAAAATAGAGCAGCGCGGCAGGGTTCGTTTTATCTGAACTTTGAACTGTTAAAACATAATTCCCAACCCCCGGAACTTCTTCCGGTCCTGGCTCCGCAAGCGACAAGTTACTTTCCTGCATGACTTCCATCAATTCATGGCGATTTGCGGTACCTTCATCGTCATGATTGCCAAAAACTGCTGCCCAAGGGAAACCACACCTCTCCAAAATCTCTACAATCTGTCGAAGGGATTCGGCAGCATTATTACATCCACCTCCAGACAAAATATCTCCAGTTAGCACGATTAAATCTGGCTTTTCTGCTTTGGCAACATTTTCCATCAAAGCCGCGGATTTCTGGTCGGCAGATTCACCGTTGTGCCAATGAATATCGGTAAACTGGACGATTTTAAAACAACCATCCTCGCGAAACCTTAACTCATTTTTCATACTCTATAATTCCTCCCGTGTAACTATAAACATAATTCCGAAAAATTGCAAGCAAATTCAAGGGTTTTTATCAGAGCCATTCAATTTTTTAGTAGTTTCTATGATTTATGTCAATGTAGAGGGTTTTGAAACAGGGTTATTTAGTTTTCTATATTTCTGACGCATTTTATCACATGCGTTAATTCTTTATCAGGACAATTAAGGGGTTAAAAACGCCTTAATAACTATATTTTGAGTAAAAATATCCCTTTTCTGCTAAATTTGCGTAAGTCCTGTTTATAATAGTATCGTCCGTTGGGTAGAGCGGAGCGAAACCCATAAGTGTCAACTTAGTGGATTTTCACCCTCGGTAGATGCGGTTTCCCGACAAATACCAAACGCCAAATCAACGCCAAGCACGCGTATGGCACTTGTCGTATTTGGCGTTGATTCACCGCATCGGACCTACATGAGTTGGTAGTCACTAATCGGCAGGACATCTTTGTGGGAGCGCTTTGTCCGCGCGATATATCGGGTTTTCAACCCGGATACAATACACAATACATCGCGCTTACAAAGCGCTCCCACAAGAAAATCAGGCACTAAATTGACACTTATAGGTAGAGCGGAGCGAAACCCAACGGACAATATAAACTTTCAGTAACACGCATTAACTGATAATTCTTAAAACTAAATAGCTCTGGTTTTGAAAAAGGAAAGGCAGATACCCAAAAGGATACCTGCCTGTTCGTTATGGCGTGATCGTCACGCGCTGCTGCCGCTTTTACTGACATCCAGAACAACCGTTCTTGCATAAATTGCAATTAGGTGTCTGGTCATCATCATCTGTATTGGGCCCCCCTTCATTATCGTTGGGACCGCCTTCGTCATCATTCGGACCGCCCTCATCGTCATTTGGATTAGGATCCGGTTCTGGGTCGGCTGGCTCTTCGTCTGCTGGACACGTATGTCCAAGTTTTTCTACGTAGAAGGTGAAGCAATCTATGCATAGAGTTGGAGGGGGACAACTGTGTAACCCGCCAGCAAGGAACTCTTCGAGACACCATGGGCATGTCTCGTGAAGATGGGAACCTATCTGATATGTGTGGCAAATATCGCATAGGTGCGGCCATAAACCCACTTGTTGCAGTAAGTCTATACCTGATAATATTGAACTTGCAGCACCGAATGTAAATAAATTTACAAGTGTTGCAGCATTATTAATATTCTCTTCTATCTGTTCTTCTTCTTCTTCCTCTTCATGATCATCAAGATGTTCTTGAAGTTGTTGATTCAGTGCGTCAATTTGTTCTTGTAGTCCTTGATTGTCTTCGGCAGGTTCACTCATAAAGGGAAAAAATATAAAAGAGATTAGCAACAATATGACTTTATATTTCATTTGTTATTGCCTCCATATATTTTGTACATTGATGGTGGGTTTTTCAAAAAATACGTTATTATTGGTTGGCGTTCCTTTACCATCTCTAAGAGTTTGGGATTAGACTGCAGCGTTGACAGAGCCGACTCGCAGAATACAAATAGATCTTGATCATATTGCTTAAGACGTTGTAAAAATGCTTCACGCTCAGATTGAGATAACGTCTTCCATATATGTGGTCTCATATAGTTTACATCATCGTTATCTTTTGCAAATTGTTCGAATTGTGCTAATAAATCAGCAGAGGCTTTTAGGGCCGCTTTCCTAATCGCACTGTCTTTTTTTACTACCTCAAGCTGCTGTGTTAATTCATTTTTCTTTTTCATCAACTGTTGTTTCAGCGACAATTCAGAATGTTGCGTGTCACTATTGACTATAGGTTCAGGCGCTCCACCCTGCCACACATCCGGTGCGTCAATCGGCACCTCGTGGAAGTGGTCACCATGTGGTACCCACTTTTTGCCCGGGGCGGCAGGCGGCAGTCCGTTCTCTGCTACCGTTTTATCGTTTCCTTCAAGCAGTTTATTGTCTTGTGCAAGCTGTTCTTTGAGCTGCTGCACTTCTGACCACTGCCAGTAAATAAAACCACCAGCAGCAATCAGTATAATAATGAGGGCTGCAACCCCCCAATACATTTTGCGATTCATCTAACGATCCTCCTGTATAAGATTCTTGTTATCCGCTGTGTCCAGTGAGCAGCGTGGGGTTGGGTTCGGACAATCGGTCTTTCGCCACACGTGACACAGTCCGACTTGATCCGTTGTTCACAATCTTGCGTCCCTGTCTGTGTGGCATCATAAGTGCCAAACAGCAATAGACCGCTTGTGATTACCAACGTAGAAATAATAATTAAGGTGAGAAAGGCTTTGTAGTGTTGTCTCATCTTGTGCCTCCTATGCTATCATATGAAGCAGGTTGATAATTTATCGACAGACTACAGAAATGGCAGGTCTGAAATGAGAAAGTTTTGCTATCCCTGTAGAGGCCGCTGGTCTCTAAAGTGCAT
>JAGWBU010000206.1:3050-6289 GCA_021295735.1 Candidatus Poribacteria bacterium | reverse complement strand
ATGACTGAAATAAATTCTTCGCGTTTAGACATGTCGTAAATTGGTGTTTCTATCGTAAAAATTATGTAAACGGATCCACAGTAGGGATCAATACAGGTTATAAAAATTCGACTTAAGCCGTGTGTCCCAAGCACATCGGAAACCTATGTTAGCAGCGAACCTTGTTGAATGTGAGGTCACGAGTTTTGTTGAATATACCACTGTGAGAAGTGGCGAACGCCCACGACGTATAGCCGTCTGAATGGGTTCTGATGAAGTAAACAGTGACCCACCCCGTAATACACGATCAGTTGAAACGTTCCTAAAATTGAAAATTAATAACTCTAATTCCTTTTTTGTGCTTAAACCAGCAACTGGATTCCGAACCGGTGCAGAAGAGTAGAAATTCGGAACATACTCATCAACACACCACTCCCAGACATTCCCTACTATATCATGCAAACCGTAGTTGTTCGGGGGATATTTTCCGACAGAAGTGGTCTTGCCAACATCCTTTCCACAAAACACCATATTTGAATCCATGAGATTCCCCCATGGGTATTTTTGTCCTTTTAATCCGCCGCGAGCTGCTTTTTCCCACTCCGCTTCAGTTGGTAGACGTTTTCCCGCCCATTGCGCATACGCCATCGCCGCATACCAACTGACGTGAGTTACAGGATGATCATCCTTCCCAACCGGAAAATTGTTGCCATGCCAATGTTTTAGGTAGTTTCCATCGTGGTATTTCCCAAAAATAGATAGTATCTTTTTCACCCTATTCCACTCGTCCCGTTTTGATGGCTTTCCCCACCGCGGGTTGGCATCGATGAAGACCTTATATTGTGCGTTCGTTACCGGATATTTGTCCATATAGAACGCATCAACGTAGACTTTACAAGCAGGTTTTTTACGGACTTTTGCTCTTTCGTTATTGCTTCCCATTTGGAACTCGCCTGCGGGAATAAGCAACATATCTTCTGGGGTCGAGATTCCTAAAGATGTCCTTTCTGGTGTAGGGAATTCCTGTCGCGAGGTAAGATCAACAGGTTGCGATATTTCAGCCTGTAACGTTGCAATGTGTTCAGTTCGCTTGATTTAAGACATTCCGCCACTGTTCTTGTGTCCTACCATCTGGACGCGGGAGCCCACCAGCACGCAACGATTCACTATAGCACTTTTTATGTGCCTCGTCAACGCGAGTTGTAATGAAAGTTTCGCTTTGATCTTGAAGTTTTTCAAGCGAAAGTCCCAGAACTTCAAAATAGTTGACTCTTTCACCAACAACTAATCCTGATGCTTTCAGAATTTCATCAGCGTCATCAGTTGAGAGACCATACTGTTGTACCGCCTGCTTGAGGAGACCGATACGTTGTTCTGCTGTGATTGACTGTGAAGCAGCACTTAGGATGTTGATTGCTGCAATGAATTCTTCACGTTTAGACATGTGCTAATCCACCATAGCCTATTGCTCTGATTTGTTACAGAGATAAAAATATGGAAAACAAAAATTAAGATGTTACTGCCTTCACGCAACGAAAACCGATTCTGGCGAGTGTACGCGTCGGGGTATTCTTATAGTGCAAAGCGGAACACATGAATTGTTGCGCATCAAGCCAAGAACCACCGCGTAAAACACGAAATAAAGTATCATCTGCCACCGATTCATCGGTGTTCGCGCCAGAAATCGGGTTCCGATACGGCGAACGCATATAAAAATCGGCATCAAACACATCAAGACACCATTCCCAGACGTTTCCTACCATATCGTAGAGTCCGTAGCCGTTTGCAGGATATTGCCCAACAGGCGTGGTGTCGCCAACGTTCCAATCATAATTTGCCATAGAAGGATCCGCAAAATCACCCCACGGATATTTTTGATCTGTTAGTCCGCCCCGTGCTGCTTTCTCCCACTCCGCCTCTGTCGGCAAACGTTTGCCGACCCACTTTGAGTATGCCATCGCAGCATACCAACTGACCCAAGTTACCGGATGTTCAGCTTTCTCTTCGGGATAGATATTTTCATCCCAATGTTTCAGGTAATCACCATCGTGGTACCGTTTAGCAATAGACATCTTCTGTTTATTGCCCCATTCATACCATTTTGATGGCTTATGCCACTGCGGGTTAGCAGCCACAAATTCCATATACTGTGCATTGGTTACCAAGTGTTTATCCATATAGAATGCATCAAGATAGACAGTATGTAAAGGTTTTTCACTGTTATCTGCTTTATCATCATTGCTTCCCATTTGAAAATCCCCTGCAGGAATTAGCATCATGTCTCCAGAGGCGTTAGGCGTTGGAACGACTTTTGCTGAGTCAACACTTGAAGGCTTCGGCACTGAGATTGGCTCTGCATTGGTTGCCGTTGCCGAGTTCTGATTTCCACTTTCGGGATTGGATGTGTCGTGTGAAGATATTTCAGATAAATCTTCTGGAAACAATAACGCCGTGAGATATTTTTGTCGTTTTTGTGGGTCTTTCAGAGTATCACGTGCTTGATTCAAAAGGGTCAGCCACTGTTCTTGCGTTCTGCCATCTCGACGTGGCAGTCCACCAGCACGCAATGATTCACTATAGAATTTTTTATGTGCAGCATCAACTTGAGTCGCGATATTTTTTTCACTTTGGTTTTGCAATTCTTCAAAGGAGAATCCTAACACTTCAAAACAGTTTATTCTCTCACCGACAATTAACCCTGATGTTTTCAGAATTTCATTCGCGTCTTCAACGGAAAGGCTATGCTGTTGTACCGCCTGCTGAAGAAGTGCTTTACGCTGCTCACTTGTAATCGTCGGTGATAGTGCTTTAAGTGTGTCTATAACTGTAATAAATTCCTCACGTTTGGACATACGTTCATTCCTTCTGTTCAAACATGATATTACCCACTGCCTAAAGATAGTCGTCGTAGGTTGGGTAGAGCGGTAAACGATCAAACTTTATTAAATTTCACAAGGACTTCTGTTTTCAATGACTATTTGTATAATGTGAGTTTGATAAATAGTTAGGACTTCCACATTTCCTCTTAAAGTTCCTCTGATAAGGGGACTTAGGGGGTTTAAAAACACCAAAATAACGATTTTTTAAGCAAATATGCCCGTTCTCTGTTCAATTTGCCTCTGTCCTGTTAATTATCCAGAAGCATTCAATTTTCGTCTAATTATCGGTTTTAGTCGAAAAATTGGGACCTAAAAATCGTTCCCAGATGCACGAATTGATTGTATTTTTCTTCTCATTTTATTGGAATCATCTCCTTAAAA
>JAGWBU010000206.1:0-2716 GCA_021295735.1 Candidatus Poribacteria bacterium | reverse complement strand
GTCAGCATGGTGGTTGACGCGATTTTTTGGAGTCTTGGGAAAGAAAGAAATCATTGGAGAATTGAATGGCTCTGGTTAATTATCAAACTCACGTTTGTATAGATAGAATAGCGAAATCCAACTAACCCTTATATGATAACGTGTTGGGTTTCACTCATTTTTAGAAATTTCAGTTTCACATGCATCTTAAAACCCTCTTCAACACCTAACTTTATTGTAGGTATCCGTTCTACCCAACCTACAACTGCTATAAAGGTGTTTTATTTTAAGAGTCTTTACCTATTCAACTACGAGGTCTTGTAGGTCAGTCTTTGCCTGTGCAACTTCCTCTTCATTGAGTGTTGGCCGATCAATAATGGAAAAAATGTCGTAGATAGCCGTAGCACCATCGTTAGAGAGAGATGTAGCTGTGACCTCAAGATTCTGGTCCAAGTTATACTTGTAGATGACTTCAATTGGCGACCCTTGTGGTAGACCTGATGGCAATTCAAGGGTGCATTGACCTAATTTATATTCATCAAATAGGTCAATTTCGTCCTTGAGTTGGTCCTGTTCAAGTCCCTGCACCACCTCAATTAAAACCGAGGGTTGATTGTGATCAACCGTCAAAAACTTATCGGCAATTTCGCACGGAACAGCAGTCATCTTAGGAATCATGACGTGAATAATATGCTCACGTTGAGAGTTGAGGACAACGAGTCCAAGATTATGTGTGGCACCGTCGGTTACTGTTACTTTCGGCGCACCGTCTGGTCCAATAAACCGTTCAATAACAGCGTCAGGCATATCTACTGTTTCAGTGTTTCCTTCGGATATTTGGCGGAGTGTTCCCTGAATTGCTGCGCCAATTGCGACAACTTCGTCAGGATTGACTTCATGCGGGTTGATCTCTTTGCCGCTGATTGTGGCGATCATCTGCTGCACCATCGGCATCCGAGTTGAACCACCCACCAGCAGGATTTTGTCAATATCTGTCCACGTCATGTCTGCTTCAGAAAGGACAACATCACACAAGGTGCGGCATCTTTCAAGGAGTTCAGCGGTCAGTTCCTCAAACCTTCCGCGCTCCAACTCCACGCGAGTTGTCCTCCCGTTATACCCACAAACGATTAATGCCCGCTGCCGCTGAGACAAAGATTCTTTGGCAGCAATGGCATCAAGTTGAAGGTCTTGGTATGTGTGAAGATCCTCCAACGGATTTTCGCCATGTTCTATCTCAAACATCTCTGCAACGTGCGTGATAATTTTATCGTCCCAATCCTTACCGCCAAGTCGATGATCACCGTTCGTTGCAAGCATCTGTATCTCTGATTCAGAAACTTTCATGATTGTTACGTCGAACGTTCCGCCACCAAGGTCAAATACGAAGACATTTTGGTTATTTCCTAATTGATCAATACCGTAGGCAAGTGCGGCGGCAGTCGGCTCGTTCAGCACTTGTAAGACATTCAAGCCAGCGATTTTCCCCGCGTTGCGGGTAGCCTCCCGTTCTGCATCGTGAAAATAGGCAGGAACAGTAATAACCGCATCCGTAATCTCTTCATTCAGATATGCCTCTGCATCCTGCTTGAGTTTTGTCATAATAAGTGCAGAGAGTTCTTCAGGGGAGTAGTCTTTTCCTTCAAATGTGCGAAAGAATTCCACTTTGGATTTCCCCATCTCGCGTTTAACAAATTCTACGATCTGTTCAGGAACCGCTCTTGCATTCTGCTTGGCAATTTTTCCGACAGTTACGAGGTTGTCCTCAAACATGACTACCGAAGATGTAATACGCTCGCTTTCTAAATTTGGAATAATCTCTGGTTGACCATGCGCATTGATGTGTGCTATCACAGAGAATGTTGTACCAAGGTCAATCCCGACAACTTTACCCATTGGTGTTATCTTCTTTCTTATTCAAAGGAGGTTCACCTGCGGAAGGTGTATAACGAAAGATTGTGACCTCTTCCGGACGGAAAACTTTATCTCGCCAGTTGAACCCAATTTTGTGAATTTCCGCTACTTTTTGATCCTGTTTTGGATCATCGGATGAAATTACTTTGCGCGTTTTGTGCAACTGTCTGTCAAGTGTTTCAGGGGAGTCTTTATAGGGTGTCACGTCCATGCGGTATAGGACCTCTTCCAGTTTATACCGAAAGTTTTCTAAATTCTGGCGATATTGTGATAGTTCATCCGTGAGAATGTTGTTTTCTTTACCGATGAGAATGTCATCAAGTTGAGATTCTATAGATAGAAAACTATCGTAAAGTTGGATGAGGTTGTGGATAATCGGTTTGTGAAGCACTTCAAGCAAAAAACTTTCTTTATAGTCCTTCATCTCAGCGTACATTTTGTCAAACATCTCTGTCTGATTTTGGTTCCGAGCAATTTGCTTTTCAAATAGGTCTTGCAACGCAGCCAAAGTCTGATTTATTTCTGCAAGACCATTTGGTTGCGGTGTTTCTGCGTTTCCCGGTGATGTTGACAAATTTGCTGTGTCATCTGTTTCAGTCTTTAGACTCGTCTCGTTATTTTCATTCATGTGCTTACCCAAAATTCAACCATCTTTTAGCAAAGGTTTACTTGGAGGCGGTACTATTCAGTAAAATCTCTATGATTATATAATGGATGCGGAGGAATGTCAACGCAATCGTAAACGCTGGGTGTGTAAAGTTTTTGGCATGAATATCACGCTGCTTTTGTGTTTGTATACCAATAATTATTCCATGCTTCATTT
>JAGWBU010000071.1 GCA_021295735.1 Candidatus Poribacteria bacterium | reverse complement strand
CTGCACTTTATGTCGAATTTATGATCAATAGTAAGAATTTCGACTTATGGGTAATAGTAAGCCCTACAATCGGGGTTGCGGTGTTGTTTGGGTTAAAATGTGTGAAACCTGAAATAAATCCTTAAATTGACGCCCGCAGCATGCCGGACGCGCATGCTGCGTTGATTTGGCTGAATGCCATAAAGGCATTCATAGCGTTGATTTATGGGTTTCGCAAGCTCTACCCGACGGACGATATAAACTCTCAGTAAAACTCAGTAACTGATAATTCTTAAAACTAAATCATTTCCGTTCTACCCCACCGAATGCCATAGGCGCATTCGGTGTTGATTCCCTACGGGATTTATCAAACTCACGTTATTTTTAGTCAAATTCCTGTATTAGATGATATTTAGATTACCTCTTGAAATTTCAACAGCTATCGTGTATAATTTTGAATACTCAAGAGTGCACAGTTTTGTACCTCAATTTGATTATGTTGAAATAGGCGCTTGATAGAGATCTCGCCTAACAAGAAAGGTTTGTGAATGATACTTGGAAAGGTCACGGGGACAGTCGTCGCTACACAGAAAGATGAGAAACTTGTCGGTAGCAAATTGCTGATTGTCCAAGATGTGAATTTAGATGGAGAATTAGAGCGGAAATACACAGTCGCCGTTGACGCGGTCGGTGCTGGCATCGGTGAAATCGTGCTGATAGCAACTGGAAGCTCAGCGAGGCAGACAAACGTGACCAGCAACAAACCTGTTGATGGCGTTGTCATGGCGATCGTTGATACCATTGAAGTTGATGGTGAAGTCCGTTACATGAAATAGAGAGACCGACTGATATGGAACAGACACAATTGTTCCCGGAAAAAGCAGTCGATGATGAACTGCCGTTAAAACTGGAGTTAATCAAGCAAATCGGATGGTTAGTCCGCCTTCGTTGGATTGCAATCGCAGGTGTTTTCTTCACCGTAACGGTTGCCAATTTAGCGTGGGACATGATTGCGAACCCCATTCCGCTTTATATCACAGCCGGTCTGATGGTCCTGTACAACTTTGAACCGCGGATGTATCGCAAAGCACCAGAACTGCAGCGGTTGAAGTCCATCAAACGGCAATCGTGCATCCATATTATTCTTGATTTGCTGTCGTTGATTGCTCTCATCCACTTCAGCGGCGGTGTTGAGAATCCTTTTATATTTTATTTTATTTTTCACCTGATTATTGCAAGTATCATCTTGTCAAAACGTGTCAGCTATATATTAGCAACACTAAATACTGTCCTATTAAGTTCACTCATTTTCCTTGAGTATTTTGAGATTCTTCCACACTATCCGCTGAATAATTTTCTACCCAATGAGTTGTGGCAAGACCCAGTCTATATCTTTGGTGTGCTATTTGTTTTTACCAGTACGCTTTTCTTTTCTGTTTATCTGGCAACAACAATTACGCAAACTGCCCGAGAACGCGAAACTGAAACACGGGAACTCAAAGAGAATTTAGAAGAAAAGGTTGATGAACTCGTTGAAACTCGAAAAGAGGTTGTTTTTGAACGTAATAAATTGCAATCTATTATTGAATGTATGCAGGAAGGTGTTGTTTTTGTAGATTCTACTAATCAGACGACCCTCTTCAACAAAGCCGCACAATCGATTCAGAGAGAGCAAACTGATTTAGAAATGAACACAGACCTGCAATTCGGAAGTACTGAAACACTTGCCCAAATCTCACAGGATTTTTCTGAAGGGAGCGAGGCAATTGAAAGAAAGAACCAGCAAGTAGGTGAAAAACACTTAGAAAATACCTATGCTGCTGTTCGGGACGATGAAGATAATTACCTTGGCACCGTACTCGTTTCTCGCGATGTAACCGATAGAAAAAGGATGGAGCAGCAACTTATCTTTTCAGAAAAGATGGCGGCAATCGGTGAATTGGCGGCGGGTGTTGCACATGAAATAAACAATCCGCTTGATGGCTTGTTGAACTGCATCCTTCGTATACAGCGAAACCCGAAAAACATTGAACAAACACAAGAATATCTCGGTTTAATGGAGGAAGCCATTCGGCGTATTGAAGCGACAATCGGAAAATTACTGGATTTTTCCCGACCACATGAATTAACCCTAACCGCCATTAATCTGAATGATGTTGTTAACGAAACAATAGGATTGATCGGATACGGGGCATCCGAAAAAGGCATAAAAATAGAAAAAGACTTCCAAGATCAAATTGCACTTATTCATGGCGATAAACACCTATTAGAACAGGTCACCCTCAACCTTGCATTGAATGCTATTACCGCAATGCCAGATGGTGGAACGCTTTTATTTCAAACTGGTGAAATAATTTTGGATGCCTTAATAGGCAAACCTATTGTTTACGTTAAGGTTATTGACACTGGAATCGGTATCTCAGAATCCGTTCAAGACAGAATTTTCGACCCATTTTACACCACACAAATTACTGAAAAAGGGACAGGACTTGGTCTTTCAGTGTCTGACAGAATTGTCAGACAACATCAAGGAGTTATTGAAGTAGAGAGCGAAGTAGGAAGCGGTTCAACATTTACAGTAAAATTGCCAATTGCTGCACAAGAACAGACATAGGAGGTCAAAAATGAAAATCCTTGTTGTTGATGATGAGAAATTAAAACGCATGACTCTACGCGATGATTTACGGGAATCTAATTACGATGCTATTGCTGTCGAATCGCCATTGATAGGGCTTCAACTTCTACAACAAGAGGCGTTTGACGTACTGGTAACCGATTTGCGGATGCCACAGATGCACGGGATTGATTTTCTTAAGAGAGTGAAAAAAGAACATCCACATATCACCGTAATTGTGATGACTGCCTACGCAAGTGTTGAGACCGCTGTTGAGGCGCTTAGATTCGGCGCATACAACTACATAAAAAAACCTTTTTCAAGCGATGAGTTAATTCTCATGTTGGATAAACTCAAAGCGTTGAGAGGCAAAACACCTATTGAAAATACACAACCATCTCTCAAAACATCTGATACAAACCAAGAACCTTCTCTTTACCAAATACTCATCGGAAAAAGTCAACAGATCCAAGAAATCTTCAAATTAATACCTAAAGTTTCTTCTACTGACAGCAACGTTATGATTTACGGCGAGGAAGGCACAGGAAAATCGCTCTTAGCAAAAACGATACATCTCCGGAGTTCACGGCAGCATCAGCCTTATGTTGGCATCAATTGTTATGGTCTTTCTGCCGATGCTATTGAATCAGAACTTTTTGGCAATCAATCTTGGCAAGGCAAACTACAATTGGCGAACCACGGTACACTTTTTATTGCAAATGTAGATACTATTTCGCTTGACGGACAGGCAAAATTATTAGCTGTGTTAGAAGAACGCAAACTTTCAGTCCCATCTGAAACTGAACCTATTGACGTAGATTTACGTATCATTTCAACGTCCCGTGAAAACCTGAAAGAGAAAACGAAACGCAATGAGTTTCTTGAAGACCTCTATTATCAATTGAATGTTATCCCTTTGTTCCTACCCCCACTACGCGAACGAAAAAGTGATATTCCGATGCTGATTAACCATTTCTTGGATATTTTTTCACCGCATCAAGCCATTCGCATAAGACCTGATGCAGTCAACATCCTTACTGAGTATCCGTGGCCCGGAAACGTCAGCGAACTGGAAAATATCATTGAGCGACTTGTTGCTGTTAACAATGGAACTGACATTACGACTGAAGAAATCCCGATTGAGTTAAAGTTACCGACATCTCAAAAACTTGACAATACACCGAATTTGACCTCTTTCCACGAAATTATCAAGTCCACTGAACGCGAACTTATTGCTTGGGCGATGCAGAAGACACAAGGGAACAAGACGAGAGCAGCTAAGTTACTTTCAATGAAACCTTCTACTTTCCGCGACGCGCTTGCCAAACATATACACCAAATTGAATGGGAAGAATAGAAAAGTTTTATATGTAAATAGTGCTTTATCCACTTTCAAATTGTGAGTTCATTATTTATCGCACAGCAAACCTCTTCCTGTAGGAGCGAGCTTCAGCTCGCGACTTTTATACCAGAAAAATTAATGGACATACCAATAGCGCAAAAACGGGAAACCATTCGCGCAGAAACACTACGGAAACGCGAAAACCTTTCACCCACTGAGCATGCCAGACACAGCAGACAGATTGGGACACATGTGATTGAATGGATTCAGCGAAGTGAAAAAAGTGAAAAAGAATGCTGTTTTGATGCGGTTATGGTTTATTTTAGCATGAAAAGTGAGGTAGGAACACACGAACTAATTCAATCTTTTTTCAATCAAGGTAGAGAGATTATCGCGCCAGTTTTAGATACGAAAAGCGGTCAATTGATACCCAGATGTATTCAGAATTTGGAAAAAGATTTAGTTGAACATCCTTATGGGATGCTTGAACCCAATGAAAACTGCCCTATATTCCCACCCGATAAACTCCAACTCATCATCGTTCCCGGTACCGCTTTTGATTCAAACGGCTATCGCCTCGGATACGGAAAAGGGTTTTACGACCGTTTTCTGCCTACCTGTCCGAACGCTGTCACAATCGGTATAACATTTCAGGTCCAACTTGTAGATGACACATATCCGCAACCGTGGGATGTTCCGATGCAGCATGTTTTTTCAGAAGAAGGCATGTTTTCAACGGTTTAATTCCAAGTGAACGAATCACTCAACGCTAATAAAAGGTTTCAGCTTTTCCAATGTCTTTTCTCCCAAACCCTTTACTTTGGTCAGCGCATCAACTGAAGTAAAATTGCCGTGTTCTTCACGATATTGAATAATCCTTTGCGCCATTTGTGGACCAATACCTGAAAGTGTTTCAAGTTCTTCTGCGGAGGCAGTGTTGATATTGAGAAGTGCAGGTTTATCTTGGACAGATTGTTGCGGTTGATTTTCGTTGGGAACAGCGATGAAATCCGGTTTTCCGAGGAATAGGGCAGGGTTAAACCGTCGCAAACCCCAGAATCCTGCACCGATTAAAATGACCAGTACCAAAAAGGTGACCGCACGCCAATAATGTTTGGCAATGACACCTTCAATATTTTTTGCCACCGTTGTCCTCCTTAGGATTTCCAAATCGGTTCTGGTATCTGAGAGCGGTGATTCACCACGCGTGCCAAAACAAACAACAGATCTGAAAGGCGATTTAAACTTCGGATTATTTCTGGGTTTACGTCTGTTTCTCGTGTTAGGCGGACAACACACCTTTCACTTCGGCGGCACACAGCGCGCGCAACGTGTAAAACTGAACCAGCTTGGCATCCACCGGGGAGAATAAAGTTTGTTAGCGGCGGCAGTTCCTCTGAAAGCGTATCAATCACTTTCTCCATCTCTGTTGTAAAATCTGCGGATATTCGCATCTCTGTAGATTTTGTATGTGTGGCTGGGGTTGCTAAGTCTGCACCGAGTGAAAAAAGGTGATTTTGGATACGCTCCATCAAGTCACAAAGGTCCGTATCATCAATCAAAGTCTGTGTATAACCGATATAGGCGTTGAGTTCGTCCACAGTACCTATCGCTTCAATTTGCAGTGCGTCCTTCGGAATACGGGTGCCACCGTACAGTGCTGTTTCTCCAGAATCCCCAAATTTTGTATAGATTTTCATGGTGATTTATTTTATACTGTGTAGCGAAAGGAGTCAACTCAATTATGGACACTCGGACGACACATTTTGCTCAAATAGATTGCAAAATTAAAAACGTTAATGTTATAGATTTACGCGTACCTACATCGGATACACTGCTCGGTTCAGATCCATTCCACAAAAAACCGAACTATTCCGCAGTGCTAACCACTATAGAAACAAGCACAGTACATACCGGTATTTCAGTGGCTTTCACGGCTGGTGCGGGAAACGATTGGATCGCTTACGGTGTTAAAGACCTCGCGCAACTTGTAACGGGGATGGAAATTGATACCTTCGTCAACGATCCGGGAGAATTTCACCGACTTCTCATCGATCATCACCAGTTGCGTTGGCTTGCAGATGGGGTTAATCGGATGGCAATCGGCAGTATTGTCAATGCGATGTGGGACCTTTGGGCGAAACTGGTTGAAAAACCGTTATGGAAACTTCTTGTTGATTTACCACCAGAAAAAGTCGTACAGAGCATTGATTGGCGATATCTGCGAGATGCGTTGACACCAGATGAAGCACAAGAAATTCTCAGCGAACATTGGGACAACCGTGAATCCCGTGAGGATGCTCTCTGTCAGAAGGGGCCGAAGGCATATTCCACTGCAGGTTGGCTCGGTTTAACAGACGAACAAATTATTGAGACAGTAAATCAGGTAAAAGCAGCCGGTCTTGATTGCTTTAAGATGAAAGTAGGTCAAGATTTAGATTTTGATAAGAAACGGCTTGCCTTTATTCGGGAGGCAATCGGCAACGATGCGCTTTTGATGCTGGATGCGAATCAGGTGTGGGGTGTTGATGAAGCAATCGCCCACATGGAGGCGCTTGTGGAATTCAAACCGACATGGATTGAAGAGCCAACAGCACGAGATGATGTTCTCGGCTTTGTGAAGATTGCACGTGCATTGGAAAAATATGGTATCGGTGTTGCTGCAGGGGAGCAGGTCCCGTCACCTGTCATCTTCAAGCAGTTGATAACAAGTGATGCGATACAATTCTGCCAGATTGATGCAACGCGACTTGGTGGTGTGAACGATGTGTTGGCAGTGATTCTGATGGCAGCAAAGTATAAAGTGCCTGTTTGTCCACATGGCGGTGGCATCGGTTTATGTAATATGATTCAGCATTATGCTATGTGGGATCAAATTTGTGTTGCAGCACATTCAGATACACAGGTAGTAGAATATCTTAATTTTCTGCAAGATGACGTGTTCATTGAACCGATTAAGATTAGAAATGGCGCGTATGTTGCGCCGACGGTGCCCGGATGGGGTCTTGAGATGTCCCCTGATTTTGTGGAAAAGCATACCTATCCGACTGGTTCAGTCTGGCAAGGCAGAGAGGAGTCAGGTGGGATAACGTTTTTGGCATGATTGCATTAGCATGTCAAAACAGGTCTAATCATCAGGCTCTTGCTGCGGATTTAACTGCTTTTTAATATCTGTCAATGTTTTGTTCATGTCCGACAGAATTATCAAAACCTCACAGATTATACGTAGCAATATTGGGTATAAATAAACCAATAAAATCCTGTAAAGAAACCGTATTGCCAAGCGGAAAACCCAGGAAATAATCACACATTTTGAACAATTCGAAATACACCAACAATGAAACAGAAATAAATGCCAATCCGAAACAGGACTGGAATGATGACCGGGATTAACATCTTCTTAAAATTGAGAAAATATTTCATGTAAATTTCCTTATCTAATTTGTTAGGACATAATTCATCTGTTTTTTCGCTTCATTTGAAAAGGATTTTACTTCAACACCCGTCGTAAGGCTTTGCGTATCCTGATTCAATCATGTGTTCACCAACGTTAATCTCTTTTCCATCTTTCATGATATATATTTCACATTCAATTCCAACTTTATCATACCCATCTGCATCCCACCATGCCATCCAAATCATGTTTTTAATAGTAATTTGATTGTTTGCCTCCCGTATCAACTTTTTGAGATATTCTGTTGCCCCTTCAATCCCTTCGGTTGAAATACCGGTAATCCGCAAATCTGCCTGAGCAAAAATACCTTGAGGTGTCAGTTGGATTGCAGGCCAAATATATTTAGGTTTAGAAATAAAATCTTCAGGTAGCGGATGCAGCGGAATCATGGTGTCATGAATCCTTTCATTCCATATCCTATTAGAATTCTCAAGCTTAACCTGAAAAACCTTCTGAGACAATTTGCCAACGTCAAAATATCCATTGATCACTTTTATCTCTTCGTTTTCCTTGATGGTATAAATATCAACTTCCATTGAAAATGGATTTTGATAGATAAAATGGTCGTATGACCAATGACTCCAACGTATCTTTTTTAGCAGAATTTTCTGATTAGCATCCTTAAAGAAATATCCAACCCCGCGTGTAATTGCTGCATAGTCCTCCGTACTTCCCAGCTGGATGTCTAAATCTGCTACAATCTCTTTAGGTGTGAGTTTGATAGAGGGCCAAATCTCTATCGGTTTTTTTATAAAACCATCTGGTAGTGAATGCAAAGAAAGATTAACACTTGTAAGAGTGTCCCGATTTTCAATTCGCGCTAAGCTTTGGAAGGTTCCTATATAAACGCTTTCACCTGGCCGCTGATTATTAAATTGTCCAACGACTGAACCGACCGTGACAAAACACAATGTAGCAATTATGATTATTTCTGAAAATTTTCTCATTGCAAAACTCACTACAGTTTACTGCAGAACTGATTTTTTACAACACCATATAAATACACACCATCGCCACTATTAAAGTTATGGTTTCGCACTTTCCGCTTGTTGTTTGTATGCAGCTGCACCCGATGAAATCCATCCGCCGACACTAACAAGCAGAAACTGCACACCAGCTTTGACATATTTCTCAACGGTATTATCCAGCGCCAGTGTCCCTGCGACGCGCCCCCCATCTTGAATACGTGCCAATGCCGAATCAATAGTGTTTTGCACATCGGGGTGGTTATGATTACCGATGTGTCCCATTGATGTCGCTAAATCTGAGGGTGCTACAAAAAACACATCTATATGGTCAACAGTAAGAATCTCATCCAAATTGTTTACGGCGACAATATCTTCGATAAGAACAACGAGTAATGTCTGTGAGTTAGCAACGTCAAAATAGTCGTCCACGCCATACCCTTGGCGACTTGTGAACATACCTCGGTGTCCAATAGGCGCGAACTTTCCGCCATCAACAACGTTTTGTGCTTCCGCTTTTGTATTAACATGCGGCACGACAATCCCCATCGCGCCGCAATCCAAGGTGCGGTAGATGAGTGCTTGATCGTTGCGATTGACACGCACTACAGACGTCATGCCCCACAAATCACATGCACGTGTGAGATTACCGAGGTTTGTAGCATCTACATTGCCATGTTCACCTTCTAACCACACGCCATCAAATCCATTGGGACCGAAAGCATCTATATCATCTGTGTTTGTCAATCCCGCGATGATATACGCAAGTTCGCCAGATGCCAATTTCTGTTTAACTCGATTGGGTCTTATTTCCATTATGTTCTCTCTTTTATAGTAAATTAACAATTAACGATATACTATTGTGTAACGTGTTTATAAAACATCTTATAGTTTTGATCATAAGTCGCGAGCTGGAACTCGCTCCTACAGAAAGAGGCACAATGAATTGCGCGACTACAAACACATCATTTTTACAGAAAATTGCTTAGTATTTGTAAGTTTCACTATTGTAGGTTTTCAAACAAGGAATTTTGCTGGTAGCACTTGATGTGCTGTATCAATTACTAACTGTTCAACACCGGGTGCAAACCGAGTAGGCTGACCGAAATATATCATTGCACCGCCACCTTCATATCCGCCTTCAGCTAATACCCGTTCTGATGGGATATAGCCGGGAAAAGCGTTTGCGTAAGCACCTACCCATAGCCTCGTCACGTCAAACTCCCGTTTCAGACGTAACGAAAAATCTACTACCACCTCACTTGCAAGGAACAGAACAGCTAACTCATCACCGAACGTCCACGCTTGTATCGGATAAGAGATTTCGGTTTTGATTGCTTGTCCTTTCTGCAACATTTCAAGATGTTTTTGAGCATGGTATGCGGGTGCACCCCCTTGTGCAGCACGTGCTTCCCACTCCTCACGGGTTGGAAGTTTATCAAAGGGCAAATTTACTCTCTGAAACACACCTATAGGCACATTGGAAATGTTGATTGCATCTCGTTCAAGTTGGTGTTCTACCTCTTGCGCAAGTGCCTTTCCGTGTTCTTTGGCATAAGCGAGACGTGTTTCAAAAACCTCCTGTTTTCCTTCAGGCATCGGTCGCATCCGTGACTCTGGGTTCGCATCAGCACCACATCCAATTGTTATTAGTGCGGTTACGTCGGGATGTGCCTTTTGAATTTCCTCCTGCGCATATCCTGCCCAGTCTCCGCAGATATGGTTATCCGCACCTGCTAACGTTGTGCAATGGCAAGCATAACTTGCCCATACCGCGCGCAAAGTGCCATCTGCATCGGTTATCTGCATCACTGGTAATGAATGGTCTACAGGTCCACCATCTGTGCGTCTATTTTTCGCAAAACCGAGTTCACCGATGTTCCATGCTAATCGGCAAGGTTGTCGTCTTGTGAGTGCCTCCAGCGCAATGGTTTCCATCCAGTTAGAAAGTTGACGCGTATAGCGGTCAATCTTTTCTTGTTCCTCTGGTGAAATATCTGCGCTGAAGATGAACGATGCAGCGTTTGTGAGACACGGTGCGCTGTGGGTATGTGTGTAGCACGCTACGAAATTCTCTCGCGGGATTCCTGTTTTATTTTTCACGCGTTCGGACACTTCTTCGGTTAACTCATCAGGTAAGCCGCAGTTTTCTACGGTTATCATTACCACAGGACCATCTTCATCGCTACCAATAGCAAGTGCTTTTGCCCATATCCGCTGAATAATTCCCTCGGATTCTGCTCGCCTACTTCCATACCCATTGAGCCGAATTGGGTAATCTGGGGTAATATCTATTTGTGCAACGCCAACTTCAATGAGATTTTCTTTGTCTGCCATTTGGTTTTCCTTTCTAATTTCCTGCGAAATATTTTGCTACGAACTCATCTACTAAATTAACCAATAGACTGATATTTTTTACTCCACTTCCATAGCATCAGCAAAAACATCCTCAAGAGAATGTTTTACCTCCCGCAATTGCCGAAGTTGGACACCTGTTTCATGCGCCAATTTGAAAAAGAACGTGCCTTCTGTTTGATCTGTTGCTTTCGATGTTACGCGGACGTGTCCGTCTGGGCGTAACTCCGTATCGTAAGGATAACTTTCTAAGGCGGCAACGTAAGCATCACGATCACCAACAATTTTCAGGTCAAACGCTTGTCCGTGATTCTTTCTGAGTTCTTCTATATTTCCCTGAATAACAAGACTTCCGTGAGAAAGCGCCATTACGTGATGACATGCAGACTCTACATCAGGCAAAAGATGGGAAGATAAGAGGACATCAATTCCCTTATCCGATGAAATGTCTTTTACAAGCAAAAGCATCTCCTCTCTTCCACTTGTATCCATGCCATTTGTCGGTTCGTCAAGCAGTAGTAATTTCGGATCATGCACCAAAGCTTGCGCTAACTTAACACGTTGCCGCATACCTGTTGAATATCCGCTGATGGGACGGTAGCGTTCCTCATCAACACCGACATAATACAGCACTTCGTGTGAACGTTGCATCGCATCACGCGACGGCATACCACAGAGTTGACCTGCATAAGCCACCAGTTGAACGGCATTCATATGCGGGATTAAACAGTTATCTTCAGGCATATATCCAACTTGTTGCCGGATCCGCACTTGTTCGGTTCGCACATCCAGTCCGAACACTTTTGCTTCACCTCGTGTTGGTTGGATAAAACCGAGGAGCATCTTAATCAACGTGCTTTTTCCAGCACCGTTAGGACCCAATAATCCGACAGCACCGCCTTCTAATTCTACTGAAAGATCGTCCAAAGCAGGATTAGTGCCAAAAAAGACTGAGGTGTTTATTATTTCTATTAGCATTTTTTATATTATGAATAAATACGGTTTACACGTTTTGCTATACTTGTCAAAATTCTATACGGAATTGTATTGGCTCGGGCAGCTACTTCATAAATTGTTATTTCTTCACTTCCCTGTTTCCCAATCAGGACAACTTCGTCACCTACCGCTACATTATCTGATGGTTCTAACTGAACTACCAACATGTCCATGCAGATACGACCAATAATAGAGCGACGTTTCCCATCAATTAGGACTTCACCGATCCCTGAAAGTGCTCGCGGATAACCATCGCCAAAGCCAACTTGTATCCCTGCCACACGGGTTCGAGACGATGCTTTATATACCAATCCATAGCTGACACCTTCTCCCTGTTCAATAAAATCTATCCAACCGACACGCGCCTTCCACATCAGCGCAGGTTGCAGCTGGATCGGTTTTTCGTTTGCGGGATAGATTCCGTATAGACTTAAGCCGGGACGCACAGCGTCTAAATGAGATTCAGGTATCGCCAAAGCCGCTGCACTGTTTGCAGCATGCGTCATCGGTATATTCGGAATGTTCGCAAGCACGCAAGAAAAGCGATTTAGTTGAAGGTGTGCGAAACTGTTATCAGTTTGATGGGCAGTTGCAAAGTGTGTAAAAATACCTTCTACTTCAAGATTCGGTAATGTTTTTAGTTTTCTCAGGAACGCCGCCGCTTCAGTATAGCGAACCCCGCTTCGATTCATCCCCGTGTTAACATCAACGTGGACTTTTACTTTTTTTTTACCCGCAAGTTGCAATTGCAAGTGTTTATCGTCTAAAACTTTGTTCAACCGTAACGCCAAAGTGAAATTATCAATCGCAGGAGTCAAGTCGTAGGCTACAATTTCTTCTGCCAAATCTGGCAAAGGAGAAAACAGGATAAGTATAGGTTTTCGGATACCTGCCTCACGTAGTTCAATGCCTTCCGCAACCGTTGCCACTGCGAACATATCAGCGATTGTGTGCAACTCCTTTGTAACAGCAATAGCACCGTGTCCGTAGGCATCCGCTTTAACAACAGCGATTAACTGTCCTCCCGTCCGTGCCTTTATCGCTTTAGCATTGGCTTGAATCGCCTTGAGGTCAACTTCTACGTTTGTTTGAATGCTTGTCTCCAAATCAATTTCCTATGTGTTAACGGACCTCAGATATTGTGCCTTCAACCCCAATCAACGTAAGCTTCTGTAACAACCATGCATCTTCCATGACGTTGACTACTTCAAGTGTTAATGAAAGTTCATAATTTCCCGGTACAGTTAGAACTGATGAGACATCTACCTCATCTGCAATTGTTAACGGCCCTTCAGGTTGCACAACACCAATTGCGCGATTTCGGACAACAGAAACACCGTTGATAGCAATGCTCAGAAATGCACCTGCGCGCGCTGTCTCCTGAAGTATTTCATATCGCAACCTGATGTTATCACGAAACAACTCTTCTACGTTCAACCGATATGTCAAAGTTTGCATGAAGGTATTTCCTTGCCAATAACGGTTTAGCATCGCAACAATAGCATGACCGATATTTACTTCAATCAAAATGTCATGACGTTCCGTTACTGTTCCATCAGACACTTCAAGCGATATCGTATAAGAGCCAGCGGATTCAGGTGCAACATAAACCACGCTTGTGCCATCACCTACAATCCTTCCACCGCTTGCTTGCCATTCGTAAACCAGCACTGCTGAATCTCCAGAATAATTCACTGTTGCCATGATAGTTGTGGTATCACCGATATTGAGCGTTTGAGACTCAGATTCTAAATCAATATCAAGCATCTCCTCGTCTATGCCCAACAAGTTGTTTGTATCACAAGCCGATATTAGACTTACTGCAAATAATAGACACAGAATTTGGATATAAGATAGAAGTTCTTGGATTTTCATATTGATATTATACCATAATTTGAAGTAATTGGTTAACTCGTTTGCGTGTTTCGTCCTCGAAACCACAGGAATAGTAAGATTAGGACAATTGAATTCACTAACAACATCGTTGAAATAGCGTTGAGTTCTGGTGTAATGCCAAACTTTAGACTTGAGTAGATATGGACTGATAGCGTTGTAGACCCAACGCCTGCGGTAAAGAAAGTGATAACAAAGTCGTCTATTGAGAGTGTGAAAGCGAGCAGTGCGCCGCCGATGATACCGGGCGCGATAAGCGGGAACGTAATCCGCCAAAATGTTTGCCATCGGTTTGCGCCAAGATCGAGTGCTGCTTCCTCAACCGTGTGATCATAACCCTCCAAACGCGCCCGGACAACAATGGTAATGTATGCGATATTGAAGACTACGTGTGCTAAAATAACCGACGTTAATCCACGCGGAAATTTGACCTGCACGTAAAATGTCAATAATGCAATTGCCAAAACAATATCTGGAATAATGAGTGGTAGATAGAGAACACGGGTTAAGGCAGTGCGAATCCGAAACCGATATTTTTCTATTGCGAGTGCTGCAGCTGTTCCGATGATAGTTGAAATGAAAGTTGCAATCCCTGCGATAATCAAGCTATTTTTACAGGCACGCCAGACATCAGGATTCTTAAACAGTTTCGCATACCAGCCGAGCGAGAAACCTTCCCAAACCGAAATCTGATCCCCACTGTTGAATGAGAATATCACAACAACTAAGATCGGGACATAGAGAAAAAGAAAAACAAAAAATATGTTGATTTCAAGAAGTCGTTTCATTTTTAACTGATCTGTAGAATTAGGTGTATTTTACCTATAATTTGATTTTCTGCTTAAGATTCTTCTTGTAGGAGCGAGCTCCAGCTCGCGACTTTCCAACTCAAATGTCTATAAAGCCAAAAACTATAGTGAACTTGTCTTGGAAAGATAATGGACAATAGAAGTTGTAGCACAAACTTTATGAAGATTAAGAAAATATTTCGGTAATTCTAATTTTTCCCAAACCCGGTAGGTGCGGTTTCCCAACCGC
>JAGWBU010000205.1:656-7065 GCA_021295735.1 Candidatus Poribacteria bacterium | reverse complement strand
GGTATCATCTCCTATTATTCAAGATACAACAGTATAACATAAATACTTAAAATCTGATTTAACAACTGCGGAATGTAGGCTATTTCATTTCAAAAGAGACAATAACTCATAGAATTGGTATTACTCCACTTTTCCACCTTACAGATAATGAAAAATGCGATGTCCACTTAGTATTGATAGACATCGCATCTTCAATTTACTTCGTATTTATAGTAGATTTTAGAATGAATTGGACATTGTGATGCGGTTAGGAAACCGCACCTACCGAGCTGGAATCTTTAGTTTAGCATGTCTCTATCAAGAGAGTTCTATCTTGCTGATTTAAGTTTACCCCAGGTGGTAGTCGTTTTACCTGCTGCATCAACTGCAAAAACACCTTCAATTCCATTGCGGAGTGACTTAACTTCATCCTCGGAAAGTGGCACATTAAAGATGACAATTTCGTCAATGATACCACTCCAATGACACCTTCCGTTAGGTTCATTACATCCCGCATCTGCACCGATGTAAACCGCTTCAAAAGAATCCCAAGGTTGTCCTACTGCGTCTGCACTGCCCTGTAGTTCACCATTAACGTAGATATGGATTTTCGTTCCATCCCATACACCCACAAGATGAACCCACTCATTTTCGGGAAGTGGTTCACCGAGTGCTTCAAATCTCTCCGGCGCGCTCCTCGTCCGAAAATGAAACGAAGCTTGGTTAATTCTCCCACCGACATTTTCATGGGCACCGGTTCCAAGTAGATACTGGGACCAACTTGAACAACCTTTTCCTTTCCATATAACACATTTGCCATTGGGTGGTGCTGTTGCAAATACCCATGCATGGATCGAGAAACCTTTGGAGTCCTTAAAATTCAAGGCTGCCAAAGTAGCTGGTTCACCTTCCTTCCCAATACGAACATAGTTTTGTGCCACTTCACCGCTAAATTCTATTCCACCGCCGAATTTGGCATCTACCCATTTGATATCACCAACAAATTCACCATCGCTACCTTTTCCAGAAAGATCTTTAACGGTTTTGCCTTTACCTTCTTCAAAGGTCCACATTCCTTGAATTGTGTTTTTACCGAATCTTGCATCAGACACATTTACATACCACATAGCAGTAAGTAATGAACTGATAATACAGATCACTTTTATATTTTTGGAAAACATTTTATTCCTCCTTTATTCTGAAACCCACCAAGATTTACATATCCATCTGTAAGACACCCTATTAAAATTAGGTTCGGGTAACCAGATGGATACGGGCAAAATTGCCTATTAAGGAGATCGCGACTATAAGGACACCAGCCATTTTTAGTAACATAATCACATTTATAAAATTTGTCAAGAATTTGTTTTAAGATAGTTTTCTTTACAGCAAGTATGACATCACTACATCTCAGTAGTAATATGGAAGATAAATAAAAATGCGATGTCCACTTTTCGTTCATAGACATCGCACTTCATAGTATAAGATAGCAAGTTATTTTATAGTAGATTTTAGAATTACTTGCACACTTTTGAACTGTAGGAGGGAACTCCGATTCCCGACATTCGCAAAGGTCGCGATTCGGAGATCGCTCCTACAAAAGACGTGTAAACTTATTTTATATTCTACTATAAAATATAATCCTATTTAGCAGATTTAAATTTACCCCAGGTGGTAGTCGTTTTACCTGCTGCATCAACAGAAGTTAAAACTCCTTCAATACCATCAGCGAGTGACTTAACTTCACCCTCGGAAAGTGGCACATTAAAGATGACAATTTCGTCGATGATACCACTCCAATGACACCTGCCCTTGCCAGCATTACAATCTGCATCTGCACCGATGTAAACCGCTTCAGGAGAGTCCCAAGGTTGTCCTACTGCGTCTGTGCTGTTCTGTAATTCACCATTAACGTAGACATGGATTTTTGTTCCATCCCAAACACCAACAAGGTGAACCCACTCATTTTCGGGAAGTGGGTCTCCAAGTGCTTCAAATTTATCAGGGGAACTCCTTGTCCGAAAATGAAACGAAGCTTGGTTAACTCTCCCACCGGGATTTTCATGTGCCCCGGTTCCGAGTAGATACTGTGACCAGCTTGAACATCCAAGCCCTTTCCATATAACACATTTTCCATTGGGTGGTGCCGTTGCAAATACCCATGCATGGATCGAGAAACCTTGGCGTCCTTAAAATTTAAGGCTGCCAAACTATCGGAATCGCCTTTCGTACCGATACGAACATAGTTTTGTGCCTCAACACCGCTGAGTTCTATTCCGCCACCGAATTTGGCTTTTGCCCATTTGACATCACCAACAAATTCGCCGTCGCTACCGTTTTCGGAAAGATCTGTAACGGTTTTACCTTCACCTTCTTCAAAGGTCCACATTCCTTGAATTGTGTTTTCATCAAATTTCGCTTCGCCTGTCTCTATCATCGCGAAACTGAGCACGATAATAGCAAGTGTAGTCAGCATGTAATTCAGATACCGTTTTGTCAAAAACATGTTTCCTCCGGGTGTGTAAAGTTTTTGTAGAAATCCGCACAACTCCTATTGTAGGGGCGGGTCCACGTCCTGCGCAGTGGCGGGGCACCAAATCAACGGTCCGAATGCCTTTTGGCATTCCCCGGGACCCCGCCCTACAGTGGGAAACGCCGCGTAATCATTGCAAATTGAACCTGGGTAACCAAATATTTACACACCCGCAACATTCTCAAACCCATAATTTTATACACTTTTGAATACAGAATGATAAAAATCGAGGTTACAAACCCGGCGAATACCTTAAGGCATTCATACCGTTGATGCCCTCCTACAAGAGAGGACACACTACTTCGAATGGTTGCTTAATCATGACGCAATGCTTCTGTAGGCGTGAGACTTGCGGCCTTGTTTGCTGGATAAATTCCAAAAAATATGCCAATAAATGCTGAAACACAAAAAGCAATCACTGCTGCCTGAACAGATACAACGGCAGGCCAAGCAGCATCTTTAATTAGGAATTTTGAGATAACCCAACCTGAACCGGTAGCGAGCGTACTACCGATAAAGATACCGATAAGTCCACCACATACGCTTAAGACAATCGATTCAATCAGAAATTGTATGAGGATGTCGGTGCGTCTTGCTCCGATAGCTTTCCGTAAACCGATTTCGCGAGTTCTTTCTGTTACAGAAACTAACATGATATTCATGATACCGATACCACCCACAAACAAGGCAATACTGGCGACAGCACCAAGGAGTATCTGAACAATCCGACTGACATTTCCTACCTGCTTTATTATTTCCTTAGCGGTAAAAAAGTCAAAGTATTTTTCATCGCCGTGTTGTTGTCTGAAGGCGACTTTGATTTCGGCGACAGCTTGTTCAACTTTTTCATAACTCTCCGCTTGCGCAAACAGCATTATCGAGCCTTTCCGTTTGCCGATAAAATGTGTTCCCATTGTAGAGAGCGGTATAATCACTCGATTATCCCATCCTTCGCTTGCCATCTTGTTACCTTTTGCTTCCATGACTCCGACGACGGTGAGACGTTTCTTATCAATTCTCAACTCACGACCAATCGGATCTTCCATCTGAAATAGGTCTTTATGTACTTCAGAACCAATAACACAGATAGGGTCCCCGCGTTCCATGTCGTCCTCCGTAAAAAAACGCCCCGTTTCAACGTGCCAGTTATTGACATCTTGGAAATAAGGGGTAACACCATGGACTTGGAGGGACTGGTTGACGTGTCTGTGTGATACGCGACGTACCATTCCGGATTGCGCTGCAGCAGTTTTAAGAGAGGGACAATTTTCAAGAATAAAGGCGAGGTCTTGATACTCAATATATTCCGGATGCTTATTTTCTGTATACGAACCGTCCGCTCTACGAATATGTTCCTTCCGGAAGCAGACGATCATGCCTGCACCACCGACCCGTTCCATTTCTATCAAGATTAAGTGTTCCGCACCACCACCGACTGAGACAACTGCAACAACAGCTGCAATGCCGATGATGATTCCCAACGTCGTAAGCACGGAACGTAACTTATTACGCCGTATTGCTGCTAAGCCAACGCTAATGCCTTGTGTAATCTGCATGGTTTCTAAATTCTCAAGATAATACTATTCAGGTTTCATGGATTCCCCGCGTAACAAAAACGCTCGAATGTCATATCTACCGGGGCGTTCAACAGGCAAATCACCACTTTCAATCATCAAATCCAATGGGTTCGCATGTGTCCGCAGCGGTAATTGCACCACTTCGTGCATACGCGCGGATTCATAAATTGCCATGATGATTTCAACAGCAGCACGTCCATGTTTTGCTTCTCCACGATGTTCCGGCCCATTATCAATCCATTCAACTAATTCTTTTCCTTGTGCAACGTGCTGGTTAGTTCCATCGGAAGGACGTTCTTCCCAATCTGTAGATTTATTATTTAGAAGGCGAACGCGTCCCTCGGTCACATCTGCGATGCCATCTGTGCCGTAGACAATTCCACCTTGATAGTTCGATCTACCGATCTCCTGTAATAACATACCGATGCATCCATTTGAAAACCCGACAATTCCCGCGCTCCGGTCCTCAATTTGAATATCGCGTTCATAGCGCTCCGTTTTGCGTTCAACATTTCCGATAACCCAACGGGCATCAGGGTCACCAAGCACATACCGCATCATGTCAAAGAGGTGTGAGCAGTCATTTAACAATCCCTGTCCGCCGTGGCAGACAATCTGTCGTGGTTCACCAATAGCACCCTCAGCGATGAGATTGCGTGCATCTGTCCAAGCGGAATTAAACCGACGTTGATGACCTATTACGAGCTTAACGCTGTTCCGGTTCGCAGCAATTACCATCTCATCGCACTCCCCAAGATTTACACCCATCGGTTTTTCACAAAGAACAGCTTTCGGGCTTCTGGCACACGCTGCAATTGTCATCGGTGCATGAAGTTTGTGCCATGTAGCAATACTCACAATATCAAGATTTTCGTTATCCAGCATCTCCCGCGGATCCAAATAGCAGTTTTCAGCGGATACGTCGTAGGTGTTTGCGAATTTGTCAAGCGCAGCTTGGACAGGATCAGCAAGCGCAACAATTTCTGTTTGTTCAACACCTTCATAACCGCGAGCATGGGCATTGGCAATTCCACCACATCCAATAATACCGACCCGATATTTTGATGCCATTTTCTTCTCCATAAGGATAGGCACGCTAAGAAACGCGCCTATCGGATTATTACTATAGTGAACTTTGAAATTATTGGGACACAATGGACAATAGAAGTTGTAGCACAAACTAAATGAAGATTAAGAAAATATTTCGGTAATTCTAATTTTTCCCAAACCCGGTAGGTGCGGTTTCCCAACCGCACTGGATCTTAGTTTGTGCCTTATGAGACGCAAACTAAAAGTTTGCGCTACAGAAGTGTCCCATTAATTATAGGTTTTACTATAAATTGAAACTACTGATTCGCTTGGACAATTTCCGCTTGTGTTTTACCAAAATAGGAGGCTACCTGAACAAGGTCAAGAATATTCACCTGTCCATCCATGTTCACATCGCCAGCGAGTCCTACGCCAGATTCACCAAATTGATTGGCAACCTGAACCAAATCCAAGACATTTACCGTGCCATCAGCATTGAGATCCCAGGGCACAGGGGCTATCGTAGTTTTGGTACTGATTTCAGCAGTTTTTGTGCTATCTCCTTGCGAAGTTGCCGTAACTTTGATTTCATATTCACCCGGTTTTGTGAAGAAATCACCTGCTGTGGTAAATGTAACATCAGTAGATGCGCCAGGGGCAAGCATAATCTCTAACTGACTTGTGGGAAATTCTTGATCGCTTGATGTTGTGAACGATCCTAAGACGCTACCTTCAATCCCGACCTCTGCTGAAGAGCCAAGCATTATCGTATCATCTGTATTGCCGGTGTTTGTGACAGTGAGTGTATAGCTGACACCTGCAAGGATATCCATCGTTGTGCCTTCAAGTTCGCCTTTCCCTTGTAACATTACACCGTAAACCGGAGCGGTAGTGGTTGTTAATGTGATTTCAGCGGTTTGCGTGTTATCTCCTTGTGAAGTAACAGTGACTTCGACTTCATAATCCCCCGCAGTCGCAAGCGCATCAGCGGAAATAGTCAATGTCACTTCAGCAGAAGCACCAGTGGCAAGCGATACAGATGTCTGACTCAAGGTGGCAGCATCGTCTGACGCAGCTAAATCTACAACATCATCAGTGTTGCCGGTGTTCGTGATTGTGAGCGTATAACTGACGCCCTCCACTTCCGTATCTTTTACACCTACCAACGTAACACCATAAACAGGAAGAATAGTTGTAGTCGTTGAAACTTCAGCAGTTTCTGAATTATCGCCTTGCGAGGTGGCAGTAACCTTGACTTCGTAAGCACCTGCTTTTGCAAGAACATCAGCGG
>JAGWBU010000205.1:0-627 GCA_021295735.1 Candidatus Poribacteria bacterium | reverse complement strand
ATAGCAGTAGCATCACCCGATGTTGCTAAATCTATGACATCATCCGTGTTACCGGCATTCGTAATTGTGAGTGTATAACTCACACCTTCCGCTGCGTTTGCTGTTTCGGTTATCAAATCGCCTACACCTGCCAACGTGACATCATAAACAGGCAGAATAGTTGTAGTGGTTGCTACTTCAGCAGATTTCGTGTTGTCACCTTGTGAAGTCGCTGTAACTTTGATTTTATACTCACCTGATTTTGTAAGAAGATCGCCCGTTGCTGTAAATATAACTTCGGTAGAAGCACCAGGAGCAAGTGTGATCTTCAACTGGCTGGTTGAAAGTTCTTGATCTTTAGATTTTCTGAACGAGCCGAGAACGCTCCCTCCAATTCCAACCTCCGCAGAAGAACCGAGAATAATCGTATCGTCAGTATTGCCGGTATTTGTCACTATGAGGGTATAAGTGACACCTGCAACCATATCCATCGTTGCCCCTTTGAGTTCACCTTCACCTACTAATGTAACGCCGTAAACAGGCAGAATAGTTGTCGTTGTTGAAACCTCTGCAGTTTCTGAATTATCGCCTTGCGAGGTGGCAGTAACCTTGACTTCGTAAGCACCTGCTTTTGCAAGAACATCAGCG
>JAGWBU010000070.1:24330-26624 GCA_021295735.1 Candidatus Poribacteria bacterium | reverse complement strand
CACAACATCTGGGATCAATCGGTGCTATTCATCACACGCAACCTGAACTAAACCCCGGATAATTGGCGAAGGTATTGATTTGGAATACTGTTTAGTTACCATGGCAATAAGCGGTATTCCGAAATCGACGTACTTGACCTGGGGTAGTTTATCATTCTTTTGTGTCGGAACTGAGTTTACCACAGAAATTCCATGGGGTCGCAGCACGCTTGAAACTTATAACTTAAGCGTAAGTATCACAACTTGAAGAAAAAAAGTCAATTTTATTCTGATTTTACCTCAAGAATTTGTCTTGATTTATATTGCGTATATTGATATAATTAAGGATCAGAAAAATAGTTTCATATCGAATCCGTGTGTTCATGTTTACCCATTTCGGGACACACTTCAGTTAACAATTGTGGCCTATGATATGCATATCTTCTCGGTCAGCAAACAAATAAGAAGCAGATGAAAATCGCAATTATGGGGGGGACTTTTAACCCAATCCATTACGCGCATCTGCTGAGTGCCGAGCAAGTGCGTGAAGGTTTAGGTTACGATAAAATTCTGTTTGTCCCCGCTGCGCGACCACCTCATAAATCACAACCGGATATGGTTTCTGCTGAGCACAGATATCAGATGGTGTTGTTAGCAACAGCAGACAACCCGTATTTTGAGGTATCTCGAATTGAATTGGATCGCGATGGTCCATCATACACAATTCAGACAATAAAAGAATTACGACTCCGCTACGGTAAAACAACAAAACTTGCATGGATTATCGGTGCGGATTCGTTAATTGAGTATAAAATTTGGAAAGATTTCGACGAAGTGTTAAAGCAGTGTACTATGATTGTTACAACACGTCCCAATTACGATTTACAGCGTGTTCCCGCCGAAATCCGCAATCGTGTTATAACGTTTCAGATAACCGGTTTCGATATGTCGGCAACCGAGATTCGGGAACGTATTCGGGAAAACAACTCTATCCGATACCTTGTTCCTAAAAAAGTTGTTATTTATATTGAACAGCATCAGTTATACCGATAAAAGGATATTCGTAAAGTGTGGTCTGTTAGAGCAAGTGGGCGAATTCTGTCCATACAGATCGTATTAGTTTGAAAAGGAGTTAATATGAAGCTGAAATGTAGTCTCTGCGGCACTGCTTACGAATTTATTTATGTAAAAGGTAAGCCTTTACCTCCAAATTTTCCGTTTTGTAGTAACCGATGTAAGTCGATAGATTTAGGCAAATGGCTTAACGAGGAATATCGTATTAGCATGCCGCTGCCAGAAACAGATATATTAACAGAAATCTTTACCGAATTTCAGGAAGAGACACTTGCAAGGATACTTGGAGACGATATAGAATCTGAATAGGCTTATGTCTCCTGATTTCACACATTCAAGAGTTGATTTGCTCTATAGATCGCAGCGCAAAAAGAAGATAGACATGACGTTGAGTAAACCTTTTTCAGTAAACAGAAAATTAAAATCAGCGTTTCCTACATTAACGGAACTCAGGAAGCACTCAAAATCGATAGAAATTCAGCGTTACCTTTCGGAAAAACTGGCATCGGAACGTTTTGATCACGTCCTTTCTGTGCAGGAGACATCAGTAGCATTAGCACGATGTCATAATGCGGATGTCTGGAAAACCAATTTAGCGGCTCTTTTACATGATGTAGTAAAATGGATGAGTGACGATCAATTGTACACTGCCGCAGCACGTTATGAAATAGAACTCGACCCGATTGAGAAGATTATGCCTGCCTTATTACATGCGATTGTCGGTGTAAAGTACGCAATCGAATTATTCGATGTGACCGATTTAGATGTGCTTGAAGCGATTCGGAATCACACGACAGGCAACGCATCAATGGGAATAACGGCAAAATTAATATATGTAGCAGATTTTGCGGAGCCGACACGAGAATACAAAGAAGCTGCGCAGGTAAGAAAATTAGCAGAAACACAGTTAGAACAGGCAGTCCATAACGTAGCGCGTTACAAGATAGATTTTCTGCTTCAAAAAGGATGGATAATTCATCCGAATACCATCCATACCTACAACAGTACGTTGGCAAATATTACGTTTTGAGTTTCAAGTTGACTTTAGCATGGTCTAAGTGTTTAACTCAAACTTATAGTAAAACCTATAATTAATGGGACACTTCTGTAGCGCAAACTTTATGAAGTTTAAGAAAATAAATTCGGTATTTTCCTTAGTCCCGTAGGGACGATATGTTTGTTGCCATGTGCTGCAAGGACATATCGTCCCTACGGGACTAAGAGAAGAGATAACACCTCCT
>JAGWBU010000070.1:347-24164 GCA_021295735.1 Candidatus Poribacteria bacterium | reverse complement strand
TACAACTTCTATTGTCCATTATCTTTCCAAGACAAGTTTATCAAAGTGTCCCAATAATTTCAAAGTTCACTATAAATAATACGCAATAGCCTATAACTGTATCTCACGAAGCGTTTATGCACGACCTCATTTATTAGGAGACCTAACCGATGGAAACAAATAATACATTAGAAATTGTAAAAGCAGCTGCATCGGCGGCTGTGAGTCGACGCGCACAGAATCCTGTGATTCTTGATCTTCGCGAATTAGATTGTTTTACCGACTATTTCGCGATTTTCAGCGGTATCTCCGATGTACAAGTTGAAGGTATTTCAGAAGCAATCTTAGAAGAACTTGAAGTAAACTGGGATCAGCAACCGTGGCATCGGGAAGGGGCTCAAAAAGCGGATTGGATACTGTTAGACTATGTTGATTTCGTCGTACACATCTTTTTGGACGAAAGACGTTCCTACTACAGTCTTGAGCGTCTATGGGCAGAAGCTCCGCATGTGAAACTACCGGAAATGGACAGGATTCCCTTATTAGATGAACCAGAGGAATATGATGAAGATGAAATGGTGTTGGGTCTTGTTTCAGCAGATGAAGAGAACTAATTCTAAGGCAGGCAGTTGTTGGGCAACGTTTTTAGTTACGTATCAGTTTTGTTGTTTTTCACAACTGTTCATATTCTGGAATCAACGCCAAATACGCTTTTGGCATTTGGCGAGAGCGATTTCCGAATCGCGACCCGTTTGTCGTCGGGAATCGGAGTTCCCTCCTACCTTGAGGTTGTCAGGTATCGGAAAAGTTTCGGAATCCAAACCCAAACGAGGCGAACATGTCAAATATAAACATACCATATGTTAACAGGCACAACGCGTTAATGTAACTAATCAATAGCAATAAGGAGTACAGTGACGTTATCCGTGCCACCGTAAGCAAGTGCTTTACTAACAAGATTTTCGCCTGCTTCCTCAAGCGTAGACGCTGATGTGATAATATTACGAGTCTCGGTGTCGTCGGTAATTAGGTCGTGCAATCCATCGGTGCAGGCGAGGATAATGTCACCAGCGGAAAGTGGATACACGTCTGTCGTGAGCGAAACCTCTTCTGCTAAGCCGATAGCTTGTGTAATGATGTTTCGTTTTGGATGGACCCGTCCTTCTTCTGGTGTGATTTCACCTTTGTCTATCATTTTTTGCACTAATGAATCGTCAACGGTAATTTGTGTAAGAATGTCGTTATGGAGGACGTACAACCGGCTATCACCGACGTGGACGTAAGCTAAATAACTCGGTGTAACAAACCCCGCGGTAAGAGTTGTTCCCATTCTGTGGTATTGATGTGAGTCTTGTCCCGTAGCGTAGACACGTCGATTCGCTTCAGTGGCGATTTTTTCTAAGATATCAAGTCTTTTTATGGGACCCAAATCACTTGTAGGAATAGGGGTTTCTTTTGCCCATTCCTCAAAGATTTGAAGCGCAAGTCGACTTGCAATATCACCCCGAGCATGCCCGCTCATTCCGTCCGCGATTGCAAACAACCGATTTTGTTCGTCAAAAAAGTACGAATCTTCGTTTCTTTCTCGAAGAGCACCGATGTCTGTTTTTGCTATAAAGTTCATCGAAATTAGCCCTTCCCTTTACGTTGTAAATTATTAACGTTAAATAAGTAGTTTTGTTTCAAATTAGTCATATATGGAGCATTATTTAAATTCAATATAAATATGTCACATTGGATGGCATCTTATGAGTATAAATATTGGTATTAGTTCTAAAGTTTACAGATTGACGGCTTCACCGAAACATCATTTTTTCGGATATTACGGAATTAATCCGTGGGATAAATCAGGTCAATATCATCTTGCACTGGAAACAGATTTTCACACACATCGTCCGACAACATCCGATGTTGCCACTGTTGGACTTGTTGATCGCGAAACACATAACTTTATTCCTTATGCCAAAACCTCTGCTTTCAATCTACAACAAGGTAGTATGATGCATTGGATAGGTGAGGAATTTACTTTTAACGATTGGGAGAGTGGGACACTTGTATCTCGTGCGCTGAATCCAAAAACAAAGAATATCCGCACGATTCAAGGAGCGATTGCGGCAGTTTCACCAACAGAACCTGTTGCTATAGGATTGAACTATCAACGTATGGCACATTGTCGTAGCGTTGTTGGTTATGCCAGTGATCTGGAACTGAATAACATCAAAGCACAACCCGAAGATGACGGTTTATATCTGCTTGACCTTCAAGATGGTACATCAAAACTCATCCTTTCAATTGCGGATATGATGTCAACTATTGACGATGAAAGGCTTGTTGAGAGACGGGCTTGGTTTAACCATGTCCTTTTCAATACAGATGGCACTCGGATTTTGTTTTTCTGCCGCGTCAGACACGAAAAAGGTTTTTATTCATCGCTATGGACGGTTAACCCTGATGGAACCGGTTTGGAGATACAGATTCCGTTCGGTTATCGCGTTTCACACTTTGATTGGAAAACTCCCACCGAAATTCTTGTCTCTTCCGATATAGTGGATGAGATGGGTTTCGTTGAATTTACTGACGGTATGCGAAATTTTAAACCTCTCGGACGTGGTGTGTTACCGAACGATGGACACGCTTCATTTTCACCTGACCGACAATGGTTGCTCTGTGATACCTATCCGCGAGGTACAGAACGTTTAGCAGAACTTTTGCTTTACCATATTGCAGAAAACCAAAAAATCGTTCTCGGAGAATTTCATCACGAAGAACAGTTTAGTGGAGACATTCGGTGCGATTTACATCCGCGTTGGTCATCAGATGGAAAGACAATTACCTTTGATTCTGTCCATGAAGGTTCTCGGCAAATATACAGCATTGACCTACATAAGTTGACAGAAAACTTGAACGTATAGGCAAATTTGTGTTGATATGATTGAATTTGAACTACATTGAGGAACATGTGAATGTCAATATCTACCTCTATTCTTGATTTACACACGCAGTCTCTCGTGATCGATTCCCATAACGATGCCATCGTTGCACATATCCGCCGTGGCAACATCAGTCTTGCAGACGAACACACTAAAAACTCCGATCAGCATAGTGGCACTATCGCCTATCTACGTGGACGGGTACCGCCTGAAGAGGACGCCATCGGCATTCAACTCAACATTCCAAAAATGCGTCAAGGTGGAATTGATGTCGCGTTTTTTGCCGTTGACGTGACGCGCGCATGGAAAAATCATCTCTCTTACGCGTTAGACGCTTTCGGTTGGTTTGATACGGAAGTGGCAACCAATGCATCTGATATCTGCATCGCACGTACAGCAGCAGACATTCACAAGGCAAAGGCTGAAGGCAAACTTGCCGCAGTGCTTGCCATTGAAAACAGTGAGGCTGTGGAACGTAGTTTGAATATTCTACGTTCCCTGTATTTACTTAGTGTTCGATCAATTGGGTTGACGCATAACCCAAATACGTGGGCATCAACGGGAAACGATGAAGGGGAGACTGGTGGAGGTTTAACGAAATTTGGAGTTCAGTTGGTAAAAGAGATGAATAAACTCGGCATGCTGGTTGATGTATCGCACATCAGCGAACGCGGATTTTGGGATGTATTAGATATATCAGACGCACCTATTATCGCTTCGCATAGCAACTGCAAAACGTTGTGTAACCATTCTCGTAATTTGACCAACGAACAACTTAAGGCGATTGCAGTCAACGGTGGCGTAGTAGGGATAACATTTGTACCAGGATTCATCACTGGAGACGGTTGGAAAAAAACACCTCCCTTTGCACAACTTCTCAATCATATTGAATATGCAATTGATGTTGCGGGTCTTGACCATGTTGGCATCGGTTCAGATTTTGATGGTGGTGGGGATCTTCTCAAGGATGCTACCGAATTCCCTAAAATCACGGAAGGCTTAAGTGAGCGAGGCTACTCGGATGAAGCAATTCAGAAAGTATTGGGTGGGAACCATCTGCGCGTTTTTGAAGCTGCGTGTGGATAGAGCGAATGTAAATGTAAACAGTACAATTTATCTCTCAATCATTTGACAGATAGAATCCCACACTTCATCAACTGTAATCTGTTTCATACAGATATTATCTTTACATTTATCTGTAAACTGTTTACAAGGACTGCACGGCACATCATAGCGAATGATTGTGTGTAAATTCCCGAAAGGTTGGAATCGGATGTGATTGCCAGGACCGAACAGTGCTACGGTGGGTGTTCTCACTGCAGCTGCGATGTGCATCGGCCCGGTGTCATTTGTGAGAAAAAGATTACACCTTTCTATGCAAGCGGCTAACTGTCGAATATGAAGTTTTCCCGCAAATGGAGTAGCAGGTTCGTTCATCAGTTTGCTAACTGTGTGTACCAAGTCTACCTCCTTCGGTCCGCCGAAAATGATGACTTGTGCATTGAAATGTCGAACGAGTTTATCTCCAATAGCTGCGAAACGTTCTGGCATCCATTCTCGCAATTTCCATCCTGCCCCTGGGAATAGACCAACCTTTAACTGCATTTCTGCTATACCCGCTTCTTCGAAAGCGTGATAAACATCTGCACGTTCAGATTCCGTAAGGAAAAGTTCTAATTGACGATTTTCTGCTGGTATTCCGGTTGCATGTAACAGATCAAAATAGTGTTCTGTTGCATGTTTGTTGTCCCGTTCAGGAACACGGGTTGTGCAGAGTCTTCCCTTTCCAACACGCTCAGAAGCCCCACTTAAAAACATGAGTAGTTCTGTCCGAAACTTACGTTGAAAATCAAATGTAAGTCCGAATTTACGTTGACGCAAGATACGGATAATCCGCAGCATTTCACCCGTATCCTTGTCTTTCGCGAACCTATTGAATTGGATTATCTCATTGAGGTGTGGATTTTGTCGGAGAACATCTGCAGATTGCTTCGCGACTAACATCGCGATATAAGCATTGGGAAAATGGGCGCGAATAGCACGAATAGCTGGGGTTGTCAACACTACATCTCCGAGCGAACTGAGGCGAATGAGTAAAATTCGTTCCATGAGCTTTTAATTGGTATTCAGTTAAGAGATTCCTTGTCAATCTAAAACCGCCTTCAACTACCATTTTCATAAGAAAAATTTACAATTTTCTTTTCAATTCCATCCATCGCCGTTTCAACAAGTGTTGCTATATCAAAACCTGCCTCCGCTTTGTCTAAATCTGCAGGTGATGCGTGCGTTGCAGGGTGCTTCGGCACAAAAAGAGAACAACAATCCTGATGTGGAAGTGTAGATACCTTAAAAGTGCCTATCTGTTCAGCTTTCGCGATAATATCAATCTTATCATAGCCGATAAGAGGACGGAGAATTGGTATGTCTGCAATTGCTTCAATTGACCGAAGGTTCGTAAGTGTTTGGGATGCTACCTGTGCAAGACTTTCTCCTGTAACAAGTGCTTCAGCGTCAACAAATGCAGCAACCCGCTGTGCGATACGTGTCATCATCCGCCGATACAGTAAAACTCGAAACGGTGCGGGAGTTTCTGTTACGATAGTTTGTTGAAGTTCGGCAAATGGCACCAGAAAAATTACACTGCGATAGTTCGACTCTGCTAAGATATTGGTCAACTCTATTACCTTCTCCAACGATGCCTTATCAGTATAAGGATAACTGTAGAAGTGAATAAAAACGGCTTTCGTACCACGTTTAATCATTTGCCACGCTGCAACAGGGGAATCAATCCCGCCAGAAAGCATCACAAGTACTTTTCCACTAACACCAACCGGCAAGCCACCAACGCCTTGAAGTTTATCAGTGTAAATATAGGCAGAATTGTGTGATATTTCTACCCAGCAGCGTAGGTCAGGGTTATACATATCTGCCCTGGCACCAGTCTGTTGAATCAGGTGTCCGCCGACTTCACTACTAATTTCGGGCGAAGTTAACGGAAAGGATTTGTCGGAACGTTTGGTTTCAACTTTTAGTGTCTCAAAAGTTTTTCCTTCGGTCAGCTGCAAAGCAGTGTCTTTAATTACATCAATGTCTTTTTCGGTGCGACAAACAAGTTCAAAATGTGCAATACCCATAACTCGCCGCAGTCGTTTCTCGATTTCAGCAATATCTGTCCCTTGTTTAAGATGCACAACGATTCTATCGTGAAGTCTTTGGACTTCTGCGTAACCTGTTCCGCGTAGGGAAAGTTTGATGTTTTGTGTAAGCTTCTTTTCAAAAAACACTCTATTTTTCCCTTTGAGTCCAACTTCAGCATAATGAATTATAAATAACTTTTCGGTATAATGCATTGCTATTAATCCTTATATTGACTTAAGATGCACTGCTTGAGAACGGTCATGAATCCTTGTAAGCTGATTAAATTTATGCAAGGACAGTTTCTGTTGTACGAAAATGAAGTTTGGCAACATTCCTTAGTGCTTTAGCACCGTGCAATTTGATAAATTCTTTTCCTGCGTCTGTAACCTGATATGCACCTCTCGGCAACCGTATCTTATATCTTTGTGATAAAGTTTCTATACCTTTCAGAAAAGCATCGCGCGCTATGATTGACGCAGCAGCTACTGCGATGTCTCTTTCTGCCTTAGTTTCCTGTTTTATCTCTATATCTTGTTGTGCCAACTGTGGTGTTATTATATCATTATTTGCAAATTTATCTATGAGCGCGTGCTTCGCTCCCATACGGTTCGCAAGTGTTTGAATGGACTCAATATGTAATTTGGCAAGCATCGTATTTAGGTTTTGGTCACGCTTTCTGAGGATTTCGTAAAGAGAATTATAGTCCTCTGGCATCTTTTGTTTAATAACGATGTGTTGCTCGTAATGCTTCCATATCCAATCAGCAAGTTTACGGACGCGTGGATTTGAAATCTTCTTTCCATCAGTAATTTTCTTACTCAAAAACTCATCTTGACAATCGGCGTTTACGTAAACTCCCGCAACGACAAGCGGACCAAAGTAATCGCCTTTTCCTGCTTCGTCCGTACCGATCCATTCATTCCAACTGTGTATATCATTCATATTATATGTCTATATCTATTTTGAATTATAGAGGGCAGCGAATTGGGTAACTTCGCGTCCAATCGTTTTGACACGCGCTGCCAATTCTGGATCGCGTAAATTACCGTTCTCATCAAAAGCTTGAGAAGCACGTGGAATTGAAACATCGTTCGGAATGACCCATGCACGTAATGTAGCACCTACAATTCTTAACATTGACAAGGCATTTCCCGCGCCCATCCTACCACCTGAAACACCGATTAGTCCAACAACCTTATTTTCAAATTCCTCATACCGCATCAGATCTAAAGCGTTTTTGAGAACGCCACTGAAACTTCCATGGTATTCTGGAGTGCCAAGAAGAATACCATGCGCGCGTTTCACCTTTTCCTTGAGTATGAAAACATCGGGAGGATATTCAGATTCATCTGCAACTGCACCGTGGAAGATAAGTTGATATTCACTCAAATCCAGCAACTCTACCTCCGCACCGACCTCTTTTGCACCTGCAAGAGCAATTGTCAGTGCTGCGTGTGTGGTACTACCTTGCCGTAGACTACCGCATAGCCCTACCACATAAATCTGTTTATTTGATACCATAGGGAATATCCTCTACTCATGAATATTTATTTTTTCTTTTGTAGTTCACTTTTATTTTCTTTGAGTTTTTCTTGTGTTTTCGCGCGGAGATTCTCATAAGCCTCAACACTTGGAGCAAGAGTGAGAGCGCGGTTGATAGCAACTAACGCCTCGGAGTATTGTTTATTGCGGTAATAGGCATAAGCAAGTGTGTCGTAATGTTTCGGTATTGGGGACAAAGCAACTGCATTTTCTGCAAGCGCAATTGCTTGTTTAGTCTCTGTCCCGAGGCCGGCATAGACACGCGCTAAATTGTTATAGGCTTCAGCGGATGTGTTATCTGCTGCAATAGCCTGCTTGAAAGCCTCAACAGCACGTTCAAACTGCTTACGATTAATATGTATAACACCCAACTTTAACCATGCTTGTACGTTGTCAGGTTCAATTTCTGTTATTTTTTGATAGACTTTGGTCGCTTTTTCTAAGGCACGTTGATGAATCAGCACTGTACCAAGGCTGTGATAGGCGGGTAAAAAAGAAGGATATAACGCCATTGCAGTCTGATATACACGTTGTGCATCAGCAAAGTTGTCAAATTTTTCGTGGAGTTGTCCTAACTTCACATACAAAATCGGAGTGTTCGGATTTTTGTAAATTGCTTCGCGAAACCGATGAACGTTGTCTGAGTAACTTTTCATTCGTTTAAACTGCGCCATCGCTTTTTCTGCTGCTTCCAGATTTTGTAAACAACGGTACGCGATTGCAAGACGGTAATGCGGTTGTGGATCGTAAAGGTTTTGTTTAATGGCTCGACGGTAGTTGTTAACAGCAGAAATGAAATCGTTCTGCATTTCTGCCACCCTACCTAAACCGTAATAGGATTCAGTAAAATTTGGATTTAACAGGATGCTCTGGCGATACGCATGTTTTGCCTTATCCAATTGACGTTGGAGGAGGTATACCTCTCCAAGATGAATATACGCTTCTGGAGTTTCAGGAATAAGCACGAGCACCTCTTTGAGGTGCGTCTTTGAGAGGTGCAATTTTCCTTGTGCTTTGTAGACGATCCCTAAATGGAGGTGAGCACTACCGTGTATTGGCGGAGGGGCTTGGAATGTTAACGCATTCTGATATGCTTCTAATGCTTCGTTCAGTCTATTTTGTTCTTGAAGCACCATGCCGATATAACAATAGATGCCGCTACTTGGTTCTTGCTTTCGTATGGTATCAAACGCCGCTAACGCTTTTTCATACTGTTCCATCTCCATGTAGTGGAGCCCAAGCGCAAATGGGTCGTTAAGCACAACATCGGTATCGCTCCATACCGATACCGTTCCCCACTGAAAACATAGTGCCAAACAGAAGCACATAAGCAGGCGGTAGTTTAACATGCGCTGAACCCGAAGGAGTGTATAAGAAAACATGGGGAAATTTCAAGAAATTTCCCCATGTTTTTTGTTGTTTATGTGTGACGGTTTAAGTGTTAATTCCGCTTTGTTTTGAGAATACCCCAAGTTGTTGTCAACTTATCGCGTGGTTCAACAGAAATGAGTAAGCCACCCATTATGTCGTTAACCTCGTCTTTAGAGAGTGCTCGGTTGAAGGCAAAAAAGTCATCAATGTAGAAAGTCGCGGATCTATACCCCGTTTTACCGATATACAACTTTTCTTCACCTTGAGCGTGTGCCGCGGGGACGTCATATTCACCAACTTGGACACCATCAATATAAAAATGGAATTTGCCTGCCGCTTTGACTCCAGCGATATGATGCCATTTACCAGTTTCAAACTGTTGGTCTTCTCCTCCGGGACCCGCACATTGTGAGCCTTGGTTTCCAGGATTAAACCGATAGTGAATATTCAAGGAATTAGGACACGTCCATACACCAGGGGAACGGTCAGAATCAGGAGCTTTTTTCGCGAAAATTTGACTCCAGGCACCATTATGCCCCTGAATGAAGTGGAGCCAGAACACAAAACTATTGTCCTGATATTCTTCCAATTCTTGGAAAGATTCAACTTCCAAACTGGCATTCTGATCTAACATTTCCAAAGAACCCGAACCAACTTTCTTTTCGTCTGTTGTAACACTTGCGCTTGTCAGCGTTCCATTATTGCCTCCACCGGTACCATCAGTAACGACGCCTCCTGTTTCTTTGTCGAAACTGAAGTAGAGAATTAAACCGTCGTCTAACGCAGCGTGCGTGGAGAGAATGCCACCAGCGAAAAACATTACCGCAATAAACACATAAATCGTAAAACGCATGAGTAAATTCCTCCTCATGTATTCAATAAACTATTTGGTCTTGTTTGATGCGAAAAGTTTTTTTATGTCATCCCACTTTGGATTGTATAATGTTCGCAAACTAAACAACATCTTTTGTAAGGGACAACTTAAAAACACTCTTTTCGTATAATTACGTAATTACGTTGAATATTTTACAAAAAACATCAAAATCTGTCAAGAAAAAATCAAATTTTTTATTTTTGATAATATTCGTGTATTTGGTTGAATTAAAAAATATAGTGATGCTTAGAAATAGATATACATTATTAGGTTTGGGCGTTTGTAGTTGCGCAATTCATTGCGCCTCTTACATTAGTTTGTAGGTTGGATAGAGCATAGCGAAACCTATCGTCATCATTTTTAGAATGAATCTGCTTTTTATGGGAGTCTCCTCGTACGGTAGGAGCGGTTTCCTAACCGCTCCGTGTTCTCCGAAAAACGAACAGTCGTTCTTGTCAAAGGGTTTCAATTCTGCCAAATGCCCAAAAGCGTATTTGATGTTGATTTGGATTTATCGGGCGGACGAAGCCCTCCTACAAGAAAATGACATGGTTAATGCCAGAAACTTTACATACCCAATATTTACATACCCTTGACAGGGTGTGTAAAGTTTTTGTAGAAATCCGCACCACTCCTATTGTAGGGGCGGGTCTCCGCCCTACAGTGGGAAACGCCGCGTAATCATTGCAAATTGAGTCTATGTAACCAAATATTTACACACCCCCCTTGACAAATTTAATCGTTTTTTGTAAAATGGGTTTCACTATAGTATTTTGAGAAATAGATTTGAAATAGTATGTGGGTTAAAAAATCAACATGCCTACATCTAATATTAACTAACTTGTATGCTCAAGGAGGCAATCACGATGAGATTAGTAACATATTTGTCCTTCATACTCCTACTTTTGGTAGGCGTTCTAACTGCACAAGCTGCAATTAAAGATGACGGTTTGATTCTCTATTTCAGTTTTGATAAAGAGGGTGGTGGGAAGATTATGGACGAAACTGGCGGAGGAAATGACGCTGATATAATCAATAACGCAGATATTACTACCGATGAGGCTAAACATGGAGAAGGTTCATTGGAATGTGCCGAGGCCAGTTCCAGCGTTACAGTTGCGTCCTTTAAAGACTTAGAGGGATATCAGGACAACTCATACCTATTTTGGCTACGTTTTGTTGCAGGCAACACTGGTGGCTGGGACCAAATTATTGCTAAGCACGCCCCCGGTTCTGACCGTTCCCCTGGTATATGGACATGTACAAATACTTTGAACATTCATTGGCGGTTCAATGTTGGAAACCAAGGGACGAACTGCTCTGGACCCAACGGAGAAGGTGACCAGTTTAAAATTGGTAGTTGGTACCATCTTGCAGGTGTCAAGAAAGGTGGAACTTTGACATATTACGTTGATGGCAAGGAAGTTGAAAAACAAAACGTTCCTGCAGCGCACGCACAGGGTGCAGGAGTACTTTATATTGGTAAATCACCAAGCTATAATTCTGCTAAATTCCAACTGGATGAACTATACATTTACAACAAGGCACTCACTGAAGATGAAGTCAACGGTGTAATGGAAGGTGACTTACTTCCTGTTGAACCCCAGGAAAAACTTGCCACTAAGTGGGGAAAAATGAAAACGCGTCGTGACTAATTCCATATCCATAAATATAGGGACGGCTTCTATGCTGTCCCTATTCATTTTCTATCCCCTTTGATTATGCATTCTTCATAAATAAGGGTGAATTTTAAATTAATTTCGCAACATTGATAAATATCCATATCACAGAGGACATAATGAAAAAAGGAATATGTATTGGGTCATTGCCCGGCGATTCAACAGATGCGCGGTTTAAACTTGCCAAAAAAGCAGGTTTTGACGGCGTTGAAATCGGAACATTAAGTAATGATACAGAACGCGTTAAAATAAAACAGTTGGCAACAGATAACGGAATTGAGTTGTGCAGCGTGATGAATGGAAAACATTGGTCACATCCACTTTCAGATGCGGATGCTGCGGTGCGTGAAGTGTCTCACAATGCGATGCTTGATTCATTAGCGACAGCAGAGGCTATAGGTGCAGATACGGTGTTGCTTGTTGCAGCAGTTGTTAATCAAAAGACCACTTATGAAGAGGCATACCAACGTTCCCAAGAAGAAATTCGGAAATTGATTCCAACTGCAAAAGAAAAAGGACTAACCATTGCGATAGAGAACGTATGGAATAAATTTCTATTGAGTCCTATAGAATTTGCGCGTTACCTTGATGAATTTGAGAGCGATGCAGTTTCAGCTTATTTTGATGTCGGCAATATTGTTGCATACGGTTTTCCACAACATTGGATCCATTCGCTTGGTTCTCGTATTTCCAAGGTACATGTAAAAGGCTTCAATGCAAATGAACACCGGTTTACATATCTGATTGAAGAATGCACAATTGATTGGAACGCAGTAATGACAGCGCTAACAGATGTCGGGTATGACGACTATATGACAGCCGAACTACCAGTAGGAGCGGATGATCCGGAAGGCACAGTTCATCAAATTAGCGAAGATATGGGTAAAATTATCGCTGGAGAAGTTTAGAGTTCAGTTTTAAATGGAAGTTATTATTCAACCCTCTCATCATCAACTTGCTGTAATTGCCTCGGAAATCATTCGGGACGCACTCCTAAAAAAGCTTAACCTCGTGTTGGGTTTAGCGACAGGCAGTACCCCAATAGGGCTTTACAAAGCACTCGTACGCATGCACAAAGAAGACGGACTCGATTTTTCAAGGGTTACTACCTTTAATTTGGACGAGTACGTTAACATTCCCCGTGAACATCCGCAGAGCTATCACACATTCATGGCGAAACACTTTTTTGACCATGTCAATATCTCCGTAGAGAATCAACATATCCCTCAAAATACTGCGGAGAACCATGAAACGTTTTGTGCAAGGTATGAGGAGGCGATTGAACGTGTTGGCGGTATTGATATTCAAGTACTGGGTATCGGTACGGACGGACATATCGGTTTTAATGAGGTGGGTTCGTCTCTCGCTTCACGAACCCGCATCGTAACCTTGACGGAAAGCACTCTTGTGGCAAATGCTATCCATTTTGGTGGCGATGTTAGCACGGTGCCAGAAATGGCAATTACGATGGGGATTGGTACCATCATGAAAGTAAAGCAGTGCCTGCTTTTAGCATGTGGCACTTCAAAATCGGAAGCAATAGCAAAAGCGATTGAAGGTCCTATCACAGTTATGATGCCAGCGTCAGCTTTACAGATGCATCCAAATACGGTTGTTTTGATTGATGAAGCGGCGGCATCAAATCTCAAAGAGGTGGAGTATTACAAAAGGTCTTATGCAAATAAGTTAAAACTTGAGTCTCAGTAGAAACCCGATACGTATTCGTGTAAGTGTGATTACAGTGCATTTCAATAATTACTCGTCACACAGTCCATATTCTTTAGCTTTCCGTTGAATTGTTCGTCGACTGATGTCAAGGATTTTTGCTGCTTTTGCCTTGTTGTTGTCGGTATATTCAAGTGTAGCTCGTAACACTTCTCGGTTGATTTCTTCCAGCGACATACCGACTTCAACGTTAAGGTGGAGGTTTCCGTTGTCAAAGGAATCTGTTTTATGGAGGGTTGGTACTGAAGATATAATTGAATTTGTACCTGCTGTGGTCTTCAGGATACGTTCAGGTAAATCCGTCAGTTGTAGAGTCTCTTGTGTAGACATAACGACAAGTCCTTCAATGCAGTTTTTCAGCTCGCGCACATTTCCGGGCCAGTGATATTTCATCAAAACTCTAACAGATTCTGGCGTAAGTGCTCTTAATGTTTTTCCGTTTTCTCTACAAAATTCTTCCAGAAAATCGTTGACAAGCAGTGGAATATCTTCAATTCGTTCTTGAAGTGTTGGTAGGTTAATGGAAACGACGTTAAGTCGGTCATAAAGATCATGTAGGAATTCACCTTTACTGCAAGCATCTTCTAAGTCATGGTTCGTAGCGCAGATAATACGAACGTTAACTTGGATTGTTTTATCTCCTCCCACGCGTTCAAATTCTCGTTCTTCAAGCACACGCAGTAGACGTGCTTGGTTAGAAAGACTCAGTTGAGAAACTTCGTCAAGGAAAAGCGTCCCTCCGTGAGCAAGTTCAAACCGGCCCTTCCTTTGATTATAAGCACCGCTGAAAGCACCGCGCTCGTGCCCGAAAAGTTCGGATTCTGCCAAATTCTCATTAAGGGTCGCACAGTTAAAGGCGATAAGATTACCTTGTCGTAAACTCCGATGGTGTATGGCGCGTGCGACCAATTCTTTTCCAGTGCCACGAGCACCATAAATCATTACGGTCGCCTTTGTCGGGGCAATTTGGGTAATCATTTCACGAATCTGTATGAGTTTTGGCGATTTACCTGTAAGTCTACAAAGACCTTCCTTTTCGTCAATTTGTGATCGAAGTTGTCGATTTTCAAAAGTGAGTCGTTGATTCTGAAGTGTTTTATGGAGGAGAGCCTTAAGGTGAACTGGATTAAGCGGTTTGTAGAGAAAATAAGTTCCTTCATGTGCCAGCATCGCCTTGATACCAATATCGGTTTCTAAAACGTTGGGAGCCGTAATAAAAATAATCCCGACATCCGGATGGTGACGTGTAGCAGCTTCCAAGAGAGCTAATCCATCAATCCGTTCGGCTTTCAGAGGCGCAATCAAGATGTCCATCTTCAGGTGTTCAATCCGATGAAAAGCTTGATACATATTACCTGTAACGATTAGATTGAGTCCTTCCCCGTCAAGTGCTTGACAAATAATCTCACGTTGTCGAGGATTGGCATCTACAATCAGGACGTTTTTTCGGATGTTCATTTGCCACCCTGGCTCTCTTTAGAATTTCAGTATAATTAAATACGTTTGCGTGTACTATTGAAACATGCCTACTGGAAATGTTTGTACGTAAACATCGTCTTGATAGATTATACCTGATGTTTCTATCTTTCGTCAACAAGAATGTTGTAATTCCAGAGCTATTCAGTTTTCGTGTTTTTCTCAACATTTTGGCGCATTGGTCGCGACCAGGAGGTTGCTCCTACAAGAAGAAAATCGGGCGGACAAGGTCTCCCTCCCACAAGAGCAAATCCAGCATTTTTTCTTAAGTTGATACTTATAGGTTTCGCGTTTGCTCTACCTGACATATAAAATAATGAATATCGTCACATAGAAATGATATTAGAACGTATCTCATAAATCATTTGTAGGGCGAGGTCCCGGGGAATGACGAATGCGCTTGGTAGAATACGCTTTTGGTATTCTACATGATTCGCCATGATTCATACCGTTGATTTCTTGATTTGGTGCCTCGCCATGTCTCATAAATGAAAAATCATGGGCGGGCACAGAGACCCGCCCCTACGATGGAGTTGAATTTTCTGGTGGGAACCGTGTTTAACGATTTATGAGATAGACTTTACATAATCGAATTATCATATTTTCGGGAATTGTGTGTTTTTCAGAGTTTTTGTTGACTTAGAAACTACACTTGAGTATACTTATTGACATATAGTGTCTCTATTTTCTTAATCCATTTCAATTGTAAAGACTTTTACAATAAAACCAACGATTTATATTTGATATAAATTCAGAGATTATTAACTTGTTAAAAATTATTAGACATATCCGACATACCGAAGATATTTACCAATTTACATAAGGGAAAAGGGTTATGTAAATGAATGATAATTCAAAAAGTTTGTGTTTTCTCGGTGGTACAAGCGCTGTCCTTAGTGGACTTCTCATGATATTTTTAAGTTATTGGTTCGCTTTTCGACCTGAGGCAACTCATGATGCTATGCATGGGGTCAGTGTGGTAATGCTTATTTTGGTCGTGCCAACAGTCATTGCTGCTACTGTTCTACTCATAAAAGATGCGAAAACAGGCGCTCTTTTAGGGGTGGGGTTCGCAACGCTTTGGATCGTGTTGGAACTGATAGCACACTGTTCTCAAACTGCACCTTTGAAGACGCTCCATGCATTGATACAGGAAACAGCAACACAAGAGTTTGGAGACAAAATCAATCTGGTATGGCAAGAATGGTCACAAGCACTCACACTTATTGGGGCGTTCTTATTCTCTGTGGCTGCATTGTGTTACGGTACATCTCTCCGTGCGTGGGGAAATCCTGCTTCTGCGTATCTGCTGATATTGTCTGCAATCGTTTTCGCGATTACTTTCATACCAGGCGTAAGTTTCTATTGGCACATTTTGATCCGAGGCATTGCCTTTATATTTTTTGGCGGTGTTCTTGTGCAGGCAAGCCGTGAGGCGGTTGATGAGGAATGGAAAGCATAATCTCTGCCCAGTAAAAGCAGACCGTTGACACTGTAGACACAGATTGAACTGATAAAATAAAAAAAGATGAAACACGTATTATTGACTGTTCATTTAACTGATACGTGTGCAATTATTCTCTTTCTATTTCCGGTGAATCTACTTCATTCAATAACTGTTCTAATTCGGTCAAGAGATCTGTGTCATCCTCTTCACTCGTCTCATTACCACTGTTGTCACCATCTTCTGTGCCGAGAGCCTCTAAATCGGATCGGAATTCAATGAGGTTGCTAAGGTAACGTTCACGCGTAATATTTTCTGCTTCACCATGTTCCTCGCGTAAACATTCTCCACAAAATTCACCAATCTGTTGAATTCCAATGTCAATTTGCTGTAAAGCTGTGTCAGGATCATCCTCTTGCAGGCTTAATTCCGCTTTAGCAATGCTGTTCATCATAATCATATACCCTTTATATTGGTAACTTTGCCAAGCAATTTCGGAGGGTGCATATTCGCGAGCCAAATTAGTTACAGATAAATTCATATCCGTATCGCGTTTCACATCTTCCCATCGTTTAATACCTGCGAATAGAAGATATCGAGTATAGCGATGGAAAGATTCCTCAAACAACGTTTGCCACTCCTCTTCTGTTAATTCAAAACCTTCCCGTGTTCCGTTTTCTTCTTCATACTTTTCTAATTTCCCAGTAAAATAATCGTAGTATGAATCCATTCCGTGAGGACGTGAACCATCGGGACGCCCCGTAGCATAGATACGTGAAACTGTGAAAGCGTTCGGTTGTACGACAACCACTTCTCTACCGTCTTCAATTGTCAGAATCCTGATTGGATGATCTTCGTCAAGGTTAAGGACTTGGAGAAGTCTATCAAGCGCTTGAACCCACCGTGTATTTCTTTGTGTCGAATCGTTTGCCATTTTTTACCTTAATTCCGATTTATGATAATCTTGGAGTGGTGAAACTGAAATATCTCCGCGTTGTAGCGCGTCAATGGCGTTTACAGCAGCGGCTGCACCTGGAATAGTTGAGAAGATCGGAATATCATGTTCTATCGCCATCTGGCGGATAAGTAGTTCATTGGTTCGGTGCAAATCGCCTGTTGGTGTATTGATAATCAAGTCAACTGCATGGTTTTTAATATAGTCATGAATTGTCGGCCTACCTTTGCCGATGCTATACACGAGTTGAACGTCCATTCCGTTACGGAGCAATACTTTCGCTGTACCGTGTGTGGCAATGAGTTCAAATCCCATATCTGTGAGTTTCTTTGCTATAAAGATCACAGCGCGTTTGTCCTTGTTTCTCACACTGATAAAAGCATTACCTTTCAGAGGCAATGTATATCCACAAGCTTTTTGTGCCTTCGCAAAAGCGCGGGAAACATCGCTATCAATTCCCATGACCTCCCCTGTTGATTTCATTTCGGGACCAAGTCGAGAGTTTGCGCCGGGAAATCGATTGAATGGAAAAACAGGTGCCTTCACGCTAAAATACGGAGGTTCAATTTCGCGCGTAAATCCGAGTTCATGCAGTGTTTTTCCTGCCATCACGCGCGCAGCTAACTTTGCCAGCGGAACACCGATGGCTTTACTCACAAACGGTATAGTTCTGGAAGCGCGCGGATTCACCTCAAGCACAAAAATTTCATCGTTCTTAATCGCATACTGGACGTTCATTAATCCACGTACGTTTAGTGCTTTTGCAAGTGCGTAGGTATACTCCTTGAGTTGATCAATTTGTTCGTCAACCAATGTATACGGAGGAAGGACACAGTCGCTGTCCCCTGAATGAACTCCTGCCTCTTCAATATGTTCCATGATACCACCGATAACAGTTAAGTTTCCATCAGAAATTGCATCTACATCTACCTCAATTGCTTCTTCAAGATATTTGTCAATAAGCACAGGGTGCTCAGGTGAGGCTTGTACAGCAGATTCCATATATTCCTGTAGGAGTTTTTCATCGTAAACAATTTGCATAGCACGCCCACCCAGAACAAATGACGGACGGACAATTACAGGATATCCAAGCGATGCGGCGATAGGCGCTGCTTCCTCACTTGAGGTTGCAGTGCCGTTAGGTGGTTGCATTAATCTGATTTCGTCTAACACCTCTTTGAAAAGTTGACGATTTTCAGAACGAGCGATGTCTTCAGGACTTGTGCCGATTATCGGAACGCCTGCATCTTTAAGCACCATTGCAAGATTCAGTGGTGTTTGCCCGCCGAATTGCACGATGACCCCGATAGGTTTCTCTTTGTCGTAAATATTCAAAACATCTTCGCAAGTCAAAGGTTCAAAGTAGAGACGATCAGAGGTATCGTAATCTGTGCTTACCGTTTCGGGATTGCTGTTCACCATGATAGTTTCATAACCATCTGCTTTGAGTGCCATTGCAGCATGCACGCAACAATAGTCAAATTCTATACCTTGCCCGATACGGTTAGGTCCGCCGCCTAAAATCATGATTTTTTCTTTATCTGTGGGACGTACTTCGTCTTCACTGGAACAGGTTGAATAATAGTAAGGTGTTTCTGCTTCAAACTCTGCTGCACAGGTATCAACAGTTTTGAACGTTGCTTCAATTCCAAGTGTTTTTCGTGTTTTTCGCATTTGGGTCTCTGACACATCATAGATTTCAGCGAGCTGCCGATCCGAAAAACCGAACTGTTTTGCTTGACGTAGGAGAGATACTGCCTCTGCATCTGACTTTCCGTTTTCTACAAAGGGTCGTGTCTGCGGTGACGAAAGATATTTTTCAAAGTCAACAATTTCTTGGAGATTGTAGAGGAAAAACGGATCAATATGTGTATAGGAATAGATGTCTTCAATAGTCATCCCACGCTTGAGGGCAGACTTGATGTAAAAGATACGTTCAACATTTGGGATCGTCAATTTACTTGATAGTTCTGAGAGTGGTAGTTCTTCAAGTGGATGATTGTCAAATCCTGACCAACCAGTTTCTAAAGATCGCAAGCCTTTCTGAAGTGCTTCCTTGAAAGTGCCACCAATGGACATCGCTTCACCGACAGATTTCATCTGCGTTGTCAATGTTTCATCGGTGCCTTGAAACTTTTCAAATGCCCATCTCGGAATTTTGACGACAACGTAGTCAATGGTCGGTTCGAAACATGCGGGTGTTTCTGCGGTGATGTCGTTCGGGATTTCATCTAAATTATACCCGACAGCTAACTTCGCGGCAATTTTGGCAATTGGGAAACCTGTTGCTTTTGAGGCAAGTGCGGAACTACGGGAAACACGCGGGTTCATTTCAATCACAACCTGTTCACCAGTCTTAGGATCAACAGCAAATTGAATATTGGAACCACCTGTATCCACACCGATTTCTCGGATGATTTTAATCGCTGAATCCCGCATCTCCTGATACTCTTTATCGGTTAATGTTTGGATCGGCGCAACGGTGATACTATCTCCAGTATGAACACCCATCGGATCGACATTTTCAATGGAGCAGATGATAACAACGTTGTCCGCGCCATCCCGCATCACTTCTAATTCAAATTCCTTCCAACCGATGATAGATTCTTCAATGAGCAATTCGTTGATTGGACTTAAGGCAAGACCTGTGGCGACCATTTTCTGATACTCTTCTATGTTGTAAGCGATGCCACCACCTGTGCCACCGAGTGTAAATGCAGGACGGATAATTGCAGGAAAACCGATCTCGTCAATCAACGCTATTGCTTCCTGCGTAGAGTGTGCTATACCGCTCTTAGGAACAGCTAAACCGATTTTTTCCATCGCCTGTTTGAACAGCGCACGGTCTTCTGCTTTCTGAATAGCAGGTAATTTTGCACCAATCAGTTCTACGTCGTATTTTTCCAGAACACCTGATTCAGCAAGTGCCACCGAGACGTTCAATGCTGTTTGTCCACCTAATGTTGGTAACAAGGCGTGCGGACGTTCCTTCTCTATTATGAGTTCTACCGTGTCTGCTGTAATCGGTTCAACGTAGGTGCGGTCGGCGAAATCCGGGTCGGTCATAATTGTTGCTGGATTACTATTGACCAGAACAATCTGATAGCCCTCTTCTTTGAGCGCTTTGCATGCCTGCGTTCCGGAGTAATCGAATTCACATGCTTGACCGATGATGATCGCGCCGGAACCTATAATTAAGATCTTTTCTATATCTGTTCGCTTTGGCATTTTCTTATGGTAATTGGTTATTGAAAAGGTTTAAATGCGTATTAAAAATATCTTTTTTAATATTTTGCCATCATCTGTGTAAATTGTGAAAACAGGTAACTTGCATCATGTGGACCGGGTGATGCTTCTGGATGATACTGTACAGAAAAAGCGGGATACTCTCTATGTTGTATCCCTTCAAGTGTGTTGTCATTTAAGTTGATGTGGGTTATATCTACGGTATTGGGAAGTGAATCTATATCAACGCAAAACCCGTGATTTTGGGAAGTTATCTCAACCTGATCAGTTTCCAGATATTTTACAGGTTGATTTGCCCCCCGATGCCCAAACTTTAGTTTATAGGTTTTGCCACCGAGAGCCAGTCCCAAAAGTTGGTGTCCCAAACAGATGCCGAAAATCGGTTTTTTACCCAGCAATTCCTGTATCGTTTTTATCGCATAATCAAGCGGCATCGGATCTCCAGGGCCATTTGAGAGGAACACGCCATCAGGTTCCGCAGCGAGAATTTCTTCTGCAGTTGTTTTCGCAGGCACAACTTGGACTTCACAACCATGTTCTGTCAGCTGTCGTAAAATGTTGTATTTGATGCCGAAATCCATCGCAACCACACGGAATTTTCCATTTTCTGATAGATTTGAATCTCCTGATTGTAGCCCATTAGAACTTGATGGATGTTGATTCCACGCATACGGGTTCGGACAGGTGACGCGTTGCACCATATCCCACCCTACTAAACCGTGCCATGCTTGTGCTTTTTCTATGAGGCTTGCTGCGTCAAGATTTCCATCGGCATCTTCTGTAGCGAGACAACCGTTCATTACACCGTGAACACGGAGACGGCGGGTTAGCGCACGCGTATCAATATTTTGAATTCCGATGATCTCGTTTTCGGCTAAGTAGGTGTCCAAACTCCATTTTGAACGCCAATTGCTATGATATGCGCTGTATTCACGCACTACGAATCCTTCTACTTGTGGACCGATAGATTCAATATCCGCTTCGTTACAACCGTAATTGCCAATTAACGGATAGGTCATGGTGACAATCTGCCCTTTATAGGACGGATCTGTTAGGACTTCCTGATACCCTGTCATACTTGTATTGAAGACAACTTCCCCAACAGTTTCACCTGTCGCGCCAAACTGCTGTCCTTCAAAAACGGTTCCGTCCGCTAATGTGAGAATTGCTTTCATATTTTCCTCTTTATTGGAATGTTTAGCTCTGAATTCCCTCTCGGATTGTCATCACTGACCATCCCTTAAGCTGCCAATCAGCAAAAGGTGTGTTTCGGCTTTTTGAACACGATTTTTCTATGTCAACCTTTGCCACTTTTTGTGTATCAATTAGTGTGACATCTGCCACCGCACCGATAGAGAGTGTCCCACGATCTATTCCGACTATTTCTGCTGGAATACATGTTAACTTTGCGATCGCATCTTTCAGTGTTAGATGTCCAGCATCAACCAAATATGTTAGTACAAGTGGCATACATGTCTCAAGTCCAATAATTCCGTTAGGCGCATCTTTCATTCCGAGTGCTTTTTCTTTTGGCGTATGTGGCGCGTGGTCAGTAGCGATTGCATCTATTGTGCCATCACGCAAGCCTTCAAGCACAGCGTCAATATCCTTTTGTGTCCGAAGCGGTGGATGCATTTTAGCGTTAGTTCCCTGTTTTTCAATCTCCGTATCAGTCAGAATCCAATGATGGGGGCACGCTTCTGCTGTAACGTTGACGCCTCGCTGTTTACCCCATCGCACTAATTCGACTGCTCCTGCCGTACTGACGTGTAAAATATGCACATGTCCGCCTGTTAATTCCGCGAGCATGATGTCGCGTGCTACGATAATGTCTTCTGCTGCATTCGGGCTACCCACGAGATTCAATTTTTGCGATGTTTCACCGAGATTCATCACTGCATCAGCATTCAAATTGTGCTCTTCACAGTGAACCATCACAGGAAAACCGAGTTCCGCACTTAACATTAACGCTTCACGCATTAGTGCGGAATTCATCACGGTAACACCATCATCACTGACACCGACTGCTCCAGCAGAGAGCATGCCACGGATATCGGTTAGTTCTTCACCAGCAAGGTTTTTTGTTATACTACCCACCGGAAAAACGTTTGCTGTAGGAGATGTCTGTTGCTCCGAATTTCGATTTGCGATGTCATAAATGTGCTTAATCTTTTCAGGAGAATCTGTTACCGGTGACGTGTTTGCCATGCAAACAACGGAGGTAAACCCGCCCGATGTTGCCGCTGCTGTCCCCGTGGTAATCGTCTCTTTATGCTCAAATCCGGGTTCACGCAGATGAACGTGCATGTCAATTAAACCGGGCGTAACGGTCAAGTCAGTTGCGTCAACAATGTTGTTGGCATCCGCCGCCAAATTTCTACCGACCTTAGCGATTTTACCATCAACGATAAGAATGTCGCCAACTTCATCAACGTTATTCGCCGGATCAATGATATGTCCATTGCCGATAAGCACACTCTCCATCTTTTTGTGGTTTTACCTCCTACCCGTCATTCTGAATCTGGTTCGCAAATCATTGCTGAATCGACACCGTGTTCCTCTACTAATTGTACTCTAACGAATTCTTTACGGGAAGTGGGTACATTTTTTCCAATAAAATCTGCAGAAATTGGCAGTTCGCGGTGTCCTCTATCCACAAGCGCTGCCAATTGAATCGCCGCAGGACGACCAAAGTCTATTATTGCATCCATTGCTGCACGGGTAGTTCGTCCGGTATAAAGCACCTCATCTACCAAAATAACCCATTTCCCAGTAACATCAAACTCGATTTCAGTACTGCTAACCTGTATCTGTGTTTCATGGAGATTAATGTCATCACGATAGAGTGTGACATCTATTGCCCCTACTGGTACACTGATATTTTCTATTTGCTCTAAGTTATTAGCAATTCGGTAGGCGAGGATATCGCCTCGGCTTTTAACACCTACAAGTACCAGATTTTCGCTGTGTTCGTGATTTCGCTCCAAAATTTCATGGGCGATTCTGACTAAGGCGCGGCGTATTTCTTCCGCGTTCATGACTTGTGCTTTTTCACGCATTTTCATGATTTTTCCTACTATAGACGCATTGTAAACTTACATCAAGGGTGTTATTTTGACCATAAAAAAACCTCCTCACTAAAGAGTGAGAAGGGTGCAATTTAATATTTCTCTTTTACAGATGGGATGTTTTAAAAGTAAAACCAATTTTGCAAGATTAGCAGGTATTTTTTGCTTCAATATGATTTTCTGTTGCGCAAAACATGTTTTTTGAAAACAGTCTGCCGAAGTGTAACACAACATCCTTTTTCCACCTCTCCGGATGGGATTAAAAAGGTTTTCTGAACATAAACATCTTAATTCCTAACGTAAATTGTATCATGGTAATGCCAAAATTGCAAATTTATTAATTTCTAAAATCTGTTATTTCAAAATTATTTATGCCTTTTGTTTTACCAT